>NZ_BAABGS010000020.1:0-221153 GCF_039541695.1 Chelativorans composti | reverse complement strand
TGAATTACCAAACCCCACACGAGTTTGTGGGAAACCTGACCAACGAATTAACATCCGAGGCCAGAATCTCTAGTCCTTACTGGTAGGAAATTCCCGGACAGGTCAGGACCGAAACGCGTACCCCATCGCGGTGCCGCCCCTGGCGGAGCGGCACATGTAAAACGTGTCAAAACAATGGGTTATGTTCAGCGAATCGTCGTGCCGGCATCCCGCATCTGCCGGATCATGGCGTCAAGCGACCCGTTGAGGTCGATGCCGCGGCAGGCTTCCAGCAGCACGGTGACATTGAAGCCGTGGCTGCGCGCGTCAAGCGCCGAATAGGCCACGCAAAAATCCGTCGCGATGCCGGCGAGCGTGATGCGGGAAATCCCGCGCTCGCGGAGATACCCGGCAAGTCCGGTGGGCGTGGTGCGGTCGTTCTCGAAGAACGCGGAGTAGCTGTCGATCTCGCGGTGATAGCCCTTGCGGATGATGAGCTCGGCCCTGGTCGTCACCAGGTCCGGGTGGAACTCGGCGCCGTGCGTGCCCTGCACGCAGTGGTCGGGCCACAGCTTCTGCTCGCCATAGGGCATCTGCACCGTCTCGAACGGTGCCTTGCCGGGATGTTGCGAGGCGAAGCTCGAGTGGTCAGCCGGATGCCAGTCCTGTGTCAGGATGACGTGCTCGAACTCGCCCATGAGTTGGTTGATGATGGGAACGATGTCATGTCCGCCCTCGACGCCAAGCGCGCCGCCGGGACAGAAATCGTTCTGCACGTCGACAACGACCAGAGCTTCCTCGGCCATGGTAACACCCCCTTGGATCAATGAAGGAAGGGCGCTCTGGCTTGCGGAGCGCCCTTCCGGAAATCGTCAGGCTCAGGCGGCCTTCTTCTTGGGCGTGATCAGGTTGCGCTCGAGCAGCAGCTCGGCGATCTGCACGGCGTTGAGGGCCGCACCCTTGCGCAGGTTGTCGGCCACCACCCACAGGCTGAGGCCGTTCTCGACGGTCGGATCCTCGCGGATGCGGCTGATGTAGGTGGCGTCCTCGCCCGCGGACTCGTAGGGCGTGACATAGCCGCCGTCCTCATGCTTGTCGACGACCAGGCAGCCCGGCGCCTCGCGCAGGATCTCGCGGGCCTCCTCCGCCGTGATCGGGTTCTCGAACTCGATGTTGACGGCTTCCGAGTGGCCGATGAACACCGGCACGCGCACGGCGGTGCAGGTGAGCTTGATCTTCGGGTCGAGCATCTTCTTGGTCTCGACCATCACCTTCCACTCTTCCTTCGTGTAGCCGTCTTCCATGAACACGTCGATGTGCGGGATGACGTTGAAGGCGATGCGCTTGGTGAACTTCTTCTTCGTGATCGGGTCAGCCACGAACACGGCGCGGGTCTGCTCGAACAGCTCGTCCATGCCTTCCTTGCCGGCGCCGGACACCGACTGATAGGTGGCCACGACGACGCGCTTGATGGTGGCGCGGTCATGCAGGGGCTTCAGCGCCACGACCAGCTGCGCGGTGGAGCAGTTCGGGTTGGCGATGATGTTGCGGTTACGGAAGCCCTCGATCGCGTCGGGGTTCACTTCCGGCACGATCAGCGGAACGTCAGCGTCGTAGCGCCAGGCCGAGGAGTTGTCGATGACAACGCAGCCCTGCTTGCCGATGCGCGGCGCCCATTCCTTGGACACGGAGCCGCCCGCGGACATCAGGGCGATGTCGGTGTCGGAGAAATCGTAGTTGTCGAGCGCCTGGACCTTCAGAGTCCGGTCGCCATAAGAGACTTCGGTGCCGAGCGAGCGGCGGGAAGCCAGAGCGACGACGTCGTCAGCCGGAAAACCGCGCTCCTCCAGGATATTGAGCATTTCCCGGCCGACATTGCCGGTTGCTCCCACGACAGCGACTTTAAAACCCATGAGACATCACTCCTGTTCTCTCCGCTAGCTTCGGATCAAAACCCGCCGGCCCTGCGGGCTCTTTTCCTCCCCGGCTTGCATCGGGGAGAGAACGAGCGAGCCAGGAAAGATTAGACCGTTTTGAGGGTCGTTTTGGCCGTCGTTTTTATGGTAAAGCGGAGACACGCGCTGCCGCCGTCGGCCGCGTCTCTTTGGCTGGCAATGACAAGCGCATGATAGGCGCACATGACCAAGCGATCTCCGTTCGCGCAGCTTTTTACGCAGAATTGCCCCGAAGTCAATTGTTATACGCGAAGCCGCGGCTCCGTACATGGTGTGCCATTCGCTCCATGCCAAGGGTGGCGTTTCGCGATGTTTTCTGAACCCCTTTGCCTTGGAACGGTCTCACCCTTTGGCAGGCAGTACGACTTTACCCGTCTACGCTCAATGGCTCGGCCGTATGACGGTCGCGGAGACTTTCATCCTGAGCCCGCCGAAGGGCGACGGCTCCAGAAGGCACCTGCAGTCTTTGCCTCATCCCTCGACGGGCTTGGGATGAGGCGAAGAACAATTCGCATCCGGATCCAGAGCCAGCCGCCCTACCGCGCGACCAGCACCACGCGGCGGTTCTTGGCGCGGCCCTCGTCATCCTCATTGGGTGCGGCCGGGGCGAGGGGGCCGACGCCGCGCGCCTCGAGCCGGTCTCCGGCGATACCGCGCGCCACCAGCGCATCCCTCACGGCCTTGGCGCGGCGGTTGGAGAGGTCGAGGTTGTAGTCGAGGCTGCCCTGACTGTCCGTATGGCCGACCACGTAGAACTTGAGATCGTTGCCCTGGAGATAGGTCACCATCTCGTTGAGCTGCGGCTCGGACTCCGCCTTGAGCTCTGCCTTGTCGGTGTCGAAGTAGAGCCCGTAGAGCGCCACGCTGCCGGTGCTGGCGATCTTGGTCGCCATTTCGTTGCTGTCCACCGTGCGCATCAGGTTTTCCATCGCGCGAGGCTCGGCGATCTCCACCAGCGCCGTCACGCGCTCGTTGAGCGCGGTGGACATGTCGCCGAAGCTGCCGCCGCGGTTGAGCGCCACAAACAGCGCGGCCAGCGTGTTGTCGTCCTTCTTCATCAGTGCGTAGCGGATGTCGTGCGCGCCGTCGAACACGGCCTGTACCAGGCGTGCACGGTCACCCGTCACTTCCGGGCTGCTGACGTGCGTGGACTTATTGTTCCAGTGGTATCTCAGTTCCTTGAACGGCTGGCCGCATTCCTCCTTGGCGCACTCGAACACGATCTGGAAGCCTGCGTTTGCAAGCTGATCGTAGAAGTTCCGGAACACCTCCAGCGATGACCGGTCCCGCGGCGTGATGTAGACCGTGCGGGTGATCTTGCCTTCGGCCCGCAGCGTCTCCGTGAAATGCTTGCCCCCCTCGTTGGAAGCCTTTCCGGAGGGCAGCACGATTTCGTCATAGGCGGTGACGCTTTGCAGCAGGATCTTGGAGTCGCCGTAGCGTCCCGTGAAAGGATGGTCCTTCGCACCGGGCTGGTCTTCTTCAAAGACCTTCAGATAGTCGGCGGCATGCGCAGTCATCGTCGCGGCTGCGCCGGCCAGCAGGGCGACGGACAAGAGAACGGATCTGATCAAGGTGCATCTCCCCCCTGAGAGTGGCGAACGGGAACATGTATATTCGCAAGGCAGACACCGAGTTGCGCTCGATGAACACGTTAGTATCGCCACCGAAGTGAGGTCGTTGTCAAATTAGTAATACTACGAGAGGTCCGTGCTCGGTGGCGCGGCGGCCAAACGAAAACGGCCCCTCGCGGAGCGAAGGGCCGTCGGGTTGCGCAGTGTTGCCGGTCTGTCAGGCCGCCGCGAGCGCCAGATACTTGGCGATGATGGCGTCGCCCATGGCCTCGGTGCCCACCTCGGTCTTGCCCTCGGACATGATGTCTTTCGTGCGCAGGCCGTCGTTAAGCACTTCAGCGATTGCCTTCTCGAGGCGGTCGGCTTCCTCGATCATGTTGAACGAGTAGCGCAGGCACATGGCGAAGGAAGCGATCATGGCGATCGGGTTGGCGATGCCTTTGCCGGCGATGTCCGGTGCAGAGCCGTGCACCGGCTCATAGAGAGCCTTGCGCTTGCCGGTTGCCGGGTCCGGCGCGCCGAGCGAGGCGGACGGCAGCATGCCGAGCGAGCCGGTGAGCATCGCGGCCACGTCGGACAGCAGGTCGCCGAACAGGTTGTCGGTGACGATCACGTCGAACTGCTTGGGCCAGCGGACGAGCTGCATGCCGCCCGCGTCGGCCAGCATGTGGGTCAGCTCCACGTCGGAGTACTTGGCCTTGTGGGTGGCCGTCACGACCTCTTTCCAGAGGACGCCCGACTTCATCACGTTATGCTTCTCCATCGAGCAGACCTTGTTGCGGCGGGTGCGCGCCAGCTCGAAGGCGACGGAAGCGATGCGCTCGATCTCGAACGTATCATAGACCTGTGTGTCGATACCGCGCTTCTGGCCGTTGCCCAGCTCGATGATCTCCTTCGGCTCGCCGAAGTAGACGCCGCCGGTGAGCTCGCGCACGATGAGGATATCGAGGCCCTCGACCACCTCCGGCTTGAGCGAGGAGGAAGCGGCCAGCGCCGGATAGCAGATCGCCGGACGCAGGTTGGCGAACAGCTCCATGTCCTTGCGCAGGCGCAGGAGGCCCGCTTCGGGGCGCACCTCGTAGGGAACGCCGTCCCACTTGGGTCCGCCGACTGCGCCGAACAGCACGGCATCCGCGGCAAGCGCGCGCTGCATGTCCTCTTCGGAGATGGCCTTTCCGTGGGCGTCGTAGGCGGCGCCGCCGACCAGGCCGGTTTCGGTCTCGAACCCGGCGTTGAATTCGCGGTTCATCACGTCGATGAGGCGGGAGACCTGGGCCATGGCCTCAGGGCCGATACCGTCACCAGGAAGGAGAAAAAGCTTGCGCGTTGCCATGGATGATCCTGCCTTTTGATCAGATAACCGGGCCTCTTGCTAATCGCCTGTCAGGCGATCTGCAAGATCAGTATGAGGTCAAACGGTACTCTTTGGAAAACGTGCGACGAATGGCTGGTCTATTGAACGGGCGTCGTGCCCAACTCCTGAACGTACCTTGGACCCTTATTTGGAAGTCATTGACGGCCCGCTCCTCACCGGACAATTCTAGAATGGTGAAGGGGCGGGTCATGCGTACAATTCTGCGTATTCTGGTACTGTGTCTGGGAATGGGGACGTTGGGAGTGGGGCAGGCTCATGCGGACCTGACTTATGCTCCGGACACTACACCTGATGGGGTGAGTTTCATTCTGGTGAAAGGCTCATTCTCCTATAATGACGAACTTGGTGAATTCTCTCGGCTGGTTCGCACCCACAATGCCTCAATAGTTACTTTCGATTCTGTTGGCGGTAACGTGGCCAAGGCCATGGAACTTGGACGCCTGATACGCTCGCTTGGTCTCGCCACATTCCAGTTCAGAACGCAGGAATGCGCTTCAGCCTGCTCGCTGGCTTTCATGGGAGGTGTCTTTCGCTATGCTGAAGCGGGCTCGATCGGCGTTCACAAGTCTTCGTTCCGAAACAGCAATCTGCTGTCTGCTGAAGAGGCCGTTTCCCAAGTCCAGGAATTGACGGCGGAAGTAATGATCTACATGAGCGAGATGGGCGTTGATCCCTCGCTCCTGAAACTTTCGCTGAAGTACGACAGTGACGACATCCGTTATCTCTCCCGGAGCGAGATGGAGCAATACCGTGTTGTCACGACGGACATGACGGAAGTCGCACATGCTCCCGCCGAACCCGCGCCGGCAGGAACGGCGCCGCAAGCTGTTCCGGAGCCGCCGTCGCGGTTACAAGCTTTTCCTCCGGCCCCGCCGCCTCCCTCAAGCCAGATCGCACGCGGTGCACGAGAGGGTCAGCCGACGACTCCGGTCGCGCGGACAGGTCGGGTTCGTCATCCCAAGGGGCGGGCTCCAATGAAGGTTGCTGCAGATGGCAAGGCGGCTGATGTCGGCATCCTTCGAAACGGAACACCGCTCACCATTCTGGGCGATCGAGACAGGTGGTATCGTGTTCGGGTCGGAAACATCACCGGCTATATGCATCACACGTGGGTTTATGTTGATCAATTCGAAAGCGGTCCGTTCGACCACCGTCACGTCCAGATCAAAAGCTTCGACAACCTGTACGACGCCCTGACGTTCGCGGAAACCTCGTCTCTCCAGGTCGATGTGTATCTTGCTACCAATGCCTGGTACGCGGTAACCCTCCGCGGCACTTTTGAGGAAAGTCGAGCCAAGGAACTGCTCCGGATTCTGAAGGGTAACAAGGCAATTCCGAGCGACTCGTTCGTAACTTACTCAAACACGTACGTTAGGAAGGTCTGTTGCAATTAGATCAATAGCAGAACCGTGGGTGCAAACTCTCCGGTGTTTGTCCTTCAGCCAACCCTCGGCGCGCAGTCGGCGGAGATGCCGTGGCGCTCCAGGATCTCGCCAACTCGTCGGCTCTTCAGCATTTCAAGAACGAAGCGGGCGAGATACTCCTCCGCCAGCGGACGGCCGCGCGGCATGCCCATCGCCTGGCGAATGGTCATGAACGGCGGTTTGAGCACGCGGGAGCCGGGCCGCGAGGCGGCTTCCTTCTCCATCACCGCGCCAATGCCGGCGATCGCCGGCACCTTGCCGGTGTCGAAGGCTTCGATGGCGCTGGCGAAATCGGGGAACAGCACGAGGTTCTGCGCACCTGGTTTGCGCGAAAGCTCCAGGGTATAGGCGCTGCCCTGCACGGCGGCCACCTTCAGGCCTTCGGCCACGAGGCTTTCCGCGTCTTGGGTATCGCAGGAGGCGGAGGCCAGATAGCGCCCTTCGATCTGCACATAGGGCGTAGTGAAGAAGATCGTCTCGGCGCGCGCCGGGTCCACCGCGAGGAAGCAGACGTCATAGACGCCCTGCGTGGCGGCCGCGGTCACGTCTCCCGCCTTCTCGAAATGGATGAACTCGAGCGGCAGCCCCAGTTCTTCCGCGAGCGCATGGGCGAGGTCGACCGTGATGCCCTGGGCGTTGCCTTTCTCGTCCCGCGAAACCAGCACGCGGTTGCCGTGGTTGAGCGCCGCCCGCAGAACGCCCGTGGGCGCAAACGCCTGCCGCAGTTCGTCCGTCACCGTCATGCCCCCCTCCTGTCCTTGGCGGGAGGGCACTCCTCCGGCCCACCCGCGCATCGGCCTCTTGAGCCGCTGAATAGCCGTCTGTTTCCCTCTGTTCAACGTGACAAAAGATGAGCCTGGCGGATCCGCTACCGGAGCCGGTCTTCCGCGATGCCCCCATTTGCAAATCCCGGCGGATTTGCCGAAACTGGTCGCATGACGGAGACCATTGTCCACTCCGCCGGAACCTGGCTTGATCCCAGGAGCGGATCGCTGATCAGCCATGCCGAGGTGATCGCCCGCGCAGCAAGGCAGCAGGCGGTGCTGCTGGGCGAAACCCACGATCGCTATGACATTCATCGCTGGCAGCTGCATGTGGCTGCCGGCCTTCTAGCCACCGGCCGCAGGCTCGTTATGGGTTTCGAGATGTTTCCTCGGCGGGTGCAGCCCGCGCTCGATGCCTTCGTGGCGGGAGAGCTCGACGCGAGGGCCTTTCTTGAAAGGGCCGAGTGGCAGAGTGTCTGGGGCTTCGATCCCGAGCTTTATCTGCCGCTGTTCCATTTCTGCCGCCAGTTCCGGGTGCCCATGCTGGCGCTCAACTGCTACCGTGCGCTGGTGACGCGCGTCGGCAAGGAGGGCTGGGACGCCATTCCGGAACCTGAGCGCGACGGACTGACGCCCGCCAAGCCTGCCACCATGGCCTACCGCCAGTATCTCTTCGACATCACGGGCGGGCCGCGTCCTGACCGCGCGGCGAAGTCGGCGGAGGATCCGGCCTTCGACCGTTTCGTCCGCGCCCAGCAGACCTGGGACCGCGCTTTCGCCTGCAACATCGTCCGCGCGCTCGAGGCCGATCCGGAAGCGCTTGTCGTCGGCATCATCGGCCGCGGTCATCTGGAATATGGCTACGGCACGCCGTATCAGCTTGCTGACCTGGGCGTATCGCGCGTGTCCGTCCTGCTGCCTTCCGACGAAGACTTCACGCCGGAGGAAATTCCGATCGCTGACGCCATCTTCCGCCTGGACACGACGAACAGGGCCGGGGGGTAGGGCGGTTCCAGAAAAAGAGAACCGCTTCTCCGGCCGGAGAGCGCAAGAGAGGCAGCGGTGCTGACTTCTCAGCTGGCTTTGGCCCTGGGCAACATCGCCTGTTCGCAGCGCACCAGCATGCCGTAAAGGTCTTTCGGATCGTCCGGGTCCACCAGTAGGTCCAGCTCCTCAAACAGCGCCGGCCCGCTGATCTTGTCGTGCACGTAGCGCAGGGCCGAGAAATCCTCGATGGCGAAGCCGACGCTGTCGAACAGCGTGATCTGGTGCTCACTGGCGCGGCCTGCTGCAGCGCCGGTGATGACCTGCCAGAGCTCCGTCACCGGATGGTCCGGCGCGAGCTGCTGGATCTCGCCCTCGATACGCGTCTGGGGCGGAAATTCCACGAAGATGGCCGACTTCAGCACCACCTCCCGGCTGAGTTCGGTCTTGCCCGGGCTGTCGCCGCCCACGGCATTGATGTGGACGCCGGGGCCGACATGGTTGTCGGTCAGGATGGTGGCGTTGCGCTTGTCGGCCGTGATGGTCGTGATGATGTCCGCGCCTTCCACCGCCTCGTCGACCGTTGAGCACGGAACGATGTCGAAGCCGAGCCCTTCGAGGTTTCGCGCGCACTTGCGGGTCGCGGCGGGATCGAGGTCATAGAGCCGGAGCTTCCGGATGCCGAGCAGCGCCTGGAACGCGCGCGCCTGAAACTCGCTCTGCGCGCCATTGCCGATGATCGCCATGGTCTGGGCGGTGGGCCGCGCCAGGTACTTGGCGGCGAGCGCCGACGTGGCGGCGGTGCGCAGCGCGGTAAGGATGGTCATCTCGCTGAGCAGCACCGGATAGCCATTGTGCAGGTCCGACAGCACCCCGAAGGCAGTGACCGTCTGCCGTCCCTCGCGCGGGTTCTGGGGATGGCCGTTCACGTACTTGAAGCTGTAGAGCGTGCCGTCGCTGGTGGGCATCAGTTCGATCACCCCTTCGGGCGAATGCGCGGGCACTCGCGGCGTCTTGTCGAACACCGGCCACCGCCGGAAATCTTCCTCGATGTAGGCGGCCAGCTCCTTCAGAAAGGTGTCGATGCCGGTCTTCAGGACCAGCTTCAACATATGGTCGACACTGACGAAGGGGACCACGTTCAGCTTGGGATGGATCGTCATTGCAGGAAGCTCCGGGTCTGTCTGTCGAAAATGCGCCGGCCCATGAGGCTTGCGGCGAGGTCTACCAAGAGGTGCGCGGTGCGGCCGCGCTCATCGAGGAAGGGGTTGAGTTCCACGAGGTCGAGCGACCGCACCAGGCCCGAATCGTGGAGGATTTCCATGGCGAGGTGCGCCTCGCGCAGCGTTGCTCCGCCCGGCACGGTCGTGCCCACGCCGGGCGCGATGTCCGGGTCGAGGAAATCGACGTCGAGGCTGACGTGCAGGACGCCGTCTGCCGCGGCCACACGCTTGAGAAAGGCGCGCAGCAGTGGCGCCAGCCCTTCCTCGTCCACGGCGCGCATGTCGCAGACGGTCACGCCGGCCTCATTGAGCGCAATGCGCTCGGCCGGGTCGACGCTGCGCAGGCCGAGCATGCAGACGTTTTCCGGCCGCACGCGGGCCGCAAGCTCCGGCATGAACGGGGTGAAGCCCGGCTGGCCGGTAAGACAGGCGAGCGGCGTGCCGTGCAGGTTGCCGCTGGTGGTCGTCTCCAGCGTGTGAAAATCGGCATGCGCGTCCAGCCAGAGCACGAACAGCCCGCGCCCTTCCTGGGCCATGTGGCGCGCGACGCCTGCAACGGTTCCGGCCGACAGGCTGTGGTCTCCGCCGAGAAAGATGGGAAATCCCGCGCCCGAGGCCTCGAAGGCCGCCTCAGCGAGCGCGCGCGTCCAGGCGGCCACCTCCGGCAGCTGCTTCACTGCCGGGTTCGGATGGGTGATTGGCGGCGGCGGGGGCGGCGTGACATTGCCCCGATCCTCGACCTCAAAGCCGAGTTCGCGCAACGCCTCGCGCAGCCCGGCCGCCCGCAGGGCGCTTGGCCCCATGTCGCAGCCGGGACGCCCCGCACCTTCCTGAACTGGCGCCCCGATCAGGATGCACCGCCTGGCCTCCATGCGTCCTCCTCCAAAGGAACTTGCGGGAATCGTATCAATCTTTCGAGGCGGTCTGAACAGGCCAGCTTGACAATTTGCTATGCAATATTTCGCAATATAGAATGCATTACTAACCAAAATGGTAAGTCGATATGGATGAACTGGACCAGCGTCTGATCACGATTCTTCGCCACAATGCCCGGCGGAGCATTTCGGAGATCGCCGACGAGCTGAAGGTTTCGCGCGCCACTGTCCGCAGCCGCATGGAGAAGCTCGAGCAGCGTGGCGACATTGTGGGTTATACGGTTGTCTTACGGTCCGACGTGGTCTCCATGCCGGTCCGGGGCATCACTCTGATCGAGGTCGAGGGCCGGATGTCGGATCAGGTCGTGGAGGCGCTCTCCGGCTTTACCGAAGTCGGCGCCATCCATTCGACCAACGGCAAGTGGGATCTCATCATCGAGATTGCGGTGGAGAGCTTGACGGAGCTGGATTCCGTTCTGCGCGAGATCCGCATGATCCCCGGCATCATCTCGTCGGAGACCAATCTTCTTCTCGCCACCCCGAGGTCTACCGGGGCGCGGCTTTGAACTGGTGCTGCTTTGCCGGGCTCGGCACCGTTTCGGAAAAAGAAAAGGCCCGTACGGATGCACGGACCTGATCACTGTCCTGTCATTCACTGCCGGTTAGGCCGGTCAGCCGGCTTTCTCGTCCTGCGGGCTGGGCCGGAACTGCATGTTGGCGGCGGGACCTAGAGCCCGTACTGTTCGCGGGCATAATTACCGAGGCCGACCGCATCAAGCTTGCTGAGCGGCGCGAGGAACGTAACCTGGATCACGCCCGGCGCCCGGCCAATTTCGATTGCGCCGTTGATCGTGGCCCGATTGCGGATTTCGGCGACGGTCACGTCGAGCAGCTTCGCCGCGCGCGCCAGTCCGTTTTCGATGGCTGCGTTGAGATTGGCTCCTGTCCCGATGACGGAAATCGGCGCCAGAGGTTCGATTTCCGCGACACCCCATTGCGCCGCCAGACGCTGCGCATTGGCCTTTTCGGCCTCGGTGAAGGGCCGCGCCAACGGTGGCAGATCTTCCTCCTGCGGGAAGAGGACGGGGCCGTCCAGCGGATAATTCTTGACCACCTCGACCTGCAGGGTCACGCTGCCGGCCACGTCCATGGTGTGCCCGGCGATTTCTCCATCCCCCTGACCCGCGTGCATGTCGCCAATGTAGATGCCGGCGCCCTTTACCTTGACCGGGCATACAAGGATCGCGCCGGCGCGCACCGCGTCGATATCCATATGGCCGTCGGTCTTGTGTTGGGCGAGCTGTTCCTCCGTGATGCCGTAGGCGTGCGGGGCGCCAACGAGGAACACGCCGAAATCTCCGGCATTGTGACTGTCGGGCATGGCGATGGACGGGCAAGTGCCGAGCTGCCCCAGGAAGGGCCGCATCCGCACTATCGTGCCGGGCATGTCGGAAGGTGCGAAGTTCAGGATCGAGTGCTGGCGGCTCGCATCCGGCAGCGCCGAGAAGTGGGCAGCCTGCTTCGCCATGGTTTCTGCGGCCTGCTTCGGCACGGTCAGGCCAACGGTACGCGTTTCATCGAAAGTCACGGTGTAGCCGTGGACGATCTCGAAAGGCTTTACCGGATTGCCGCAGACATTGCACCGCACGGAATCCTGTCCGACGCCTTCGATATGGGTTTCGGGCCATACCGTGTCACAGGTCGGACAGCGTGCGGCGACATAGGGATCGCCGAGGCAATATCCCGAAGGCGAACTGTCGTGACCGGAGGCAGTTGCGATCGAGGTCACCGTGATGTCGCGAATGCGGATGGCCACGCCATCTCCGACTTCCGCGCCTTCCACCAGGACGGGTTGCGTCACCTCATGACCGCCGCGCAGGCTTGGCGTGATCATCGGCCCCCAGCATCCGGGCGCCGTATTCGCGATGATCGTCCCGCCATTTTCGACGGGGCCGAGCATCGGTCCGTCCGGATCGAGCACACCGTTCGTGAAGCTGTTGACGACAACGCTCCGTTTGGCCGAACCGTTCGCTTTGCTTCCGTCAGTCATGACAGGCTCCCCCGGCTCTGAACGTTTGAAAGTTCAGTTTATATCCAGAAGATCAAAGCACAAGCAGAACTGGCCGAAAGCCGTATGGCGGCATCCTCGACCGCCGCCAGCATTGCCGGTGCAAGCCTGGGGAGTGCGGGCTCACGCAATGATGAGCCCGGACACCAATGGTCTCCCCTGGTCGCAAAAACTTGGGTGCTCCGCGAAATATTGTGGAGCGGAGTCGTCAGACCATGCCGAGGGCGGCCTTGTAGAGGTCGAGGATTGCCTCTTCCTCCTGCCGTTCCGCCTGATCTTTCTTGCGCAGGCGCACGATGGTCCGCACGGCCTTCGTGTCGAAGCCCTGCGCCTTCATCTCGGCGTAGACGTCCTTGATGTCTTCCGAGATGCTCTTCTTTTCCTCTTCCAGCCGCTCGATGCGCTCGACGAATGCGCGCAGCTGGCCAGCCGCCACGGTCTGGGAAGTCTCGTTAACAACGTCGTTCATGCTCTGCTCCGGCTGAGATTCTTTCGCGCAATTTGGCGGGAAATGGTTAACGGATGGATGCCGAAGCTTCTGGGCAAAATCAAGCCGAAGACGCTCGCCGGTCGATTGGCCGCGCCGGCCCGCACAAGCCCTACCGCGACCGCAACCGCGGGCGGCCGGTTACTCGGCGGGCAGGTTTGCGCATCGCATTAGTGATCGCGCGGGCGGTTTTGCTCGAAGGCGGCGAGCTGTTCCGGCGTGGCCTCTCGCTGGTATTTCGCCTGCCACTCGGCATAGGGCATGCCGTAGATGATCTCGCGCGATTCGTCCTTCGACAGTGGCACGCCCTGCGCCTCCGCCGCCTCCCTGTACCAGTTCGACAGGCAGTTGCGGCAAAAGCCGGCGAGGTTCATGAGGTCTATGTTCTGCACGTCGGTGCGCTGGCGTAGGTGTTCCACGAGCCGGCGGAAAGCCGCGGCCTCGAAGTCCCTGCGCTGCTCGTCGGTGAGTTCAGTCATTCTGATCTCCGTTGCTGATGGGCCCGGTTCGCGAACCGTGCATCTCGACTCTATGGATATCAGGCAGGCGGTTGATGTCTTCAAGGATGGGCGTCAGCCGTTCGGCCCATTCGATGGCCCCGGCTTCGGCGACGATCAGGTCCTGCCGGATCTCGATCAGCGCGTGCGCATAACCCTTGAGCGTGCAGTGCTGGTACATGGTATCGCCGCGCAGCGCCCCGTCATAGGGTTCGTTGTCGCCGACGACGAGCCAGGAGATCTTCTCCAGCGACGCCATCAGCGGCTTCGCCGCGCGCGGATCCCTGTCCCACAGGATACCGACGTGCCAGGGCCGTTCGCGCCCCTGCATGAACGGGGTGAACGAGTGGACGGAGATCACCAGCGGTGCCGCGCCCGTGGCCTCTGCCACCGACGCGATGGTCTCGGCGACGGCCCCGTGATACGGCCGGTAGAAGCGCTCGATGCGCCTCTGCCGTTCCTCTTCCGCCAGCGGGTAATTTGCCCGGATGACCGTTCCGTCGTACAGCTGGCGGATGAGCGTGGGATCGTCCTCACCCCGGTTTGGGTCGATCAGCAGGCGGGAGAAGCGTGCCATCACCGCGGGCGCGCCGGTGAGTGCCGCCAGTTTCCGCGTGACGGCCTCGACACCGATATCATACGCGATGTGTCGCTGGAATTCGTGCGCCGGCAGCCCGAGATTGCCATATTCCTCGGGAACAAGATTGAACGCGTGATCCGAGACGAGGACGAGGCCCTTGCTTCGATCGCCGTCTATGATTTCAAAGGGAGAGAATGGTGAAGGAGGCATCATCGGGAATTGGTTCGCCAGCGGGTCGTGCGGGGACAGGATCGACAATTGGTTCCAACGTCCGATGTATCATAAGCTTCGCGCGTTGACATGTGCGCAGACTTTACACACAAAACCCAGATTGTCGCTCACGTGCTGAGTCGAAAGATGCTTCAGAAAGGGTTGTCCATGGTATGGCGGATATGCCTTCCAGTGCTGCTAGCGGCTGCGGGCATCGCCGTTTCATCGCCTGCACGTGCTGATCTTCGGGTGTGCAACTCCACCCAGAGCCTTGTCGGGGTCTCGATCGGCTATCGGACCGCCGCTGGCTGGGTCAGTGAGGGGTGGTGGCATATACAACCCTCGAACTGCAAGACGATCATCCAGGGGCCGCTGCAGTCGCGCTACTATTATCTCTATGCCGAAGATGCGACGCGGGGAGGGCGCTGGTCCGGTCCGGTGCAGATGTGCGTCTCCGACAAGGAGTTCAAGATTTCCGGCGTGAACGACTGTTTCGCGCGCGGTTTCCAGCGGGCCGGCTTCCAGGAATACGATACCGGAGAACAGGAGAACTGGATGGTTCAGCTTACGGATGGGCAGTCGCCTGCCGACACATCGGTCACTGGAGCATCCAGTCAATGAAGCGTCGCAGAAAGGTCAAGATCGTCGCCACGCTTGGGCCTGCCTCGTCCGATGAGGCGATGATCGAGAAGCTGTATCAGGCCGGCGCGGATGTCTTCCGCGTCAACATGAGTCACACCAACCACGACTTGATGCGCACTCTGGTGGAGCGCATCCGCAACGTCGAGCGCCGCGTTGAGCGTCCCATCGGCATCCTGGCCGACCTTCAGGGACCCAAACTGCGCGTGGGCACCTTCGCAGACAGGAAGGTTGCGCTGGAAGTCGGCCAGGAATTCGTCCTGGACGACAATCCGGAGCCCGGCGACTCGACGCGGGTCTATCTTCCGCACCCGGAGATTCTCGCCTCCGTTCAGCCCGGCCACCGTCTTTTGATCGATGACGGCCGCCTGCAGCTCAAGACCATCGAGACCGGGAAGGGCTTCATCCGCTGCCGCGTGGTCGCCGGCACCCAGATTTCCGACCGTAAGGGCGTCAGCCTGCCGGACACGGAACTTCCGGTTGGCGCGCTGACGGAGAAGGACCGCAGCGACCTTGATGCCGTTCTGGCGACCGGCGTGGACTGGATCGCTCTCTCCTTCATCCAGCGGCCGGAGGATCTGGCGGAAGTTCGCAAGATCGCCCGCGGCCGCGCCGCCCTGATGGCGAAGATCGAGAAGCCTCAGGCCGTCAAGCGCCTACCCGAGATCATCGAACTGGCGGACGCCATCATGGTCGCCCGCGGCGATCTGGGCGTGGAGATGCCGCTCGAGGCCGTGCCCGGCATTCAGAAGCAGATCACCCGCGCATGCCGTGTCGCCGGCAAGCCGGTGGTCGTTGCGACCCAGATGCTGGAATCCATGATTTCTGCGCCTGTCCCGACCCGCGCCGAGGTTTCGGACGTCGCCACGGCGGTGTTCGAGGGTGCGGACGCGGTGATGCTATCGGCCGAATCGGCGGCGGGCGCCTATCCGGTCGAGGCCGTCGCCATGATGGACTCCATCGCCCATCAGGTCGAGCGCGACCCGACCTACGAGACGATCATCAGCGCCCAGCGCACCCAGCCGCAGGCGACCGGTGCGGACGCCATATCGCTGGCCGCCCGCCAGATCGCCGAGACGCTGAAGCTGTCAGCCATCATTACCTACACGTCCTCGGGCACGACCGGCCTTCGCGCCGCTCGCGAGCGGCCCCATGTGCCGATCATCGCTCTCTCGCCGGTGGTGGAGACCGCCCGTCGTCTGAGCCTCGTCTGGGGCACGCATTGCGTCGTGTCGGAGGATGCCAGCGACCTCGACGACATGGTCGATCGCGCCTGCCGCATCGCCTATGAGGAAGAGTTCGTCCAGCCTGGAGACCGCGTGATCATCACCGCGGGCGTTCCGCTTGGCACACCCGGCGCCACCAACATGCTTCGCATTGCGTACGTGGGGGCGGACGGCTTCGGCGCGCTGTAAGCCGGATCCCCTTTACCCTGAGTTTGTCGAAGGGCAAGCGGTTGAAGGGTAAGCTTGTCGAGGTGCGCGGCCGTTTACCGCGCTTCGACAATCTCGGCACGAGAGTGGAAGTGCTTCGGCGGGGCGCTCCATGTGAATCTTCGAGCCGGCGGCCCCTGCGCCCTACATCGCCTCGTCGGTCAGTCCTTCGGTAATCTGCATGACGGCGCGTTGCGCCGCCCGGTGCTGCGGATAGATCTCGAGCAGGCGGCGGTAGACGTCCAGCGCCACCTCTTCCTTGCCGGTCATCCGCAGGATTCCGGCCAGCCCGCTCAGCGCACCGAAATGGCGCGGCTCGATCGTAAGCGCCTGGGAAAGGTCGGAAATCGCCATGGCGTAGTTGCCCGCCGCCAGATGCATGAGTGCACGGTTGTTCCAGCCTTCCGCGTAGTCGGGATAGAGTACGATGACCTGATCCAGCAGATCGTTGGCCACCGTGTAGTTCTTCTCCTTGATAGCCTTCGTGGCCCATTCGATCAGGAGATCGGCCGTGGCGCCGCCCTTCTTCGCCAGCTCCTTGTTGATGCGGCTGGCGATCCGACGGGCCGCCGGTTCAGATCGTTCCGCCTTCAGCGCCAGATAGAGCTCGTCGAGCGGGTGAGCCGCCTGCGGCGCGATGGGAGCGGAATCGCCGGGTTCGGTCGCCGCAACATCGCCCGTTTCCGCTCTCACGGGGAGAAGCGAAAGGCAAAGGCTCAGCAGTAGCGCTGGAAACAGAAAAAACCGCATGAGGCGATGATAGTCGCCTCTGCGGTGATAGGGAAGAAAATTCAGCCTGACCTGCAATGCAGCCAGTATGTATCGTTGTCGGTCCGGGGAATCGATGGATTTCCGGACGGAGAACCTTAGCCCTGGCGAGCCTTGTAGCGCGGGTTGCTCTTGTTGATGATGTAAACGCGACCCTTGCGGCGAACCAGACGGTTCTCACGGTGACGTGTCTTCAGCGCCTTCAGCGAGTTTCTGATCTTCATGGTCTTGCTCGTCTGCCCCGGACCCAAACGGCCCGATTGTGGGACCCTTTCGGGCCGGAAAGAAAAGCGCGCTGGTCAGCGCGCTGGTTCGCAGGGGACATAGCCAGAAGCGACATGCCTGTCAACACCCCGGAGCGCAACTCATTGAAATGAATCGCACTCCGGCCTGAAGGTCACAGCGCCCGCCGGATGAGCCGGGTGAAGTGCCCCATCTTGCGGCCCGGTCGCGGCTCCGCCTTGCCATAGAGATGCAGCACCAGATTGGGCTCCTGGAGAAGCTCCGGCGCGCGATTCTGGTCTTCGCCCAGCAGGTTCTCCATCACGCAGTCGGAATGCCGGCGCGTGTCGCCGAGCGGCAGGCCCGCAATGGCGCGGATGTGCAGCTCGAACTGCGAGAGCGCGCAGGCCGCTTCCGTCCAGTGGCCGGAGTTGTGCACGCGTGGCGCGATCTCGTTCACGAGCAGGCTGCCGTCCTGCAGAACGAAGAACTCGACGCCGATGACGCCCACATAGTTGAGACCGTGGAGAATACGTCCGGCGATCGCCTTGGCCTCTTCCTGCGTTTCCGCCGTGATGGCGGCCGGAACGGTGGAGCTGAACAGGATGCCGTTGCGGTGGACATTCTCCGCCGGATCGTAGGAGACCACCGCGCCGTCCTGGCTGCGCGCCGCGATCACCGAAATCTCGCGCACGAATGGCACGAAGCCTTCGAGAATCAGCGGATGCCCCGACAGCTCCGCATAGGCCTTTTCGGCCTCCTCCGGCGAGGCGTCGCGCAACACCCGCTGGCCCTTGCCGTCATAGCCCAGCCGACGGGTCTTCAGCACGCCCTGGTTCCGGAACGTGCTGAGGCCGAGCCTCAGGTCGTTCATGCTGTTGACGGGGACGAATGGCGCCGTGGCGATACCTTCGCCGTTGAGGAAGGTCTTCTCGGTGAGCCTGTCCTGCGAGACTTCGAGCGCAAGCGGCGGGGGAAACAGCGGCCTGCCTTCGCTCAGCGTCCGGGCCGCTTCCACCGGTACGTTCTCGAATTCGTAGGTAATGACGTCACACATCCGGGCAAGTTCCGCCAGCCCGTCCGCGTCGTCATAGGCCGTGCGGATGTGGTGGTTTGCCACCTGCGCCGCCGGGCAGTTGGGATCGGGTTCGAGAACGGCGGTCCTGTAGCCAAGCCGCGCGGCGGCCATGGCCAGCATGCGGCCCAGCTGCCCGCCGCCCAGGATGCCGATGACGGAACCGGGTTTCAGCGCGCTCATTGGGCGTCCACCACGGGTCGTTCGGAAACGCTGGCGGTTTGCGCGGCCCGATAGGCGTCAAGTCGGGCCGCGAGTTCTGGATCGTTGAGGGCGAGCACCGCCGCGGCGAGCAGCGCGGCATTGGTCGCACCCGCCCGCCCGATGGCGAGCGTGCCCACGGGGATTCCCGCCGGCATCTGGACGATCGAAAGCAGCGAATCCTGGCCCTTGAGCGTGCGCGATTCGACCGGCACGCCGAACACGGGCAGGGGCGTGAGCGCCGCCGTCATGCCCGGCAGGTGTGCCGCCCCGCCGGCGCCCGCGATGATGACCTTGAAGCCCTGCTCCTTGGCGGTCCTGGCAAACTCATAGAGACGCTCGGGCGTCCGGTGTGCGGAAACGATGCGGGCGTCGTAGGAAATCTTCAGCGCCTCGAGGGTCTCGGCGGCGTGCCGCATGGTCTCCCAGTCGGACTGGCTGCCCATGATGACGGCAACATCAGCAGTGCTTTTTTCCATTACGAATAGGCTTTCTTTGCCGGCTCTCGCCGGCCCATAAGATTCAGGCAATGATGTCTGGAATGAGACGATCTTCTATTTGCTGCAAACGGTCCTTGAGCGCGAGCTTTTTCTTCTTCATGCGCTGGATTTGCAGGGGATCGCACCCGACCGCGATCATCGCGTTGATCGCGGCGTCGAAATCCGCGTGTTCCTGCTTGAGGCGTGCCAATTCGAGGCGAATTGCAGCCTGATCTTGTTCGGACATGTCTGAATCCGTGCATTCTGCCTCGCGGCACAGGCTTCAGCCCCCACTGAAGAGGCCGCGGTTACGTTCGATGACCGTGTCTTATTCCCTACCACATTTCACCGCGTCAATGAAAGCTGCCGTTATGTATTCGACATCGTCGTCAGAAGGTGGCAGACTGATATTGCGCCGTCGGAACGGCGATTGCGGAACGGCGGCGCGGGAAACAAATGGAGTTCCATCATGTCGCTTGAAGCCCATCTCGCAGAACTGCAACGCAAGCATGGAGAGCTGGAGCGCCAGCTCGACGCAGCCATGCGGCATCCCTCTGTGGATCCTCTGGAGATTGCGGATCTCAAGAGACGCAAACTGGCTCTCAAGGACCAGATCGAGAAGCTTCGGCTTTCCCAGGAGACCAGGCACTGACGGTCTTCTGACCCCCTGCCAATTTCAACGACTTGCCAGTGAGACTGGCGATCGGTGGCCGGCCTGTCCGGCCACTGTTCGTTTCGGGAGGGCGGTGCCCGCTTCAGGCATCTGCAAGGCGCCGGCCCCACCTTGCGGTGACACCGCTGCACCAGCGCGGCGGTTTACTCGGGCGCGTCGGTCTTCGGGTTGAGCAGAATCGCTTGCGGCGTGGCGACCCGGTCGACAGGCTGCGTCGTGAAGCTCTCCTTCTCTTCGGTGGGTACCGGCGGACGGCGCGTGATGCGCAGCACCGCATATCCGGCAACGCCGAGATGCGCGGCCGCGGTTGCCAGGAACAGGCTCTCCGGCCGCATGATCTGCATGAAATAACCCGCAACCACCGGGCCGATCATGGTGCCGATACCGTAAAGCATCAGCAGGCCGCTCGATACCTGCACGAAGGATCCCGCCGGTGCATGGTCGTTGGCATGGGCCACCGCGACCGAATAGAGCGTGTAGGCCAGCAGTCCGTAAAGGCTGACCATCACCAGGATCACTTCCGGCGTTCTCGGCGAGGTGACAAAGATGATGCAGCCGATCAGCGCCGTCGTCACCGATGCTGCCACCAGGACATAGCGGCGGTCCGTATAGTCGGAGATTTTGCCGATGGGAAACTGGCCTACGGCGCCGGCCAGCATGACCGCGCTCATCATGAGGGCGATGTAGAAGGTCGGGATTCCGATCTGGGCGCCATAGACCGCGCCGAGCGTGCCCCACGCGCCGTTCGCCACGCCGATCAGCATGCAGGCGACCACGGAGATCGGCGAGTTGATGTACAGGCTCTTGAGGTCGAGCGACACGCTGGCCAGCGGGGCGGGGGACTGCGCCTTCGACACGGCGGTCGGCAGCAGCGACAGGCAGAACAGGATGCCCGTCACCATGAACAGTACGGGCGTCGACACGTCGCCGAAGGCCACCCCCATCTGCCCCAGCATGAGCGACGCGTTTGTCACCATCATGTAGAGGCCGAAGATTGTGCCGCGCGATTCGTTGGTCGACCGTTCGTTGAGCCAGCTCTCGATCACCATGTAGGCGCCTGCCATGACGAAGCCGGTGAAGGCACGCAGCACGATCCAGGTGTTGATCTCCACGAATATGCCGGTGAGCAGCGCGATGGTGGCGGCCGAGGCGGCGAGCGCGCCAAAGGAACGGACATGGCCCACGCGCTGGATCAGGCGCGGCGCGAGGTAGCATCCCGCAATGAAGCCTCCGGCCCAGGTCGTTCCGAGAATGCCGAGCGAGGTCGTGCTGAAGCCTTCGAGCTGGCCGCGCAGCGGCAGCAGCAGGCCGTGCAGGCCGGAAGCCGACAGCAGGAACGCTGTTCCAAGCAGCAGCGCAATGATTGAACCGAGAGATGTACGCATGGAAAATCCGCCTGATGCTCGCTGACAACGCGTGAATCGGAACAGCACGCTGCCTGAATGGACAACGTGTCCATTTAACGTCGAACCGCTAAGAAAAGATTCACGCTGTAATCAGTTTCTTCGGAACAGCGCCTCCGCCGCATTGCGAGTGGTAAGCTTGGCATCGCGCGCCCGCTCCAGCCGCGCGATTTCATGTTTCAGAAGGGAAATGGATTCGGCCAGCTCCTCCACCGAGAATGCCGAAATGTCCTGGCCCACCATGTAGGTTGGCTTTAGCGGCGGGACGTCCTCGTCCATCAGTTCCTCCTCCGTCCGTCCTTTGAATGGAGGATACATACGGATAGGCTTTGGAGGCAAATTCTCTCATAGTGGTTCGCCGGAAAAGAATCGGCGGGCGCGCCCGATGCCTTCGGTTTCCGGCTGGCGGCATCGGACGGCGCGAAGAGGCAGAGTTTCAGGAGTGGATGAGATGTCTGAAGGACCTTCAATTCCGAACACCATGACGGCGATCGCCATTACCGAACACGGCGGCCCGATGGTCCTGAAACCGGAGGAGCGGCCGGTTCCGCGTCCGAGACCGGGCGAGATCCTTGTCAAGGTCAGGGCAGCGGGCGTCAATCGCCCGGACGTGGCGCAGCGCCAGGGCACCTATCCACCGCCGCCCGGGGCCTCCGACCTGCCCGGTCTGGAGGCGGCCGGCGAGGTGGTCGCCGTGGGAGCCGATGTGACGCGCTGGCGGGTCGGCGACACCGTCACGGCGCTGACGCCCGGCGGCGCTTACGCCGAATATTGTGTCGTGCACGAGTCGAACGCTCTGCCGATCCCGCACGGCTACACCTTCACCGAAGCTGCGGCGATTCCCGAGACCTATTTCACAGTGTGGCATAACGTGTTCGAGCGCGGCGGCCTGCAGGCGGGCGAGACCCTCCTGGTCCACGGCGGCACGTCGGGAATTGGCACCACCGCCATCCAGCTCGCCAAGGCGTTCGGCGCGCGGGTCTTCGCCACGGCGGGCAGCGCCGCGAAATGCGAAGCCTGCCGCAACCTGGGTGCCGAGGTGGCGATCAATTACAAGGAAGAGGACTTTGTCGAGGTTGTGAAGGCGGCGACCGATGGCAAGGGCGTGGATGTCATTCTGGACATCGTCGGCGGCAGCTATGTGGACCGCAACTATTCCGCAGCCGCCATGGACGGCCGCATCCTCCAGGTCTCGACCCTGTCCGGCGGGCGTGCCGAAGTGGACGTTCGCAGGCTCATGGTGAAGCGCTTGACCCACACCGGCTCGACGATGCGTCCGCGTTCGGTCGAGTTCAAGGGCAGGATCGCGGCGGCGCTGGAAAGCAAGGTCTGGCCGCTGCTCGCTTCCCGCCAGATCTCTCCCGTCATGGATATGATCTTTCCGCTGCGCGAGGCATGGCGTGCCCACGAGCGCATGGAGGCGGGCGAGCACATCGGCAAGATCGTGCTGGATGTGGCGTAACGGGAGTGGCTCCGGGTCCCGCTCAAGCTTTTCTTGCTTAGCGGGGTGAAAATCCGTATATAGAGCCAATTCCCAAAATATCGGTGGCATTGCCCACCGCCCGCGACGGGACGCGGGCGAACAGAGGAACTTTGCTTATGGCTCATACGCTACTTATGCCGAAGGCAACCGCAGTCTGGCTGGTTGACAACACGGCTCTTACCTTTGACCAGATCGCCGAGTTCTGCTCGCTCCACCCGTTGGAAGTCAAAGCCATCGCCGATGGTGACGCCGCTCACGGCATCCGTGGGCTGGATCCGGTCGCCTCGGGCCAGCTGACGCGCGAGGAGATTGCGCGCGGTGAGGCCGATCCCAATTACCGGCTGAAGCTCCAGGAGCCGAAGGTTCGCGTTCCGGAGGTCAAGCGCAAGGGCCCGCGCTACACGCCGCTGTCCAAGCGTCAGGACCGTCCGAATGCGATTCTGTGGCTGGTGCGTTATCATCCGGAGCTGAAGGACGCTCAGATTGCCCGTCTGGTCGGCACCACGAAGACGACCATTGAGCAGGTCCGCAATCGCACCCACTGGAACTCGGCGAATCTGACGCCGATGGACCCGGTGACGCTCGGTCTCTGCTCGCAGCTCGACCTCGACATGGAGGTCCAGCGCGCCGCCCGCAACGCGCCGCCGCCCCCGCCGGCTGGCGACACGCTGCTTCCGGCCATGGAGACGGAGAACCTGGAGGTTCGCGAGCCCGCCCTGGAAGAGGAAAAGGAGCTCGACGCCGAGGCCGTGTTTGCCAAGCTGTCTTCCCTCAAGTCGCGCCGCAGCGACGACGAGGACGAGGAATAAGCCGGACTGGTCTATCCGGAACTCGCAAAGGGCCGTTCAGGCCCTTTGTTCGTTTGGAGGTTCTGCTGTTTCGTACTGGCCGGACAGGGGCCGGTCCGGCAGTGAAACGGCTTCCTGATTGGTGCGTATCAGAAATCGATCGCCAGGCCGTTCACTTCCCAATCGCCGTAGCGCGCGGGATCAGGGCCGTCGCGCCCGCCGATTTCCTTGGGGGCCTGTGTCTGGTTTTCCTGCATCTTCCGGCGCCGCTCTTCCGCTTCCTGGAGAGCGCGCTGAGCCGCCGGCGAAAGGACCTTCCTGGGAGCCTGGGTTTGCTCTGGATTGTTCATCCTGCTCATCCTTTCCTGCTGCTGCGGCAGATCGGGTGCGCCGCTTCGCTTCTGGCCGTGCTTCTTCTAGTCCTATTGCCGGCAGTTGAAAACCGGCATGATGTCGGGCCAACCGGTTCTTAATTTGAGCAGCCGCTCGTTGAATCTGATGCGCATCATCCCCATCATTATGGGCGCGTACGGCTGTTCACACACATGTGAAATTGTACCGTTTACAGTGACTTGGGCGTAGAGGAGCCTTCTGGATGAATCTGGTTCGCACGGCAATGCTTCTGGCATTCATGACTGCCCTCTTCATGGGCGTCGGTTATCTGATCGGCGGCTCCGGGGGCATGATGATTGCCTTGCTGATCGCTGCAGCGACCAACCTGTTCAGCTACTGGAATTCCGACAAGATGGTGCTGCGCATGTACAACGCCGTCGAGGTCGACGAGCGTTCGGCGCCCGAATACTACCGGATTGTCCAGGGGCTGGCTGCGCGCGCTGGTCTGCCCATGCCGCGCGTTTACCTGATCGACAACCCGCAGCCGAATGCTTTCGCCACCGGTCGCAATCCGCAGAACGCGGCCGTTGCGGCCACCACCGGCCTTCTCCAGCGCCTGACGCCGGAAGAGGTGGCTGGCGTGATGGCGCACGAGCTGGCGCATGTCCAGAACCGTGACACGCTCACCATGACGATTACGGCCACGCTCGCGGGCGCCATTTCCATGCTCGCCAACTTTGCCTTCTTCCTGGGCGGCGGCAACAGCCGCGACAACAACAATCCGCTCGGCTTCATCGGCGTGCTGATCGCGATGATCGTGGCGCCTTTCGCGGCCATGCTGGTGCAGATGGCCATCAGCCGCACGCGCGAGTATTCCGCCGACCGCCGCGGTGCTGAGATCTGCGGAAATCCGCTGTGGCTTGCATCCGCGCTTGCAAAGATCGCCCGCGCCGCGCATGTGGTGCCCAACATGGATGCGGAGCGGAACCCCGCGACCGCGCACATGTTCATCATCAATCCGCTGAGCGGGGAAAGAATGGACAGCCTTTTCTCCACACATCCCAATACGGAGAACCGTATCGCGGCGCTGCAGGCCATGGCCGCCGAAATGGGTGTTCGCGGCGCGCCCGCCGCTGCCGATGACTTCGCCGGCCCGTGGGGCGGCGGCCGCTCGAGCGGCCCATGGGACAACGCCCGCAGGGGCCCGTGGTCGTGAGTGCGCAGAAGCCTGGCCGCAGGCCGAATCACCAGGCACGCCGTCGCACCGGCAAGCCTGCTGTTCCGGAAGGTGAAACCGTTCCCGGCCTGGCGCCGCGCCAGGCCGCCGCGCGTCTTCTGTCCGCCGTTCTTGACGCGCACACCCCCCTCGATGCGCTGACCGATGGCGAACACGGCCATCCGCAGTACCTGGCGCTCGATGGACGCGACCGCGCGCTGGTCCGCGCCATCCTCATCAGCGCCCTGCGCTTCCACAGGACGATCGAAACGATCATTGCCGCACAGCTCGACCGGCCGCTGCCCGCCAACGCCCGCTCGCTCGCCGCGCTTTTGCATGTGGCGGCGGCGCAGATCCTGTTCCTTGACGTTCCCGACAGCGCTGCGGTGAACATCGCCGTGGCCCAGGCCAAGGCTGATCCGCGCTCGGTCCGCTTTGCCGCGCTGGTGAACGCCGTGCTACGCAACGTGAGCCGCAGCAAGGAAACGCTTCTTCCGAAGGTGCTCGAAGAGATCCGCGATGCCCCGGACTGGATGATTCGGCGTCTTGAGGCCGCTTACGGTCGCGAGACGGCCCGGCGCATTCTGGACGTGCACCGCAGCGAACCGCCGGTCGATTTCTCCGTCAAGTCGCGTGCTGAGTACTGGGCGGAGCGGCTGGGCGGCCGCGTCCTGCCCAATGGTTCCGTACGGGTGGAGAATCTTTCTGCGCCGATCCCCGAGCTTCCCGGCTTTGCGGAAGGCGAGTGGTGGGTTCAGGACGCGGCTGCCAGCCTTCCGCCGCGACTGCTGGGCGACGTTTCGGGACTCGATGTGGCCGACCTCTGTGCAGCCCCCGGCGGCAAGACTGCCGCGCTGGCACTGGCGGGGGCGCGCGTGACCGCCGTCGACCAGTCTGGAAGCCGCCTCAAGCGGCTGAAGGAAAACCTTGCCCGTCTGGGCCTCGCCGCCGAGGTGGTTGAGGCCGACATCCTCAAGTGGTTGCCTGGCCGGCGGTTCGACGCGATCCTGCTCGACGCGCCCTGTTCCTCGACTGGCACCGCCCGCCGCCATCCAGACGTGTTGTGGGCCAAGACGCCGGAGGACATCGCGAAGCTTGCAAACCTTCAGCGCCGCCTGCTTGAGCGCAGCCTGGAGCTGGTGAAGCCCGGCGGCACCGTGGTTTTCGCCAACTGCTCGCTGGACCGGGAAGAGGGGGAGGATCTGATCCTCGGACTGCTGAAGGACAGGCCGGACGTCCTTCTGGACCCCATCCGGCCCGGGGAACTGCCGGGTGCGACACATTTCATCACGTCGGAGGGCTGGCTGCGGACCACGCCCGAGGTCCGCGAGGATCCGGCAGCCCTGTCTGGCGTGGACGGCTTTTTCGCCGCCCGTCTGCGGGTCGCGGGTCGCTGATCCCGCGCATGCACCCATCCGGTGGGGCCTCTTCCGTTGAGAGATGATGCAAGAGAATATAGCTTCGCATAAATGCTTGAATCACTTAGTCTCTTGCGAATCTCTGTTTGGGGTTTCACAACAAAGGTGTAATGGCGACGATGGCGCGCGGATTTAGTCCGCTTTTGTGGAGCATGGCGGCACGGCAGGGCTGGCGGCGCCTGCGCCGCCGCCTGCGCGCGGGCCCGGCCTACCGCTGGCGCTATTACGGCCGCACGCCGGAGCGCCTGCTTCTTGCGCCGCCTGACCTGCGCCTCGCCGATCCCCAGATCGCTCGCGAGATCTACCACGGACGCTTCCTGCTGGCCGGTCACCTGGTTGAGGCCGGTGGTGAATCGCCCTTCATGATGGATGTGGAGCACCGTGGCTGGCTGGAGGCTCTCCACAGCTTCCGCTGGCTCCGGCACCTGCACGTCGCCGAATCCGATCTGGCCGCCGCCAACGCGCGTGCTCTGGTGCTGGACTGGATCACGCTGCATGGACGCCGCATCAGCGGCATCGCATGGAACCCCGGCACCACCGCCAAGCGCATCATCGCCTGGTTGCAGCACTCGGCCATCGTCCTGCAGGGGGCGGATCTGCCGTTTTACCGGCTGTTCCTGAAAACGCTGGCCGTCCAGATCCGCTACCTGCGATCGGTCGTCCGCGAGATGCCCGACGGCGAGGACCGTCTGCGCGCCCGCATCGCGCTGGCGTTCTCGGCCATGTCGCTGCCAACGCCGCCATCGGCCATGCGCGCCGCCACACGTCATCTTTCGGCGGAGATCGAGCGTCAGATCCTGCCGGATGGCGGTCACATCTCCCGCAATCCGAATGCGATCATCGAGCTCCTGGCCGATCTGCTGCCGCTACGCCAGACTTATGCCAACCAGGCGGAACCGATTCCGGAGGCCGTGGTGAGCGCCGTCGACCGGATGCTGCCGGCGCTTCGCTTCTTCCGGCATCAGGACGGCACCATCGCCCGTTTCAACGGCATGGGCATCACCCTGCACGACCGGATTGCCGTGCTCCTTCGGCACGACGATACCGGCGGGCAACCGCTCTTCCACGCGCCCTATTCAGGCTACGAGCGGCTCGCGATGGGCGGCACGACCGTGATCGCCGACACCGGCGCTCCGCCCGCCGCGGAGCTGTCGGACATGGCGAACGCCGGTTGTCTTTCCTTCGAGATGTCGTCCGGCCGCCACCAGTTCATCGTCAACAGCGGCATCGACTCGCTGGGCGACGAGGCCTTCCGGCCTCTCGCCCGCGCCACGGCGGCCCATTCGACGGCCACCATCAACGACACGTCGCAGGCGCGTTTTGCCCTGCCAAAGGGCTGGGACGAGTGGATCGGCACGCCGCTGCTCGGAGGCCCGCAGAACGTCACCAGCCAGCGCATCGAGGAGCCGGGCCTGCAGGGTTTCACCGCAAGCCACGATGGCTATGCCGCCCGCTTCTCGCTGATCCACGAGCGCAGCCTGCGTCTGGAGAACGAGGGCAACCTGCTGCGCGGCCGCGATGTGTTCCGTCCGGTGGACAACACGCAGCCCGCCAACGCCTCGGTCGCCATCCGCTTCCACCTGCACCCCGACATCGGCCTTTACCAGAGCGACGACGGGCTGCTCATCCTCGCGGGCGAGCGCACCGACACCTGGGTATTCGCTGCCGAGGGCGTCGAGCCCGTGGTAGAGGAATCCATCTTCTTCGCCTCGCTCGCCGGACCGGCCCGCACCCGCCAGATCGTCCTCTATTTCAACACGGACGAACGCACGGAGGTGAGCTGGCAGTTCGTGCGCACCAACGCGATCCTGACACGCAGCGGTGGATCATCGACGCAAGGTTTGATTTAGCCGCGTTTGATTTCGGCTCAGTGTGTGATAGGCCAGCGCCATCTCCCAAGCTGGCAAAGAGAGAGTAGCCATGGCCGTCTCCGCCAAGAATATCCCAGCGCCGGACCTTGTGCCGGTGCGCCGAGCCCTCATTTCCGTTTCCGACAAGACCGGCATCGTCGATTTTGCTTGCGCCCTTGCTTCGAAAGGCGTGGAACTGGTCTCGACCGGTGGCACGTCGGCCGCCCTGCAGCGCGAGGGGCTGACGGTCCGCGACGTGTCCGAACTCACCGGCTTCCCAGAGATCATGGATGGCCGCGTCAAGACCCTGCATCCGCTGGTGCACGGCGGTCTGCTCGGCATCCGCGACGACGCCGAGCACCAGGAGGCGATGAAGCAGCACAACATCCAGCCCATCGACCTGGTGGTCATCAACCTCTATCCGTTCGAGGAAGTGCGCTTCGGCGGTGGCGACTACGCCAGCGTCGTCGAGAACATCGACATCGGTGGTCCGGCCATGGTTCGCGCCTCGGCCAAGAACCACGCCTATGTCGCCATCGTCACCGATCCGGCTGACTACGCCCGCATCCTTGAGGCGCTCGAACAGAACAATGGCGCGCTGCCCTACCGCCTGCGCCAGGAGTTGGCGGCCAAGGCCTTCGCCCGCACGGCGGCCTATGACGCGGCCATTTCCCAGTGGTTCGCCGAGACGCTCAACATCGAGGCACCCGAATGGCGCGCCTTCGGCGGTCGCCTGGCGCAAGTCATGCGCTACGGCGAGAACCCGCACCAGCAGGCTGGCTTCTACCTGACCGGCGAGAGGCGTCCGGGTGTCGCCACAGCCCGCCAGCTGCAGGGCAAGCAGCTCTCCTACAACAACATCAACGACACGGATGCGGCCTTCGAACTCGTCTCCGAGTTCGATCCGTCCCGCACCGCCGCCGTCGCCATCATCAAGCACGCCAACCCCTGCGGCGTGGCTGAGGGCGCTTCCATTGCCGAGGCATACCGCCGCGCGCTGGCCTGCGATCCCGTCTCGGCCTTCGGCGGAATCGTCGCCCTGAACCGCATTCTGGACGCTGAAGCCGCCGAGGAGATCGCCAAGATCTTCACCGAGGTGATCATTGCGCCGGACGCCACCGAGGAGGCCCAGGCCATCATCGCCCAGAAGAAGAACCTTCGCCTGCTGCTCACCGGTGGCGTCGCCGATCCGCGCCAGCCCGGCCTGTCGGCCAAGACCGTTGCCGGCGGCCTGCTCGTCCAGACCCGCGACAATGGTGTGGTCGACGACCTTGAGCTGAAGGTGGTGACGAAGCGCGCGCCGACCGAGAAGGAGCTGGCCGATCTCAAGTTCGCCTTCCGCGTCGCCAAGCATGTGAAGTCCAACGCCATCGTCTACGCGAAGGATCTAGCCACCGTCGGTATAGGTGCCGGCCAGATGAGCCGCGTCGACTCCGCCCGCATTGCCGCCCGCAAGGCCATCGACGCAGCGGAGGCCGCCGGCCTCGCCGAGCCGCTGACCAAGGGCTGCGTGGTTGCGTCCGACGCCTTCTTCCCCTTCGCGGACGGACTGCTGTCCGCCGTCGAGGCGGGCGCCACGGCGGTGATCCAGCCGGGCGGCTCGATGCGCGACGATGAGGTGATCAAGGCCGCTGACGAGCATGGCATCGCCATGGTCTTCACTGGCATGCGCCACTTCCGGCACTAGGGCAATTCAGATTTCACGAACTCTGAATTGCTCTAAGAAGTTGTTTTGTCGCAGTTCCGGACGGAAAACCGGTTTCCACGTTCCTGAACTGCTCCAGGCAAAGCCACCCTCATGCCGAGTCTTTCGAGGCATGAGGGATACCATTCCCGGAGCTTTTCGCCGCCCGTGGTTCGATGGGCTCGCCAGGAGGCGGCGAGAGGCTGCGGTACTTCCGCGACGGCCGTGAACGTCCGGGACTCTCCTCAGATCCCTTTTCTGCTCTGCACGAATGGCAGAAGCAGAAGGGAGATGGCGAACAAAATCAGGATGGGCGTGACGCCGAACCGCTGGGCGGCCTCCGCTGAAAAGGACATGGCCGATCCCCATGCCGTCATGGCGGCGATGGCCAGCGGTCCGATGAATGTTGTCGCCTTTCCCGAGAGGGCGAACAGACCGAAGGCCTCCGCCACCCGTTCGCGCGGCACCTGGTCGACCAGCAACGTGCGGGAAGAGGCCTGTATGGACCCGCCCGCCGCGCCGATCAGGGCTCCGGCGACGTAGAAGATGATGTTCGGCAGGAGCGAGTCCGGGCTCACCGGCAGGAACAGCACCTCATCGTCCGTCGTGGAAATGATCAGCAAGCAGCTCACGATAAGGATCAGGGCGCAGCCGGTCACCACGGCCTTCGGCCCGTAGGCCCGGTCCGCCCTTCCGCCGAGCCACGCTCCCACCGCGCCGGCGAGGGCGGCGACGATGCCGAAGATGCCGATCTGCACGATGCTCCAGTGCAGTACACCGGCCGCATAGATGCCCCCAAAGGCATAGAGCGCGTTGAGCGCGTCCCGGTAGAACATCGAGGACAGCAGGAAGCAGAAGTAGCTTTTCTGTCGGGGTAGGGTCCGCAGTGTCTCTCCCAGCTGGCGGAGGGCTTTGTGGACGGCGCCCTTCACCTGCCGGTAGGGCTGGTCCGGCGTGAAAAGAAACATGGGCAGGGAGAACACGATGTACCAGATGGCCGTCAGCGGCCCGGATGCACGGTCCCCCTCGAACCTTGCAGGATCGAGGCCCAGGATGGGTTCAAGTCCGAACAGTGTGTGCGTCGAGCCGGGCGGCACCGACATGAAGCCCAGCACGATCACCAGTGATACCAGCCCGCCGACATAGCCGAAGCCCCAGGCGGAGCCGGACAGCCGCCCGAGCTCCGACCGCGGCACCAGATAGGGCATCATGGCGTTGTTGAAGACCGCGGCATATTCCATGCCGAAAACGGCCAGCATGACCGCGATCATCACCGGCCAGAGATTTTCCATGCCCGGCGTTGCGAACCAGAGCGCTGCGCAGGCCGCGGCGCCGATCATCGAAAAGACGAAGATGAACGGTTTGCGTGAACCGACCGCGTCCGCGTAGGCGCCGAGCATCGGCGCCGTGAGTGCGATCAGGATGCCGCCGATGCCCGTGGCCCACCCCCAGAGTTCCTGTCCGATCGCCGGGTCAGGGGCCACGTGGGCGGCAAAGTACGGGGCGAAGACGAACGTGAAGATCAGCGTGTGAAAGGGCTGGGTCGCCCAGTCGAAGAAGATCCAGCCCCAGATCCCCGGTCTCGGGACCGGGGCTTCGTGATCGTATGACTTCGCCCCGATTGCGCTCATCCCGCCATATCCGCCATCAGTCCTGCTGCCACGCTGAGGCGGGACACGGTGATATCGCCGCTGGTCGTCAGCGATGCCAGTGCGTCGATGACCCGGGATATCCGCTGCCCCCCATCCGCAAGCCATGCCGCGACAGGGTCGCTGCTGTCGCGGTTCGCCTTCAAGGCCGCGACAGTAATGTTGCAGCGCGCGGTGTCAATCGTGTCGAGAGCCCTGAGCAGCGCCAACTCGTCATAATAGTCCGAGGTGGAGATGCCCGCAGCGGCGCTCTCGATGCGTCCGATCTGGAAGACATCGCTGACGGCGAAATAGGCATCCGCCGTCTGCGGCAGATCGCTGGCGGCCATCCTGGCGGCGCGGCTGATGTCTGGCACGAGGGCCATCGAATCGAGCAGCGCCAGCTTCCGGGCGAGGTCGACGGGCACACCCGCTTCCGCCATTTCGGCGGAGGCGGTTTCCATGCGCTCGCGCAGGAAGTCCGACTGCTTCTCCTTCAGCGCCGGCGTGAGTTGCACAACAGCCTCGCGCAGCTCGCGGACACGTTCTTCCAACGGCGCGTTGGCGTCGCCATGCTTGAGCTGCCAGGCAGTGGCGCTCACGGTGAGCTTGCGCACGCGCTCGTAGAGCGAGAGCTGGAACTGGCCGTCGATGCGGTTGTCCAGCTCGTCGATCCGCCTGTACAGCTCGGGCAGGTCGAACCCGTCGCGCACGACCGCATAGGCTTCCACGATCTCGCCCGTGGTTCGGCCCGTGATGTCCTGGAGTTGCGAGATGAACGTGGCGCCGCCGCGGTTGATGATGTCGTTGATCAGCACCGTGCCGATAATCTCCCGCCGCAGCCGGTGGCTCCGGATTTCGTCCGCATACGCCTCGCGCATCTGGCTCGGGAAGTAGTGCAGGAGCTCGGTCTCGAAGTAGCGGTTGTCCGGCACCTGGCTTGTCATCAGCTCGTTGAAGTGCACGAGCTTCGCATAGGCGAGCAGCACGCCAAGTTCGGCCCGCGTCAGGCCTTCACCGCGCGACTGCCGCTCGGCGATCGCATCCGGCCCCGGCAGGAACTCGACCGCCCGGTCGAGCAGCCCGCGGCTCTCGAACAGTGACATCATCCGCGCCTGGTAGGGCAGGTCGGCCACGCCGCGCCGCTCCATCAGCGAGATGGCCAGCGTCTGGTGGTAGTTGTTGGCGAGCACCAGATGCGCCACTTCGTCGGTCATGTCGGCGAGCAGCTTGTTGCGGCTCTCCAGCGTAAGCTTGCCGGTCCGCACGGCGCTGGCCAGCGCGATCTTGATGTTCACCTCGACGTCGGAGGAGTTCACGCCCGCCGAGTTGTCGATTGCGTCCGAATTGCAGCGGCCGCCGTGGCGGTTGAATTCGACGCGGGCGAGCTGGGTCATGCCGAGGTTCGCCCCCTCGCCGATAACCTTCGCCCGAACCTCGTTCGCCGCCACGCGGATGGCGTCGTTGCCGCGGTCACCCACGCTCTGGTTGGATTCGGTGGAGGCCCGCACATAAGTGCCGATGCCGCCGAACCAGAGGAGGTCGACCGGCGCGCGCAGGATGGCGCTCATCAGCTCGTTCGGCGTGACCTCCGTCTTCTCGATGCCGATCGCGGCGGCCGCCTCGGGCGACAGCGTCACATGCTTTTCCGAACGCGAGACGATCATGCCGCCGCGTGACAACTGCGACCGGTCATAGTCCTGCCAGCTGGAACGCGGCGTCCTGAACAGCCGCTCGCGTTCCTTGAACGAAACCGCCGGGTCCGGATCCGGGTCGATGAAGATGTCGCGGTGGTCGAATGCGGCTACCAGCCTGATCTGCGGCGACAGCAGCATGCCGTTGCCAAACACGTCGCCCGACATGTCGCCCACGCCCACGACCGTGAACGGTTCCGTCTGGATGTCGCGGTTCATCTCGCGGAAGTGCCGCTTGACCGCTTCCCAGGCGCCGCGCGCGGTGATGCCCATGGCCTTGTGGTCATAACCTGCCGAGCCGCCCGACGCGAAGGCGTCGTCCAGCCAGAAGCCATGCTCGCGGCTGATGGAGTTGGCCGTGTCGGAGAAGGTAGCCGTACCCTTGTCGGCCGCCACCACGAAATAGGGATCGTCCCCGTCCCGGCGCACCACACCTTCGGGCGCGCGCACATGCTCGCCGTCCAGGTTGTCGGTGATGGAGAGCATGGTCGAGACGAAGTTGATGTAGGCAGCGCGCCCTGCCTCGAACACCTCCTGACGGTTGCCGGTGCTGGGCAGTCGGCGCGGATAGAATCCGCCCTTGGCGCCCACCGGCACGATCACCGCATTCTTGACCTGCTGTGCCTTCACCAGGCTCAGCACCTCGGTCCGGTAATCCTGGGCGCGGTCCGACCAGCGCAGGCCGCCGCGCGCGACCGGTCCGAAACGCAGATGCACGCCCTCCACCTCCGGACCGTAGACGAAGATTTCCCGCCACGGCCGCGGATCCGGCAGCCATTCGATCGCCTGCGCATCGAACTTGAGCGCAATCGAGGAGCCGAGGTCTTTCCGGCTCGGTGCGTAGAAGTTTGTACGCATCGTCGCGCGGATCAGCGTCAGGAACCGGCGGATGATCGTGTCGTCGTCGAGGCTCGGTACCTTGGCCGTTTCGGCCTCGATTTCGGCCACCAGCTTCTCTTCTTGCGCCTGGCGCGTCTCGTCGGCCACGGCCGGGTTGAAGCGCACGTCGAACAGACGGAACAGGGCGGAGGTGATGGCCGGATACCGGTTGAGCGTATCGGCGATGTAGCCCTGGCTGTAGGCGACGCCCGCCTGCTGCAGATAGCGGCTGTACGCCCGCAGCACCGCGATCTGGTGCGAATCGAGCCGGGCGTTTTGCGCCAGTGCGTTCAGCTTGTCGCTGTCCTGCTGGCCGTGCCAGGCGGAGGCGAACACCTGGTCGAACAGGGCGCCGCCGTCATCGAGGTCGATCGGCGCTCCGGAGGCGCTTTCGAGTTCCATTGCATGCAGGAACACCCCCGCCTCGTCGAACCGGCCCAGCTCGAAGGTCTGTTCGCTGATGACGCGGAAGCCCATGTTCTCGAGCACCGGAACGCGCCGGCTGAGCGCGACGGGGGCGCCCCGGTGGAAGATCTTCAACGCGGCCTGGTTGGCGGCGTGTTCATCCCGCCGGTGGAAGTCGATGAGGATCGGCGATTGGGCAGAGAGCGCGCCGACGCTTCGTGCATCGTGCAGCGCGGCCATGGCATCGAAGCTCGACCGGTACCCCTCGGGGAAGGCGCGGGCAGTGTTCGCGATGTGCGCTGGTGTGTCGGTCGCCTCGATCGCTTCGTTGAGAGAATCCTCCCACGTCCGCACTAGGGACCGCACCGCGGCCTCCAGCTCGGGCACCGGAACGCGTGGGGTCCTGGCGCCCGGCTTGCGCCCGATGATGAAGTGGACGCGTGTCAGCGGGCCCGTCAGGAACGACGGATAGAAGGCCGAGACATGGCCGTCGAAGGCCGCGCTGAGGTAGGTACCGATCCGTTCGCGGACTTCCGAATCGTAGCGGTCGCGCGGCACGAAGACGAGCACGGACACGAACCGGTCGAACTGGTCGATCCGGTACAGCACGCGCACGCGCGGGCGCTCGCTGAGGGAAAGGATCGTTGCGGTATATTCCTTGAGCAGGGGCAGGCTGATCTGGAACAGCTCGTCCCGGGGGAAGAATTCAAGGATATTGATGAGCTCCTTGCCCGAGTGGTCGGTGCGCGAGAAGCCCGACGATTCGATGATCGCCCTTGCCTTTGACCGCAGATACGGGATCTGCAGCACCGACTGGTTGTATGCGCTGGACGTGAACAGTCCCACGACGCGCAGCTCGCCGCTGAGCTTGCCGCTGTCGTCGAACATCTTCACGCCGATGTAGTCGAGATAGGCGCGGCGGTGGACGACCGATTTCGTATTCGCCTTGGTCACGATGAGCGGATCGGGCCCGTGCAGGAAGGCGCGGATCTCCGGCGTCGTGTTGACGGTCTGGTCTCCGCGCCGCAACACCTTCACGTTCGCGTTGGACAGGATGCCGAGACCGGGCGCGTCGGTCCGCTCAAGGGAGCCGTCCTCCTCGCTGCCGGTGTAGGTGAACTCGCGCATGCCGAGGAAGACGAAGTTCTCGTCCCGCAGCCACTCGAGGAAAGCGACGGTCTCCTGGACCTCCTCCGGATCGAGCGCAGGGGGACGGGTGCGAAGCCGCTCGATCTCCTGGCCGAGCCGCTCGATCATCGGTTTCCAGTCCTGCACGGCCACATGTACCTGGCCCAGGATCTCGACGAGCCGGTCCTTCAGGCGCTGCGCTTCGTCTGCGGCGAGCTTCTTCAGATGGATCTGGATGAGACTGATCTTTCCCTCGCTGCTGTCCGGTTGCGCGTCGGCGCGGTCGATGCTGATGAGGCCGCCACTCGGGTCGCGGGTGACGCGCAGCACCGGATGAGTGACGAAGAGCGGTTCGCCGATCGTTTCGGTGATCTCGCCGATCACCGAGTCGAAGAGGAAGGGCATGTTGTCGTTGACGACCGTGACGGCCGTTACGGTCCGGCCTTCCACTGAAATGCCCGGCTCGATCTCGACGTCCACCGAATGCTGGCCGGCCCGGTGGGCGAGTACCATCCTGAGGGCGATGGTCGCCGCCGCGTGCAGCGACTCGTCAGAGTAGGCGGCGAGGTCTTCGGCCGAAATTCCGGACACCAGGAGCCGCTTCAGCCTTTCGGCGTGCGACTGTTCGATGGAGGGGGAGAGTTTGGCGTCTGCTGGCTTGGTCATGAAATACAACGCATCCTTGTGGCAAGGCGTATTATTATAGTATCCGACTAACTCGTGTTTGTGGCCATATCAAAACGGCCAGATCAAAACGCCGAACGAATTCCCGTGTTTGGCGTTGCGCGCTCTTAGGTGGCTGCATTTGTTCAGTAAAGGTCGCTTGGTCGGATCGTGAGGCCGACCCCATCCGTTGTCTGCCGTGACCCGCCCCCTGGCGAACACGCAGTGCAGGAGCGACCGGGATGGCGTCTGGCAGTCTTGCGGGAGGGAAGCGCGTATCCGCCGTGCTTTGAATCGCCTCAGCGCAGGATTCTGATACGTGTGCGGCAGTTGAGGAATGGCAACAGCCGGCGCATGTCCCTCGGCTCCAGCGCGATGCATCCTTCCGTGGGTTTGAGGCCCGGCCGGGCGATGTGCATGAAGATGGCGCTGCCTCTGCTCCACAATCTGGGATACATGTTCCAGTCCAGAACGATGCACACGTTATAGAGGCGGTCGTCCCGCATCATTTTCTCGTGACTGGCATGGTAGGGCAGCTTCACGGGACGGTTATACCGGGGGTCACCGGGCGCATCGCACCACCCCTCGTCAGCCCGGATGGGGATCTTTGGCAGCGTCGATTGCCACACGCCGGAAACCTTGCAATTCCGACGGAAATAGAGTGCGAGCGGCTTCACGACGGCCAGCGGCGTGGCTCCGTCTCCCTCTCGCTTTCTGGCTGAAACTCCGCCCTTGCCGAGAGCGCAGCGAAGCGTCATCCCGCCTGCCTTCAGGATACCCTTCCGGCGGTCGAGAGGCGTTGCCCGGACGTCGATCGCCAGGCTCCGGCGCATCTTCGGCGTTGAGGCGCTGGCGTTGCGGGATTTCCTGAGTATGATGGCTTCGGAATGCACGTGGCAGACAACCTCGCGGCGCAGTAAACGATGCGTGACTGGAAAGTGGCGCGAGAATGAGGTTTGGGTCAACTATTCGGTTCAGTCAACGGTAAGGCAATGACTCCTCGCACTATTCTGATAGTTGATGACGACGAAGACCTCCGCACCGTTCTCGTGGATCAACTGTCCCTCTATCAGGAATTTGAATTGCTCCAGGAAGGGACGGCGACGAGCGGCATTCAGACGGCCACAAGTTCCAAGGTCGACGTGGTGATCATGGACGTGGGCCTGCCGGACATGGATGGGCGGGAGGCGGTGAAGCTCATGCGCCGCAATGGCTTCCGCGCCCCGATCATCATGTTGACGGCGCAGGACACCGATTCCGACACGATCCTTGGCCTGGAAGCCGGGGCCAATGACTACGTGACCAAGCCGTTCAGCTTTGCCGTCCTTCTGGCCCGCGTCCGCAACCAGATCCGCCATCACGAGATGACGGAGGATGCGAAGTTCTCGGTCGGTCCCTATACGTTCAAGCCGAGCCAGAAGCTGCTGGTGGATGAACGTGGCAACAAGATCCGGCTGACCGAAAAGGAATCGGCGATCATCAAGTACCTGTACCGCGCGGAGCAGAAGGTGGTGACGCGCGACGTCCTTCTGGAGGAGGTCTGGGGCTACAATACCGCCGTGACCACCCATACGCTCGAGACGCACGTGTACAGGTTACGGCAGAAGATCGAGAAAGACCCTTCCAAAGCCGAGATACTTGTGACAGAGAGCGGAGGCTATAAACTCGTCCCCTGAGAGAGGATGAGGATGTATTGGGGTCGCAACAGGGTAGCCTATGACGCTGGACGAAGACATGCGCATTCTGTCCGGCGTGGAGCTCTTTCGGGGGTTCTCCCGCGAACAATTGCGGCTGATGGCGTTCGGCGCGGAGACGATCACGCTGGCGGCGGGACGGAAGCTCTATGCCGAGGGAGCTCCCGCCGATTGCGCATTTGTGGTTGTGCAGGGAGAAATCGCGCTCTACCGCGAGGTGGGCGGCACCCAGCACATCATTTCGGTCGAGCGTCGCGGCGCGATTCTCGGCCAGTTCGCGCTCATTGCTGACGGAGAGCGCCTGACCGGCGCCGTCGCCCGCACCGATGCCCAGGTGATCCGGTTGGGTCGCACCATGTTCCTGAAAATTCTCGAGGAGTACCCCGAGCTGGCGGAGCTTCTGCACCGCCGTATTGCTGCCGATCTCGAAGCCATGCTCGATCGTATGAGCCGCGTCATGGCTCGGCTGATCGAGTGATCATCCGCATCTTCTTTTCTGGACGTGCCGCCGTCCTGTCGCGGATTCTGGATCGTCGTGAGGAGATCCCTGGCCACTCCCTGGCCGTGAGTCATCCGCGCCGCACGAGTTCGTGCCACTCGCTCCGGCTGCCGGGAGGTTCATCCGCGACCACCAGTGCCAGCCCGCGCTCGTCGAAGATCCGGAACCAGTCGTCCCATTCGATGATCGTTACACCGTCCGGCCGGTCGGGTCCCGTGTCCGTGTCCTGATAGGCGTGCTGTCCGAACACGATGCGCAGTACCGTCTGTGCATCCTGGAGCGCGGGCGCGGCGTCGCTCATGGCCGGCTGGCCAGCGCGCGCCGCCGCCCAGTCGCGAATGGCGTCATGATCGGTAAGTGTGAGCGTGTCAGTCATGTTGGCTCGCATCGCCGGCGAATGCCGGGCAGTCGGGTTGTGTCCCCGGCGAAATCCCGCCGGGTCCGGTGTCAACGCTGACCGATTTCCTCCGGTTCCCTGGCAGTTTGCGGCGAAGAAATAGAATTCTTCTCTTGCGCTATAGGCTTTCTCTCTTGTCTTGATTAACGTGATCTTCAACATTCTGGCTGACGGACAGCTGCCATTGACAGCAGCCGTTCTATCCGGAGGAGAGGGCTCGGAGGCACCATGACCGAGAACCACCTGACAGACATCTCCCTGTTGCGCCTGAAGGATGCGCCGGCGCTTGCTCCCCTGCTCGCCGCCTATATCCAGTCGCTGAAACGAGGCGCGCCGCGAAGGCCCGATCTCTATTACGCCGAGGCCCTGCTGCAGGACCGCGTCGTCGAGGTGATGGGTGCCTGGGTCGACAATGAGCTTGTCGGCTTCGCGATCTATTTCGATCTGCCGGATCCGGTGTCCGGCCTGCGCTATGCGCTGCTGGAGCACCTCTACGTCCATCACGATCATCGCGGGAAGGGCATCGCCAAGGCGATTATCGATGTCGTGGCCGATCAGGCGGAGGAGCGCGGCTGGGAGCGGCTGGTCCTGACCGCGCCAAGGCCGCCCGAAAGCCGTAAGCTTTACGAGCGGATTGCCGCCCCGGCGGACTGGAACAGCTACGCGATCCGCTTCGGTTCAGCTTGAGTCGGGAGGCCGAAAAACTTCAATCGATTCAATCTGGCGCGTTTGTGACTGCGCCCTTTGACGCAACGCACAAACAGCATTAGAAGACGGCCAGCCAGCGCATGTGGGGACCTTGCCTCCCCTTTGCAAGCGTCTTGGCGGCCACGAAATGGGGAAGCCATGAGCAAATCCACAGCCACTCGAGCGAGGCCGCTCTCGCCACATCTGCAGATTTATCGTTTTACCCCGGCCATGGCGATGTCGATCCTGCATCGCATCACTGGCGGTGCTCTTTATTTCGGCATCCTGCTCTTCGCGATCTGGATTGCGGCCGCTGCATCGTCCCGGGAGACGTTCGACTTCGTCAACGGCATGTTCGGTTCCTGGCTTGGCCGGCTGGTGCTGTTCGGTCTGACCTGGACGCTGATCAACCACATGCTTGGCGGCATCCGCCATCTGGTGTGGGACACCGCGCGCGGTCTTGAGAAGCATCAGGCCAGCAAGATGGCGGTGTGGTCCGCTGTTGCGTCGATCGTGCTGACCCTGCTGGTTTGGGTTATGGGCTACGCTGTGCGGGGGGCGCTCTGATGACGAGACTTCTTACTCCTTTGAAGCGTGCGCGCGGGCTTGGATCCGCGAAGATGGGAACGGAGCACTTCTGGCAGCAGCGCCTCACGGCCATTGCCAACATTCCGCTTGTTCTGTTCTTCCTGGTCTTCGTCATCTGCCACGCCGGTGCGCCTTACGAGGTCGTCCGGGCATCGCTGGCCCATCCAGTCGTCCTGGTCCTGCTGGTCTTTGCGCTGCTGTCCGTGCTGAAGCACATGCGCCTCGGCATGCAGGTCATCATCGAGGACTACGTTCACGGACCGTCGAAGTACGTCCTTGTCGTTCTGAACACCTTCTATCCTCTGGTCGTGGGTGCGATCTCGCTCTACGGCCTGGTCAAGATCGCCTTCGGAGGCTGAACCCCAAATGGCGCAAGTACAAAAGAAGGCCACGTCGGCCTATGAATATGTGGACCACGAGTACGATGTCGTGGTGGTTGGTGCCGGTGGCGCAGGTCTGCGCGCCACGCTCGGCATGGCGGAGCAGGGTCTGAAGACTGCCTGCATCACCAAGGTCTTCCCGACCCGTTCGCACACCGTTGCGGCCCAGGGCGGCATCGCCGCTTCGCTCCAGAACATGGGCCCCGACCACTGGCACTGGCATCTGTATGACACGGTGAAGGGCTCGGACTGGCTCGGCGACGTCGATGCCATGGAATACCTGGCGCGCGAGGCTCCGGCCGCCGTCTATGAGCTGGAGCACTACGGCGTTCCCTTCTCCCGTACCGAGGATGGGCGCATCTACCAGCGTCCGTTCGGCGGCCACATGCAGAACTTCGGCGACGGCCCGCCCGTGCAGCGCACCTGCGCCGCGGCCGACCGTACCGGCCACGCCATCCTGCACACGCTTTACGGCCAGTCCGTCCGCAACCAGGCGCAGTTCTTCATCGAGTACTTCGCCATCGACCTGATCATGTCCGACGACGGTCAGTGCACCGGCGTCGTGGCCTGGAACCTGGATGACGGCACCATCCATCGCTTTGCCGCGAAGATGGTCGTTCTCGCCACCGGCGGCTATGGCCGCGCCTACTTCTCCTGCACCTCCGCCCACACCTGCACCGGTGACGGCGGCGGCATGGTGGCCCGCGCTGGCCTGCCCCTGCAGGACATGGAGTTCGTGCAGTTCCACCCGACCGGCATCTATGGCGCGGGCTGTCTCATCACCGAGGGCGTGCGCGGCGAGGGCGGCTACCTCGTCAACTCGGAAGGCGAGCGCTTCATGGAGCGTTATGCGCCGAGCGCGAAGGACCTTGCCTCGCGTGACGTGGTCTCCCGCTGCATGACGCTGGAGATCCGCGAGGGCCGCGGCTGCGGCAAGAAGAAGGACCACATCTACCTGCACCTGGATCACCTAGATCCGGCCGTGATCCACGAGCGCCTTCCCGGCATCGCCGAGTCGGCCAAGATCTTCGCCGGCGTCGACGTGACCCGCGAGCCGATCCCGGTTCTGCCGACCGTCCACTACAACATGGGCGGCATTCCGACCAACTACTGGGGTGAGGTGCTGAATCCGACCCCGGACAATCCGGACGCCGTTCTGCCGGGCCTGATGGCAGTGGGCGAGGCCGGCTGCGCCTCGGTGCATGGTGCCAACCGTCTCGGCTCGAACTCTCTGATCGACCTCGTGGTCTTTGGTCGCGCCGCCGCAATCCGCGCCGGCCAGGTGGTGGACAAGGACTCCAAGGTTCCGCCGCTCAACCGTGCAGCCTGCGACAAGATCATGGATCGCTTCGACCGCATCCGCCACGCCAACGGCGGCACGCCGACGGCGGTGCTGCGCGAGAAGATGCAGCGCGCGATGCAGGAAGATGCTGCCGTGTTCCGCACGCAGGAGTCGCTCGAGCAGGGCTGCCAGCGCATCTCCGCCATCTGGCAGGAGCTGCCGGACATCAAGGTCCACGACCGCTCGATGATCTGGAACTCCGACCTCATGGAGACGCTCGAGCTGCACAACCTCATGGCCAACGCTTTCGCCACCGTCTACTCGGCGGAAGCCCGCAAGGAGAGCCGTGGCGCCCATGCCCGCGAGGACTTCACGGAGCGCGACGACGTCAACTGGCGCAAGCACACGCTGGCGTGGGTCGACGACAATGGCACCGTCAGCCTCGACTACCGTCCGGTTCACACGGAGCCTCTGCTTCCGGTGGAGGAAGGTGGCATTGACCCGGCAAAGATCGCGCCCAAGAAGCGCGTATACTGATCGAGGTTACCATGGTCGAAATCACCCTACCGAAGAATTCCCAGGTCAAGGAAGGCAAGGTCTGGCCGAAGCCGGAGGGCGCGACGAACGTGCGCGCCTTCAGGGTCTACCGCTGGTCGCCGGATGACGACGAGAATCCGCGTGTCGATACCTACTACGTCGACATGGACGACTGCGGTCCGATGGTCCTCGACGCGCTCATCTACATCAAGAACAAGATCGACCCGACGCTGACCTTCCGCCGCTCCTGCCGCGAAGGCGTGTGCGGATCGTGCGCGATGAACATCGATGGCGCCAACACGCTGGCCTGCACCAAGGCCTGCGACGAGATCGAGGGCGACGTCCGGATCTACCCGCTGCCGCACATGCCGGTGGTGAAGGATCTGGTACCGGACCTCTCCATCCCGTATGCGCAGCTCTCCTCCATTCAGCCCTGGCTGCAGACGGTCACCCCGACGCCGGCCAAGGAATGGCGCCAGAGCCGCGAGGATCGCGCCAAGCTGGACGGCCTCTACGAGTGTATCCTCTGCTTCTGCTGCCAGACCTCGTGCCCGAGCTACTGGTGGAACGGCGAGCGTTACCTCGGCCCGGCCATCCTGCTGCAGGCTTACCGCTGGATCGCGGACTCCCGCGATGAGATGACGGGCGAGCGCCTCGACAACCTCGAGGATCCGTTCCGCCTCTATCGCTGCCACACCATCATGAACTGTACGCAGACCTGCCCGAAGGGGCTCAACCCCGCCAAGGCAATCGCGGAGATCAAGAAGCTCATGGTGGAACGCCAGGTCTAAGCCTGGTGCGAACATACCGAATCGAAAGGCCCGCGGGATGCTCCCGCGGGCCTTTCTGTTTTCCGTGTGCCCCCTCATGGCGAGCCTGCCAAACCGCATGTTGAGTCCTATTAAATCACGGGCGGCAAGGTTCCAGCGGCGCGGTTCCGGATCTGCGACCCGTCTACCCTTGCGAGAAGGAGATATCGAGCGTGATGTCGATGGCGCGCAGCGCCTTCGACACGGGACAGTTTGCCTTGGCGCTTTCCGCGATCTCGCGGAACCTTGCCTCATCCAGCCCCGGAACCCTCGCATTGAGCTTGAGGGCGCTGCCGGAAATTTCGAACCCGCCGCCCGCAGCGGGGCGAACCTCCACTTCGGCAGTCGTGTTGAGGAATTCGGCCGGAGTGCCGTTTTCCGCTAGCATGTGCGCGAGCTGCATGGAGAAGCATCCGGCATGCGCCGCGGCGATCAGCTCTTCCGGATTGGTGCCGGCACGCCCCGATTCGTCCTCGAAGCGGGCCTTGAAGGTGAGCGGCATTTCCTTGAGGGCGGAGCTCTGACTGTTTAGCGTGCCCGTTCCCTGTGTGAGCGAGCCCTTCCAGACGACGTTGGCGTGGCGTTTCATCGCGGTCTCCTGTTGCACGGTCGCCAGCCGTTCAGGCTTCCGTGGGAAGCCTGAAAAGGCCGGGTCTGTCATTCCGCCGTATCAACGGAAAACTGACGCCCCCAGTTCCGGGAAAATGCTCCATCGACCTGCTTTTTCGTGGGTCCGGAAAACCCGGAGTCCAGATGTGCGGGACGGCTTGCTCAGATCGCCTCGCCCCGCAGCAGGCGGGGGCTGTTGGGCACCAGGCCGGAGGCCTGCCGGATGAAGAAGCTCTTGAGTCCCGGCAGCCGGTCCACCAGCCCGAGGCCGAAGTCGCGCACAGCCCGCACCGGGCGCCAGTCGTTCGAGAACAGACGGTTGAGCACGTCCGTGGTCACGCCCATCTGCACCGTGTCGAACCGGCGCCAGCGCTCGTAGCGCTGCAACACGTTGAGCGCACCAATGTCTTCGCCGAGGCGCTCGGCCTCCACGATCACTTCCGCGAGCGCGGCAACGTCCTTGAAGCCGAGATTGAGGCCCTGTCCGGCGATCGGATGCACGCCATGGGCGGCATCGCCGGCAAGCGCGAAGCGCGGCTTCACGAAGTCCCGCGCCAGCAGCAAGGTCAGTGGAAACGCCCGCCGCGGGCCCTCGACGTGGATCTCGCCAAGCTTCAGCCCGAAGCGCTGTTCGAGCTCGTACTCGAACACGACGTCATCCTCATTGATCAGGCGTTCGGCGTCCTCGGTCCGTTCGGTCCACACGATGGACGAGCGGTTGCCGGTGAGCGGAAGGATGGCGAACGGACCGGCAGGCAGGAAATGCTCCTCGGCCCGGCCGTGGTGGGGTCGCTCATGCGCGACGGTGCAGACGATGCCGGACTGGCCATATTCCCACTCGACGGTCCTGATGCCGGCCAGCGTGCGCAGCTTCGAGCGTTTCCCGTCGGCGGCGATCAGCAGCCGCGCCCTGAGTTCCGTTCCATCGGCGAGATGGATGCGGGCCGCTGCCGGGTCGATGTCGAAACGTTCCACCGCCACGCCCTCGCGGATTTCCAGGCCCAGCTCGTCAGCCCGCTTGCGCAGCACCGCGCCGAGGTCGCGCGTCTCGACCATGTGGGCGAACGGTTCCCCGGGTGTCACGTCGCCGGCAAAGGTCAGGAAAACCGGGCGTACCGGGTCGGACACCCGCGAATCGGTGATCACCATTTCATTGATCGGCTGGACCTTGCCGATGAGGCCGTCCCAGCAGCCGAGCTGCCTCAGCATGCGGCATGCGTCAGCCGCGACGGCAATGGCCCGGACGTCCTTCTTCCAGACGCCCTCGGGCGCTGCGTCCACGACCAGCAGCTTCATGTCCGGCCGCGCGCTCTTGATGGCGACCGCCGCGGTCAGCCCGACATATCCCGCCCCTGCGATGACGACATCGTAATTATTAATCTTCTGTTCTGTCTCGGTCTTCAAGGGCATGTCGTTTCCCGTCTTTCATCTTGTGGCCGACTTCTCTAAGACGTATGCGAAAGCGTCGGGCTGATCATCATTTGCGTTGCGGAGCAAGCTTATATGCCATCCACCATCAGGGATCTCCTTGACATATTTAATCTGGAAGAGCTCGAACACAACCTGTTTCGGGGAAAGAGCCCGCGAACGGGACTGCAGAGGGTTTTCGGCGGCCAGGTCATCGGACAGGCGCTCACCGCCGCGCAGCGCACGGTCGATCCGTCCAGGCCCGTGCACTCGCTGCACTGCTATTTCCTGCTCGGCGGTGACCCGAAGATACCGATCATCTACCAGGTGGAACGCATTCGGGATGGCGGCAGCTTCACCACGCGCCGCGTAACGGCCATCCAGCATGGCCAGCCGATCTTCTCGATGATGGCCTCCTTCCAGAAGGAGGAGGAGGGCCTGTTTCACCAGATTGGGATGCCGGAGGGCGTGCCCGCGCCGGAGTCCCTCCCGAGCCGCAGTGAGCTTGTGGAATCGGCCGCTCTTGTCATCCCGGAGTCGTTGCGCGCGTTCTGGCGCAAGCAGACGCTGATAGACGTCCGGCCAACCGGGCTTGAACACTACACGACCCGCGACAAGCTGCCGCCCTCGCAGAACATATGGATGCGCATCACGGAACCGGTTCCAGCCGAGCCTGCGTTGAACGCCGCCCTGTTGGCCTATCTGTCCGACATGACACTGCTCGACGTGACGACCTACGCGCACGGTAGAACTTTGTTCGATCCCGAGATTCAGGCCGCGAGCCTCGATCACGCCATGTGGTTCCATCGCCCGTTCAACCTGAACGAATGGCTTCTCTACTGCCAGGACAGCCCATCCTCGCAGGGCAGCCGGGGCCTGGCCCGTGGAAGCATTTTCAGCAGGGATGGCGTGCTTGTGGCCTCGGTCGCACAAGAAGGCCTCATGCGTCTGCGCACAAAATAGGCAAATTTCAAAAATTGCACAATTCTTGATCAAAGGCGCAGCCCACCAGCTGCGCCTTTAATCATTCTGGCACTAAATTTTTCAAGAAATAACAGACGTTTAGATAGTGCTGATCGCAGTTGGCACGCTCCTTGTTCTCTAACTCAGCAGCTGTTGCTCTTTCAGGGTGCAGCGGTGGAGCGGCTGAGGCCGCACAGCGAAGGGTTGGGACACTGATGAGACCGATTGGAACCAAACTGAATGTGTTCGTGAGTGCCGGTCACGGGAGCTATCCGGCGGTGGATCTCCAGGGGGCCTTCTCCACGACGGCCGGGCGCACCTTCAAGCTCGCTATCCGGAAAGCTGTTCACGTTCGCTCCGGCGAACTGACCGCCGCCACCCTGTGACCTCCAGCGCTACGTCAAGGAGAATAAGATGAGTGTTCCGCGTTCTTTATCGGCGGCGCTTGGCTCGGGCCTTGCCGCGCTTGCCGGAAGTCTGATTGCAGCCGGTTCTGCCTTTGCGCAGGAAGCTGCGGTTGAGGTGACCGAGACCGTCACCGAAGTTGCGCCTGTCATTGATAAGGGCGATGTGGCGTGGATGATGACGGCCACGGCTCTCGTCCTGTTCATGACGCTTCCTGGCCTGGCTCTGTTCTATGGCGGCCTGGTACGCGCCAAGAACATGTTGTCCGTGCTGATGCAGTGTACCACGATCGCCGCGCTCGCGATGGTGATCTGGGTCGTCTACGGCTACTCGTTTGCCTTCGGCGGCAGCGACAGCGCCTTCTTTGGCGGTTTCGCCAAGGTTTTCCTCTCGGGCGTCACTCTGGACACGACCGCCTCCACCTTCACGGATGGCGTGGTCCTGCCTGAGTATGTGTTCATCTGCTTCCAGATGACCTTCGCCGTCATCACGCCGGCGCTGATCGTCGGCGGTTTCGCAGAGCGCATCAAGTTTTCCGCGGTCATGCTCTTCGTCGCGCTCTGGCTGACGGTCGTCTATTTCCCGGTCGCCCACATGGTCTGGGACGGCGCTGGCTACCTTTTCAACCTCGGCGCTATTGACTTCGCTGGCGGCACGGTCGTCCACATCAATGCCGGCATCGCTGCTCTGGTCGGTGCCATCATGGTCGGCAAGCGCATCGGCTACGGCAAGGAAGTGCTCGCGCCGCACTCCATGACGCTGACGATGGTCGGCGCCTCGATCCTCTGGATCGGCTGGTTCGGCTTCAACGGCGGCTCCAACCTCGAAGCGACCGCCGGCGCTGCCCTCGCCATCATCAACACCTTCACCGCCACGGCCGGCGCGGTTCTCGCCTGGGTTATCATCGAAGTCATCCACCGCGGCAAGGCCTCCATGCTGGGCGCTGTCTCCGGTGTGGTTGCCGGTCTCGTGGCTGTCACCCCGGCCTGCGGCACGGTTGGCCCGATCGGCGCCATCGTCCTCGGCGCGATTGCAAGCCTTGGCTGCTACTACTTCGTTGCCGTGGTGAAGATTAAGGCCGGTTACGACGACTCGCTTGACGTGTTCGGCATCCATGGCATCGGCGGCATCATCGGCGCGATCGGCACCGGTATCTTCACCGCTCCGTGGCTCGGCGGCACGGGTGGCGAGGACTTCTCCATCGCTTCACAGGTTTGGATCCAGATTGTTGCCGTGGTCATCACGATCATCTGGTGCGGTATCATCTCGGCGATCCTCTACAAGGTGGTCGACCTGATCGTCGGTCTGCGTCCGACCCCCGAGGACGAGCGCCAGGGCCTCGACCTCAGCGAGCACGGCGAAGCCGCCTACCACTACTGATACCCCTGCTGACGAAGCAGAAAGGGCCGGCGTGCAGCCGGCCCTTTTGGTTTTGAAAGACTTGTTCCCGCATCCGCGCAACGCTTTTCCTGGTCGTGCCCTTCCGCCTGTTCAACCGGCGGGAAGCCGAAGGACGGTGCCGGTCTCCGCGAACTCCGCTGCCCGTTACAGAAGTCCCAGCGTCCGCGGCAGCCAGAGCGAGACTTCCGGTACGAAGGCCGTTACGAGCATGACCGGCAGGGCGACGAGACTCATCATCAGGAGCGCCGGACCCACCGCCTTATGCACCGAGACTTTGCCGATGCGGCAGGCCATGTAGAGCACCGGCGCCATCGGCGGGCTGTTCGCCCCGATCACCACGGAAGCCGCGACGATCGCGCCGAAATGGACGGGATGAACGTCTATGGAGGTCATCAGCGGCAGGAACAGTGGCGCGATCACCACCGTCACCGATACGTCGTCGATCAACGCGCCGGCGATGATCAGGAACAGGTTTACCGCCAGCAGAATCAGAATTGGGTTGCTGACCGCGGCGGCGACGAGTTCCGTCAGCTCCTGCGGAACGCGCTCGGCCACCAGGATACGCCCGATCATGAAGGAGAACAGCAGGATCAGGACGATGGATCCTGTAGTCTCGGCGGCAGCGATCACGCTGGTGCGCAGGCGGCTCCAGGTCAGGTCGCGATAGATGAAAAAGCCGATCAGAAGCGCGACGACCACTGCCACGGCTGCCGCCTCGGTCGGCGTGAAGACGCCACCGTAGATGCCGCCTAGAATTATGAGCGGAATGGACAGCGCCGGCAGTGCCGCGATCACGGCGCGGGTCGGAGAGCGGTGTTCGGACTGGTCAGCCTTACCGATGGCCTTCTCCTGGTAGTAGCGTCCGGCGACGAAGCGGTTGAACAGGATCAGTCCCGCGATCAGCAGGATGGCCGGTCCCATCGTTGCCGCAAAGCAGGCCGCGACCGACTGCTGCGTCGCCACCGCAAACAGGATCATGGTGATCGACGGCGGGATAAGGATTCCGAGCAGCGACGAGATGCCGAGCAGCGCCGAGGAATAGCCGCGGGGGTAGCCGCGCTCATCCATGGGGTCGATCATGATTGTGCCGATCGCGGCCACGGCCGCCGTGGCCGTTCCGGCGATCGCCCCGAAGATGCCGGAGCTCAGCACGATCGAGGCGCCGAGGCCGCCACGGCGGCCCCTGACGAGCAGCTCGATGAACTCGACAAGGCGCCGCGCGATGCCGCCCGACTGCATCAGGTATCCGGCGAGGATGAATAGCGGCAGCGACAGCAGGACCACCGAGTTCAGTGACCGGAAGCCCTGCAGCATCAGGGTGTTCAGGTTCACGTCGTAGACGAACGTGAGATAGGCGACCAGTCCGGCGAACGACCATGCGACCGGGACGCCAAGTCCCAGCAGCACCACGAGAAGAAGGATTCCGAAAAGACCTTCCATTGTCCGGCTTGCTCCCTAGTGCTTGCTGGCGGCGGCCAGCGACTTGAAACCGGCGATGACATCGCGGCTGGCATATGCGACGCAGCCGATGACGGCGAAGGCGAGCGATGCCTGCGGAACCCAGAGCGGCAGGCTGAGGCCCGGCACCGTCTGCGGCCGCTTCATGCCCCAGGCCAGCATTTGATAGGTCCAGGCGGCGAAAAAGCAGGCGATGACAAGCGTGATCACCGCGACCAGAATCTGATGCCGTGCCCTGGAGCGGGCCGAGGTCAGTTGTTGCGGCAGAAGGTCGACGACCAGGTGCTCGCGCCTGCGGCTGGCAATCAGCGCCCCGGCCATGTAGAGCCACATGGCCGCCACGAGGCTGATCTCGTGCACGCCGACGATGGACCAGTTGAGGATGTAACGGCCCACGACGAGGAACACGAGCAATCCGGTGACGAGTGCGCTGGTAATGAGCGCGACCCATTCGAGCAGCTTCGCGAATGCCTGACCGAGCGGCGCAAGTCTGGACAGCATGTCGACCTCCCATGGGGAAGGCCCCGCGGGGCCTTCCGGATGTCGGGTTGGGTGAGTGATTAGAACTTGGCGGAGTTATCGCGGATCGGCTGCATCAGGTCCGCGCCGACCTCGTTCTCCATCTGCGGCCAAACGGCCTCGCGCACGGTTTTCGCCAGCGCGCCGAGCTCTTCGTCGGTCGGCTCGACATAGGTGTTGCCCTTGGCCTTCCACTGCTCGGCGTAGCCTTCGTCCTGCGCGCGGGCTTCGTTGAACTGCTTCTCCATGACGGCCGTGGCGGCGTCCTGCACCACCTTCTGCTGTTCCGGCGTCAGCTGTTCCCACTCCTCGAGGTTCATCGTCAGCATGCCGGTGATGAACTGCTGCTTGGAGCGGACGTAGTAGTCGAGGATATCGCCGAAGTATTCCAGCTCGTAGAAGATCACGTTCGCCGCGTCGCCATCGACCACGCCGGTCTGGATTGCGCTGTAGAGCTCACCCCAGTCGACCGCGGCGGTCTGGTAGCCCATTGCCTGGATCGTCTCATGGAACGGGAACACCGGGGGCACGCGCACCTTGATGCTCTTGGCGGCATCGACGTTGGTCGCATAGCTGCCCTTGGTGCCGACGCCGTTGAAGCCCTCCGGCCATGCGCCGAAGAACTTGAGGCCCATGTCGGCGTAGATGCCGTCGAGCATGCTGTTGAGCCAGCCGCCAGGCTTGTAGGCTTCCAGCGCCTCTTCCCAGGTGGTGAACATGTAGGGCGTGTAGATGACCGCGATGCGCTTGTCATACGAGGTCATCGGCCAGTTCAGCATCAGGTCGACGTCACCGGCCACGTGGAGGTCGAACACCTCCTGCTGGCCGCCGAGCTCGTTCTGGTAGTAGATGGCGAGGTCGATCTCGCCGTTGGTGCCTTCCGTGATGGCCTTCGCCCACTCTTCGATGGCATTGCCGGCCGGCGAGCCCTTGGCGCCGGAATCGGTCGCGATCTTGAGCGTCTTGGCCTCGGCGAACCCGGTGGCGATGGACGCCGCCGTCAGCGCGGCCAGCGCAAGAATTCTGCTCTTGGTGATCAAGGTGTCCTCCTTCGTAAAAATGATGCGCCGGTCCCTTCGGAAGGGACCGGCGCGTGGTGGTGATCAGACCTCGTGTCTGGCTCTCCAGAGCTCCCAGCCGAGACGGGCCCAGACGCCGACGTCCAGGAACGGACGCGGCGGCAGCTTGTTCGGCGTGCCGAGGCTCTTCATGTCGTCGATGAGCGAGTTGCTGATGCCGCAGGCGAGATCCGCGGCCAGCACGCCGCTGATCGTTCCCTTGGCCACGCCCACGGCGTTCTGGCATACGGCCGTATAGATGTTCGGCGCAACCTGGCCGAATCCTGGCGTCCCGTTCTGCGACAGGCAGACATAGCCCGTCCAGGTGTACTCCATGTTGACCTTCGGCAGCATGGGGAAGCGCTCGTCGAACAGGCGCTTGTGGTCCTGTTGCAGCTTGCGCCGTCGCTCGTCGGACTGCCGGAAGCTCGGGCAGTAATGGATGTTCTGCCGGATCAGGATGCGGCGGTCGTTGGTGAAGCGCATCGTGATGCTGGCGAACGCGTTGGCCGGGGTCAGACCCCACGACTCGATCTTGCCGAACGCCTCGTATTCCTCGTCCGTCAGGCGGCGGGTCAGGCTCGCGTGCGCGGCGAAGGGCAACAGCCGGCCCTTGAAGAAGCCGAACTTCTCGGCCCAGCCGTTCACGGCCAGGATCAGCTTCGGAGCCTCGACCTCGCCCTCCGGTGTCACCAGCCGGATGGTGTTGCCGAATTCGTATTCGACGACTGGCGAATGCTCGTAGAGAACGACGTTGTCCGGCAGGTTGTCGGCCAGCCCGCGCGTCAGCGCCGCCGGATTCACCAGCACCGTGCCGGGCGTGTAGATGCCGGCGGTGAAGTGCGCCGTGCCCAGCCTTTCACGCAGCTTGTCGCGGTCGTACCAGACATAGGGCTCGCCAAGCCGCTCGAGTTCCCGCGCCGTGGGCTCCAGGATCTCCTTCACGCCGCGTTCCGAAACGGCCGTGTGGAACTTGCCGATGGGACTCCAGTCGCAGTCGATGCCATAGCGCTCGACCTGCTGGCGAAGATAGTCGATGCCCGCGCGGGCCAGCCGCAGATAGGCGTGCGACTTCTCAAGCTCCTCCATCGAGCTGCCGGTGTTGTGCGGCACGTCGATGGCAAAGCCGGAATTGCGGCCGGAAGCGCCTTCGCCCGCCTCGTTGGCTTCGATCACGACGATCTTGTCGCCCGGGCGGTTCTCGGCGAGACGCCGGGCGGCGCCCAGACCGGCAAAGCCGGCGCCGAGCACGATCCAGTCTGCCTTGATCTTGCCCTGCAGTGCCGGTTTTGCGGTTCGGGGCGGAAGAATCCGGCTCCAGCCGTTGGTCTTGTCGTCTGCTGGGAGAACGCTGACCTTACGCATGTTCCCGCCTATGCCCTTTCGGCCCAGTCCGCAGGATGGATCGCCCAGACGATGAGGGCATTCTCGGCTTCGTAGGTGAGCTCCGTGCCCTCCGGCAGCCAGACGGTGTCGCGCGGCCCGGCCTCCAGCACGCCGTGCTTGGTATGGACGCGCACCTTGCCTTCCACCACGACCAGAACCTCGTCATACTTGACGGTCCAGTTGATGCGGGCGTTGGTCAGGCGGGCGTAGCCGGCGCCGAGCTCGGTGCCATCGCGGGTTCCGCAAATCTCCGCAAGCTGGGCCATATCGCCGTCCTGGGCGCGTGGTACGAAGTGTGCATCTTCAGGGCGGATAACTCGTGGCGGCGTCTTGGTATGGGTCATGATATCCTCACCTTGGCTGGGAGGCCTCTCGGTCGCCCAGTTGGAAATTTTCAACAACGATCAGCTTGCATCTGCGCAATACAAGCGTCCATACAGCTGTGTTTGCGCAATACAATTGTGTTTGGAGATGGTCAATGATTGACCGGGACCTGCTTCGAAAAGCAGCAGCTGCTGGCCCCGACAAGGTTGTTCGCCACCTGAGCAGGGCAGACTGGCTGGGTGCGGCGGTTGAAATTTTCGTGCAGGAAGGCGTTGAATCCGTCCGCATTACCCGGCTGGCGGACGCCCTGTCGGTCACGCGGGGCAGCTTCTATTGGCACTTCAGGGACCGGGACGACCTGCTCGACGGTCTGATCAATTTTTGGGCAGAGAAGAACACCGCGGCCATGCTCGCGGCGATCGAGAACAAGCCCTCGCTGTTGGAAGGCATTCTGGGCATCTTCGATGCCTGGCTTGACCCCGAACGGTTCGACCCGCGCCTGGATGAGGCGATGCGCGACTGGGCCCGGCGATCGGAGCGCGTGCGCAAGGTCGTGGCCGAGGCCGATGAAACGCGGGTCAAGGCGATAGAGAGTCTGTTCCTGCGTTTCGGCTACAAGTCACCAGACGCGTTCATTCGTGCGCGCAGCCTGTATTTCACGCAGCTGGGCTACTATGCGGTACGGCTGGATGAGCCGCTGGCGAGCCGCCTTCAGTATCTCGAAGCCTATTACGAGACCTTCACCGGCGTTCCCCTCGATCCGGAGGTCGCGGCCGCCTACCGCCGAAAGCACGGGGTGGCCTAGGGCGGCTGCTCCCCGCGCGAGCTGTCGGCGCACGCCGGTTTTCCAGTCCCCACACGCCGCGGCGTGCGGGCGCAGTCGCCGCTCATCCATGGTTAATGCCGTCTTAACCATCCGTCGCTAGGGTCGATTCTCGACTGTCTGACGGGCGCAACCGCGCAGGAATGATGTTTGAACGGGGAAAAAGAATGAGTTCCGGGTCTTCCGCGGCATTTGCAATGCACGGCAACAACTTCGGAGTGCAGAGTTTTCTGCGGCGGCAGACCGCGCGGACGCTTGGCGTGGCCCTGCTGGGTCTGGTGGCCTTCTGCGTCCTGAGCCTTGCGACCTGGAACGTCATGGATCCGAGTTTCAGCTATGCGACCGACAATCCCGTCACCAACATGATGGGCTTCCCGGGCGCGGCCTATGCCGATCTCGCCATGCAGTTCTTCGGGCTGGCGTCGGTTGCGAGCCTGTTTCCCGCGGTTGTCTGGGCTATCCTCCTGGTTGCCGGCTGGGGTGTTGACCGCATTCCCCTTCGCCTGCTCGCCTGGCTGGCCGGTTCGGTCCTGGCGGCCGGAATCGTCGGCTGCGTCACGCCACCCTCTACCTGGCCGCTTCCGACCGGCCTCGGTGGCGTTTTCGGCGATTTCGTGCTCAACGTTCCGGCCTATTTCACGGGCGGTTACCCCAACGGCCTTCTGGGCTTCGTCGTGGCCGCGCTGCTGTTCATACCGTGCCTCTGGCTGATGTTCTTCAGCGCCGGTCTGATTGGCCGCCGCGCTGCGGCTGCTGCGACGGCAGACGAGCTTGATGCGCCCTTCGAGGTGCTCGAGGACGACGACGAGGAAGCCGGAGAAGGCCGCATGGCCGTTCTGCTGGGCATTCTGACCCATTGGTGGCTGATGGCCCGCTCCCTGGTCCGCCGCAAGATGCCGCACCGTGCGCATTCCGTTTCGGATGATGACGACGACGAGGAGTTCGAGGACGAGTTCCCGGTCGTGGAGCGGCGCGCGGAACCCCGTCTGCAGGCGTCGCGCGAGCTCGACGGACGGCGTGTCGAACCCGGCTTCGATGATTTCGACGCCGACGATTTCAGCGACGATCTGGACGACATCATGATGCACCCCGTGGAGCGCAGCGCGCCCGCCACGCGTCCGGCTGCGCCCGCCCGTGAGGCTCAGGCTGTGGCCCCTGGCGAGGCCCCGGCGCGGCGCCAGCCCGCGTCGGCTCCCGCCCCGGCGCGCGTGCAGCGGGAGCCGCACCGCCCCACGATTGCTGGCCAGTTCAACCTGCCCGCATTGAACCTGCTGGCCGAGCCCAAGGCTGCCGGCAAGGATCCGTCGCTGACGCGCGAGGCCCTGGAGCAGAATGCTCGCCGCCTCGAGGGTGTGCTGGAAGACTTCGGAGTCCGTGGTGAAATCGTCCATGTCCGTCCGGGTCCGGTTGTCACCCTTTACGAGCTGGAGCCCGCGCCGGGCATCAAGTCGTCCCGCGTGATCGGACTGGCAGACGATATTGCCCGTTCCATGAGCGCGATTTCGGCCCGTGTCGCCGTCGTTCCCGGCCGCAACGCCATCGGTATCGAGCTGCCGAACGCGCGCCGCGAAACCGTCTACCTGCGCGAGCTTCTCGCGAGCCGCGACTTCCAGACCACGAAGCATCGCCTGGCGCTGGCCCTCGGCAAGACCATCGGCGGCGAGCCCGTCGTCGCCGACCTCGCCAAGATGCCCCACCTTCTGGTGGCCGGAACCACCGGTTCCGGCAAGTCGGTGGCGATCAACACCATGATCCTCTCGCTGCTCTATCGGCTGCGTCCGGAGGATTGCCGCCTGATCATGATCGACCCGAAGATGCTCGAGCTGTCGATCTATGACGGCATCCCGCACCTGCTGACGCCGGTGGTGACCGATCCGAAGAAGGCGGTCGTGGCGCTCAAGTGGACCGTCCGCGAGATGGAGGAACGCTACCGCAAGATGTCCAAGGTGGGCGTCCGCAACATCGAGGGCTTCAATCAGCGTGTGCTTGCGGCAAGGCAGAAAGGAGAGGTCATCTCGCGCACCGTCCAGACCGGCTTCGACCGCGAGACGGGAGAGGCCATCTACGAGACGGAGGAGCTGGATCTCGAACCGATGCCCTTCATCGTGGTCATCATCGACGAGATGGCCGACCTGATGATGGTGGCCGGCAAGGATATCGAGGGCGCCGTCCAGCGCCTTGCCCAGATGGCCCGCGCCGCCGGCATCCACGTGATCATGGCGACCCAGCGCCCGTCGGTGGACGTCATCACCGGTACCATCAAGGCCAACTTCCCGACCCGTATCTCCTTCCAAGTGACGTCGAAGATCGACAGCCGCACCATCCTTGGCGAGCAGGGCGCGGAGCAGCTGCTCGGCATGGGCGACATGCTCTACATGGCTGGCGGCGGCCGCATCCAGCGCGTCCATGGCGCCTTCGTTTCCGACCAGGAAGTCGAGGGCATCGTCCGCCATCTCAAGTCGCAGGGTGTGCCTGACTACCTCGACGCCGTTCTCGCTGACGACGATGAGGACGAGCCGTCCGGCGGTTCTGGGGTGGGCAACATGGCCGACTCCGACGATCCGTACGATCAGGCGGTCGCCATCGTCCTGCGCGACGGCAAGGCCTCGACCAGCTACATCCAGCGCCGCCTTGGGATCGGCTACAACCGCGCCGCCTCGATCATCGAGCGCATGGAGCAGGAGGGCATCATCGGGCCCGCGAACCACGCAGGCAAGCGCGAGATCCTTGTGCCCACCGAGAAGGATCAGATGTAATCCGGCATGACGGCCCCGGCCGCCTGCCGGCAGGACAAAATTCGGCCCTGTTAGACGCCTATATGTTCTGGAGTTCCCCCGCGCCGACATGGTCCTGCGTGCTGGCAATGGGAAAATGCTTCAATCAACCACGGACGTGGTCCAAGTTGGAAAGATGATCGAGTTGGCAAAGAACCTCTTGAGCCGTACCAGCCGCCGCGCCTTCATCGGGCTTGCCGTCGGCGCCATGGGAATGCTTGCCGCTGGAAGCTCGGGCGCGCAGGCGCAGAGCGGGGCGGCGGTCGCCACCGCGCAGCGCATCGCCCAGCACTTCTCGAACGTCAAGACTATGATGGGCAGCTTTGCCCAGTTCGGGCCTCGCGGCGAGCAGTCGGAAGGCAAGTTCTACATCGAGCGTCCGGGCAAGCTGCGCTTCGACTATGAGGGCAATGCGCGTTTCCGCGTGATTTCGGATGGCACGACCGTCGTGCTCGAAAACCGCAAGCTGAACACGGCGGACATCTATTCCCTCAACCAGACCCCGCTGAAGTTGCTTCTTGCCGACAGGATCGATCTTTCCGGCGGCCGGCTGCAGGGCGTCCAGCAGGACGATGATGCTGTAACCATCCGTCTGGTGGACAAGCAGATCTTTGGCAACTCGACGATCACCATGACCTTCGATGCCAAGACATACGATCTGCGCCAGTGGACCGTGACGGACGCCCAGGGCAAGGACACAACGGTCGTCATCTATGACGTTCAGCAGGGCGTGACCTTCGACAAGAGCGTCTTTTACATCGATTACCGCCGCGTCAACGCGATGAGCCAGAACCAGCGCTAGGGATCCGGGGTGTCCGTGGAAGCATGAACCGCTCGGGATTTCCTCCCGCCGGCTTCCGAGTCTTGGGGCGGGCTCAGGCGCGGGTGGTTCTTCTTCCCGACAACTGGAAGAGGCGGATTGTGTTGATGCTTTTGGCAAGTCGGGGATGCCGGCGATTGGCGGCGACCCGCGACGTGAATTGCCCCAAATGCGCCGAATCGCAGCCCTGATGGTTCAGGGCTGGTGTGACGGGCCAGAACCATATCGGCAGTAGGCGCCGCCGTTTTCACCGAATTGTGGTTTTGGTGGGGCCTGCCGGCGCTTGTCAGGCGGCTTCTGATGCTGTCTATTGCTCGCGCTCCCGCCAAGGACATCCGGAATTCCCAGCATGCCGCTCAAGATTGCTACGTGGAACATCAACTCCGTTCGCCTGCGCATGCCGCTTGTTCAGCGGTTCCTTGAAGAGCATCAGCCGGACGTACTGTGCCTTCAGGAGACGAAATGCCCGGACGACCAGTTTCCGTCCGCCGCCTTCCGCAAGCTCGGTTACAGGCACATCCAGCTCAATGGGCAGAAGGGCTACCATGGGGTAGCCACAGTCTCCCGCCTTCCGCTCGAGCTGGTCGAGAAGCGATCGTTCTGCAACATGGAAGATTGCCGGCACATCTCGACCTCCGTGAACGTCGCGGGCCGCAATGTCGTCATTCACAATTTCTACGTTCCGGCCGGAGGTGACGAACCCGATCCGGAAATCAACCCGAAGTTCCGGCATAAGCTCGATTTCCTGCGGGAGATGCACCTGGTCGTGCCGTCCCAGGCGGCGGACAGCTCCACCATCCTCGTCGGCGATCTCAACATCGCGCCGCTGGAAACCGACGTATGGTCGCACAAGGCGTTGCTCAACATCGTCAGCCACACGCCGGTCGAGATCGAAGGCTTGAAGAGCGTGCAGGCGAGGGGAGGCTGGGTCGACCTCATGCGCCAGCATATTCCGCCGTCCGAAAAACTGTTTACCTGGTGGAGTTACCGGGCGCGCGACTGGGATGCGTCCGACAAGGGCCGCCGCCTCGACCATATCTGGTCCTCGCCGGATCTGGCGCCGGCGCTGGAAAGGGTCGAGGTGCTGAGGGACGCGCGTGGGTGGGATCGTCCGTCAGATCACGTACCGGTGATTGCACAGTTTGGATAAGGTCTGGCAAAATCCTCACCGGAACGTGACTTTTCTCTTCGGCAGGTCTGACGCTAGAACAATTGGATCATAGGCATAATTATTCACACTTATAACAGGAACGGGATTGGGATGAACGAAGGTCGACCTGGGAGAACAGCAGCATATCTTCTGGCTCCTTTCGTTCTTCTTGGCCTTGCAACTGCTGTTCATGCCGAGGACAGGCCGCGAGCCGTGGTCGAGCTGTTCACCAGTCAGGGGTGCAATTCCTGTCCGCCCGCCGATGAGCTGTTCGGGGAGCTTGCGGGCCGCGATGACCTCGTCGCTTTGGCCTATCACGTGGATTACTGGGACTACCTGGGCTGGAAGGACGCCTTTGCCTCTCCCGAGAACACCCACCGCCAGCAGGCTTATGCTGAGGTCTTCGGCGGTTCGGTGTACACGCCGCAGATCGTGATCGATGGGTCCCAGCATGTCGTGGGGTCTGAGCGGGCCAACGTTGAGACTGCCGTCGCCGCGATGCTGCAGCAGGAAGCGCTGCCTGTCGGCGTCAGCATCTCCTCAACGTCGACCAGCCTTCTGATCCGGATCGACGAGAGCAACCCGGTGCCGGAGGGCGCCCACGTGGTGCTGGTCTATTTCCAGCCGGAGCAGCAGGTGAAGATCGAGCGCGGCCAGAACGCTGGGCGCGTCATGGATTACCGCAACATCGTCACGTCTTATCAGACGGTGGGCATGTGGCATGGCGAAGCCATGACCATCGAAATTCCCAAGAACGAGATGAAGAAGAAGGGCGGCCGCTGCGCCGTTCTCCTGCAGCAGGTGGATGACCAGGGTCGTCCGGGGGACATTCTCGGCGCTGCGCAGTTGCGGGGCGATTTGTAAGCCCGTCGGGCATTAGGTAGCCGAGACATTCAAACGCTGTCGCCTCATTTCGAGACTGCTGGCAGGATGGCGGGATGATTTCAAGATTGGTCGGCAATCGGCGCGCGGCCGGTTTCCGGACGGTGGGGTCGAACTGTCTGCTCTTTGCGGGAAAACAAGGAAACAGGTTCGATCCGGGTCAGCCTCGTGGGCGGGGGGGCTTGGGGTACGGGGCCGCTTCCGGATCGAACCGTCTCAGGCAACGATCGGAATGTGGCTTTGAATTCGGGCGCTAGCTTGAGCACAATGTGGCAATATTGTGGCGAACGATCACCAAATCTGTAGATTATTACTGCGTTGTGATGGGAAAATAGTTACGCTTGTAATTTGTATCCCGCTGGGCCACCCTTTCGGAGAGCAACGACCTCCAGAATGAGGACAGCGGATCATGACGGAATATTCAGGCGGTGGAGATGAAGAGCCACACCATTCCGGCAAGCTGGTCCGGCTCGCCGATTACCGCAAGGACCGGCTTGACCTGCCTGTGACATTCAACCGGCGCGAGCTCGACCGTATCCTGTACCTCTACGGTTTCATGGTGGCGGCCGGGGAGTGGCGGGATTATGCGATCGACCATCTGCCCGACCGGGCGGTGTTCTCCGTATACCGCCGTACCAGCGAAGTGCCCCTTTACCAGATCGTCAAATGCCCCAAGCTCGCCCGCAAGCAGGGCGAGTACAGCGTCGTCAATGCCGGGGGCATGATCCTCAAGCGCGGACAGGATCTGGACCGCGTGCTGCGCGTCTTCGACAAGAAGCTCGGCATCATCCGCGCATAGGGATCGCTTCGCAGCGAGGGCCAGCCGCCGCCGTCAGATGCGCTTTTCCCGATAGAGGCGTTCCGGCAGGCTTTCCGGATCAGGCGCGGTGCTGTTGCCGCCGTTCATGTCGAGCTGCATGAACACGGTATCGAGCCATCGGCCGAACTTGAAGCCGCTGCCGGTGAGCGTGCCGGCATGCTTGAAGCCCAGGGCCGAGTGCAGCTTCACCGAGGCGCTCTGCGGCGACCCGTCGCCGATGACGGCGGTGAACTGGCGGAAGCCGAGCCGGGTGCACTCGTCGATCAGCGCCCTGAGCAGCAGCTTGCCGATACCGTGGCCCTGCATTTCCGGTGCGATGTAGATCGAATCTTCCACCATGAAGCGGTAAGCCGGGCGGGTGCGGAATGGTCCCGCATAGGCATAGCCCGCCACCGCGCCGCCTTCCATCTCGGCGACCAGGTATGGATAGCCAAGCGAGACGAGACTGTTCCGGCGCGAAGCCATTTCAGTCTCATCTGGCGCTTCGAGTTCGTAGGTGGCCGTGCCGTGGTTCACGGCATGGGCATAGATGGCGGTGATCGCGGGAATGTCGCGAGGTTCGGACGGGCGGATGATGACGGTCTGCATGGGAGGCTGTTCCGGGAAAGGAGTCGCCGTTTTCATGGCACTTTCCGTCGTGCATGAAAAGTGGCCAATGCATCCGGCGGTAGAGGCGCGACAATAGCGCCTGGCATTCCGCCCGCGTTTCTCTCCGCTTGCTCCATGAAAATGCGGGGACTTGGGATCGGCCTTGCTCTGATCCTCGGACTGGTCTGCTCCGCGGCTTTTCCCGCGCGCGCCAGCGAGGGGGAAAACGGCTGGGCCTTTCGGCTCGTCGCTCAGCGGCAGGGTCTGATAAACGAAGGGCCGGGTTTCCCCGACCCTTGCTGGATTGATAGCGATGTCGCTTAGTCGTGGCGGTTCTGCCGGTTCTCCACCAGATCGTTGACGACCGATGGATCCGCGAGCGTCGAGGTGTCGCCCAGTGACGTGTAGTCGTCCTCGGCGATCTTGCGCAGGATGCGGCGCATGATCTTGCCCGAGCGGGTCTTCGGCAGACCCGGCGCGAACTGGATCTTGTCGGGTGCCGCGATCGGGCCGATCTCCTTGCGGACGTGAGCGACGAGCTCCTTCTTGAGCTCTTCCGACGGCGTCACGCCGGCCATCAGCGTCACGTAGCAATAGATGCCCTGGCCCTTGATCTCGTGCGGGTAGCCCACCACGGCCGCCTCGGACACCTTCGGGTGCGAGACCAGTGCAGACTCGATCTCCGCCGTGCCCATGCGATGGCCGGAGACGTTCAGCACGTCGTCCACGCGGCCGGTGATCCAGTAGTACCCGTCCTCGTCGCGGCGGCAGCCGTCGCCGGTGAAGTACTTGCCCTTGTAGGTCGAGAAATAGGTCTGCACGAACCGCTCGTGGTCGCCGTAGACGGTGCGCATCTGGCCCGGCCAGGAGTCGATGATGCAGAGGTTGCCGGAGCAGGGGCCTTCGAGCGGGTTGCCGTCATTGTCCACGATCTCCGGCTTGACGCCGAAGAACGGTTTGGTGGCCGATCCGGCCTTGAGCGGGATCGCGCCCGGCAGTGGCGTGATCAGGATGCCGCCCGTCTCCGTCTGCCACCAGGTGTCCACGATCGGGCAGCGTTCCTCGCCGACCACGCGGTAGTACCACTCCCATGCCTCGGGGTTAATCGGCTCGCCGACCGAACCCAGGAGCCGCAGCGACTTGCGCGAGGTCTTCGTCACGAACTCGTCGCCCGCGCCCATCAGCGCGCGGATCGCGGTTGGCGCGGTGTAGAAGATGTTGACCTGGTGCTTGTCAACCACCTGCCAGAAGCGCGAGGAGTCGGGATAGTTCGGCACGCCCTCGAACATTAGCGTGATTGCGCCGTTGGCCAGCGGACCGTAGACGATGTAGCTGTGACCCGTGACCCAGCCCACGTCGGCGGTGCACCAGTAAATGTCGCCGTCATGGTAGTCGAATACGTACTGGTGGGTCATCGACGCGTACACCAGGTAACCGCCCGTGGTGTGCAGCACGCCCTTGGGCTTGCCCGTCGAACCGGAGGTGTAGAGGATGAACAGCGGATCCTCGGCGTTCATGTGCTCGGGCTCGCACTCGGCCGAAGCCTTTTCCATCTCCTCATGGTACCAGAGGTCACGGCCGTCCTGCCAGCCAACCTGGCCGCCGGTGCGGCGAACCACCAGCACATGGCGGACCTTGGCGCCGGACTGCTCGGCGATTTCGATAGCCTTGTCCGTGTTCTCCTTGAGCGGAATGGTGCGGCCGCCGCGCAGGCCCTGATCGGCCGTGATGACGAAGTCGGACTGGCAGTCGATGATGCGTCCGGCCAGCGAGTCGGGGGAGAAACCGCCAAAGACAACCGAATGGATGGCGCCGATGCGGGTGCAGGCCAGCATGGCCGCGGCCGCTTCGGGGATCATGGGCATGTAGATGGTGACGCGATCGCCCTTCTTGACGCCACGGCTCTTCAGCACGTTGGCCAGCTTGCAAACTTCCGCGTGGAGCTCCCGATAGGTGATCTTGCGGTCTTCGTTGGGGTCGTCGCCTTCCCAGATGATGGCGACCTGGTCGCCGCGCTTTTCGAGGTGGCGGTCAAGGCAGTTGTAGGAAACGTTCAGCTCGCCATCCTCGAACCACTTGATCGAAACGTTGCCCTCAAAAGAGGTGTTCTTTACTTTTGTGTATGGTTTGAACCAGTCGATCCGCTTGCCGTGTTTCCCCCAAAAGCCATCCGGATCTTCTACGCTTTCCCGATACCAAGCTTCGTAAGTCTGTGCGTCGATCCACGCACGTTCCTTCCATTCAGGCTTGGTTTCATGGACTTGCGTTTCGGACATGGTTTCTCCTCCGAGTTTGCTGGCCTGGCGCGGCCCCTTTTTTGAGCTTATTGGGCTTTCACGAATACTATCATTTTCCGTTTGGTCAAAGGGAAGCGATCAATACAGTTTGCGGCGTGTTGGCAGCCCACCCGGTCGAGTGCTGATAAGTTACTGAAATAAAACGTATTTCCCTCATTTTTGTCTGGCCGTGTTGCGCGATCTGAGCGATACTTGGTCGCGCTGGAGACTAGACGAGGGTGAGACCAATGAAGGACCTGGGCGACCTCGAACTGATGCTGCAGGGTTATGGCCTGACCACGGCGAAATTCATCTACAGGATGCCCGATCCGCCGCATCTTCTGCAGACCTTCATCTGGCAGCACTACGACCTGTCGCCGCAATTTCCGGAACTGCACCGGTTCATCGACTTCTGGAGACGGGAGATCGAGGGGCCTCTGCACTCCGTGACCTACACGCACAAGCGGCTGATCTCGCCGGGCGAGTGGCGGAATGTGACGGGCGAACTGATCCTGCACTGAAAGCGCAACGGCGCGCCGCGCCGTTCCACCCGCTGGCGGCCGGCTTTCTCGGTGCGGCCCGCCGCCCTCATGGCTCGACGGGCTCACCATGAGGCGATGGGCTTGCCGTTGCGTGCACAGCCGTTGTCTCGGGCAAGGCCGCCATGCAGCCGATATCCTCAGGCCTGCTGGTAGGCCCGGTTGCCGAAGATGGCGGAGCCGACGCGCACGCTGGTGGCGCCAAAGGCGATGGCCGTCTCGAAGTCGCCGGACATGCCCATCGAGAGCTTCTCGACGCCGGCTTCCTTCGCCAGCTTCTGCAGTAGTGCGAAATGCGGGCCGGGGTTTTCGTCGACCGGCGGAATGCACATCAGGCCCTCGATCTCGAGCCCGTGCACCTCGCGGCAGCGCTTCACGAAGGCCACCGCCTCGCGCGGGTCGATACCGGCCTTCTGCGGCTCCAGCCCCGTGTTGACCTGCACGTAGAGCCGGGGCCGCTTGCCCTGCTTCTGCATTTCGGCGGCGAGCGCCGCGGCGATCTTCTCCCTGTCCACGGTCTGGATCACATCGAACAGCGCCACCGCTTCCTTTGCCTTGTTCGACTGCAGCGGGCCGATCAGGTGCAGCTCGATGTCCGGGAACTCCTCGCGCAGCTGCGGCCATTTGGCCTGCGCCTCCTGCACGCGATTCTCCCCGAACACCCGCTGCCCCGCGATGAGGGCAGGCCGGATTTCGTCGCCGCCGAAGGTTTTCGACACCGCGACCAGCGTCACGTCTTCCGCGCTGCGCCCCGCTTCCGCCGCGGCTTTCGCGATCTGATGTTTCACTTTTTGAAGGTTTTCGGTGACATTGGTCATGGATCTGGCTCGGGCTAGCGGCTCTTTCTTGAGTGCTGGTGTTGACGAGTTGAGCAAACCGTGGTGAAGGTCCGCCAAAACAAATAGTCCCTTTTATGGGAAATTCGCGGCATGGCAACTGAACGTTACAATCCACGTACTTCCGAACCCCGCTGGCAGAAGGCCTGGGAAGAGGCCCGTCTGTTCGAGGCGAAGAACGACGATCCCCGCCCGACCTATTATGTCCTTGAGATGTTCCCGTACCCGTCGGGACGCATTCACATCGGTCATACGCGCAACTACACGATGGGTGATGTCGTGGCCCGCTACAAGCGCGCCAAGGGCTTCAACGTTCTGCACCCGATGGGCTGGGATGCGTTCGGCATGCCGGCAGAAAACGCGGCGATGCAGAACAAGGTCCATCCCAAGGAGTGGACTTACCAGAACATCGCCGTGATGCGCGACCAGCTCAAGATGATGGGCCTGTCGCTCGACTGGAGCCGCGAGTTCGCGACCTGCGACGTTGATTATTATCACCGTCAGCAGATGCTGTTCCTCGACCTGTACGAAAAGGGTCTGGTCACGCGCAAGACCTCGAAGGTCAACTGGGATCCGGTCGACAACACCGTGCTTGCCAACGAGCAGGTGATTGATGGCCGCGGCTGGCGTTCGGGCGCGCTCGTAGAGCAGCGCGAGCTGGCCCAGTGGTTCTTCCGCATCACCGAGTTTGCCGACGATCTGCTGGAGGCGATTGACACCCTTGACCAGTGGCCGGAGAAGGTGCGCCTCATGCAGCGCAACTGGATCGGCCGTTCCGAGGGCCTGCTGGTGCGCTGGGAGCTGGTGCCGGAGACGGCCCCACAGGGTGAGTCCGAGCTGAAAATCTATACCACCCGTCCGGACACCATCTTCGGCGCCTCCTTCATGGCGATCGCGGCTGACCATCCTCTGGCCAGGAAAGCCGCCGAGAACAACCCGGAGCTTGCCGCCTTCATCGAGGAATGCCGTCGCACCGGCACCTCCGCGGCCGTGCTGGAGACCCAGGAGAAGAAGGGCTTCGATACGGGCATCCGCGTCCGCCATCCGTTCGATCCGAACTGGACGCTGCCGGTCTATGTCGCCAATTTCGTGCTGATGGACTACGGCACGGGCGCCATCTTCGGCTGCCCGTCGGGCGACCAGCGCGATCTCGACTTCGCCCGCAAGTACGGCCTGCCGGTCATCCCGGTCGTCATGCCCGAGGGTGCCGACGCCGCCACCTTCGAGATCGGCGACGAGGCCTACACGGACGAAGGCATGATGATCAACTCGCGCTTCCTGGATGGCATGTCCAACAAGCAGGCCTTCGAGGAAGTGGCCTCCCGCCTCGAGAAGCAGATGCTGAACGGAGCGCCTGTCGCCGAGCGCAAGGTCAACTTCCGCCTGCGCGACTGGGGCATTTCCCGCCAGCGCTACTGGGGCTGCCCGATCCCGATGATCCACTGCGAGGCTTGCGGCATCGTTCCGGTCCCGAAGCAGGATCTGCCGGTGAAGCTGCCGGATGATGTCGACTTCGACAAGCCGGGCAACCCGCTCGACCGCCATCCAACCTGGAAGCATGTGAAGTGCCCGAAGTGTGGCGGCGCGGCCACCCGCGAGACCGACACGATGGACACGTTTGTCGACTCGTCCTGGTACTTCGCCCGCTTTACCGCGCCGCACGCGGACACGCCCATCATTCCGGAGGTGGCGAACCGCTGGCTGCCGGTCGACCAGTACATCGGCGGCATCGAGCACGCGATCCTGCACCTGCTCTACTCGCGCTTCTTCACCCGCGCGATGCGCCGGGCCGGCCATCTGAATCTGGATGAGCCGTTCAAGGGCCTGTTCACCCAGGGCATGGTGGTCCATGAGACCTACAAGTCCGAGGACGGCCGCTGGCTCGCCCCGAACGAGGTGCGTATCGAGAACACCGAGACGGGCCGCCGCGCCATCGAGATCGCGACCGGCAAGCCGGCCACCATCGGCTCGCTGGAAAAGATGTCGAAGTCGAAGAAGAACACGGTGAGCCCGGAGGACATCATCGACTCCTTCGGCGCCGATACGGCTCGCTGGTACATGCTCTCCGACTCGCCGCCCGAGCGCGATGTGGAGTGGACAGACGACGGCGCCGCCGGTGCCCACCGCTTCATCCAGCGCGTTTGGCGCCTGGTGAACGAGGCCGTTCCGGCGATCACCGGCGTTGCGGCTAAGCCGGCCTACGAGGGCGATGCGGCTGCAATCTCCAAGGCCGCCCACAAGGCCCTGAAGGTCGTGAGCGAAGCCATCGAGAGCCTCGCCTTCAACCGCGCCATCGCGCACGTCCACGCCTTCGTGAACGTCTTGCAGGGCCAGCTTTCGGGCGTTTCCGCCGGTTCGCCGGAAGAGGTCCGCGCCGCCGCCCGCGAGGCGGTCCAGATCCTCATCCAGATCATCGCGCCGTTCATGCCGCACCTTGCCGAGGAGTGCTGGTTCCAGATCGGCGGCGAGGGATTGGTCGCTGCCGCCGCCTGGCCGGAGTTCGATCCGCGTCTGGTTGTGGATGACCAGATCATCCTGCCGGTTCAGATCAACGGCAAGAAGCGGGGCGATTTGACAATTGCCCGCGATGCGGACCAAGCTGCGGTCGAGCAGGCTGTGCTGGGCCTCGATTTCGTGAAGAGCGCGCTCAACGGCGCGGCTCCGCGCAAGATCATCGTGGTGCCCCAGCGCATCGTCAACGTGGTTGTCTAGGAGGCCCCGTGCAGTCCATCGTCCGCGCCTCGGCTATGGCCGCTTTGTTTGTCGCTGCAGCCCTCGCCGGGGGCTGCACGGTGAGGCCCATGCTTGCGACCGCCCCGGATGACGCGGGGGCGAGCTACACCAGCCAGCTCTCGTCGATCAGCATCGCCGAGGTCAACGAGCGCTTTGCGCAGGAGGTGCGTAACCATCTCATCTTCCTGCTGAACGGCGGGGCCGGTCAGCCGGCCAACCCCGCCTATCGCCTGAACCTGTCGGTCACCCGTTCCGTCGTGGCCGCGGTTCGGGTGCAGTCAGGCGGCATCCATGAGCCGACGGCCGGTAACGTTCAGCTTACCGGCCGGTATACCCTCGTCGATGCGGCGACGGGCGCGACCGTGGCGCAGGGCACGCAGCAGGCCACCGCCTCCTTCGACCGTCCCCGTCAGGAGTTCGCGGTCGTCCGGGCGATTGAGGATGCGGAAAACCGCGCCGCGCGCGAGCTGGCCGAGTTCATCCGCCTTTCGCTGGCTCAGGATCTGATCCGGCTCTCCGGGGAGTAGTTCTCCGGAGACCTGTCGGGCGTTGAACACCTGGACCGGCCTTCGGCGGGGCTTGACGTTCGCGTTTGCCCGTGGAGAGTTTTCCAGGGGAGAGCCAGACTGATGGCAACATCTGGGGGCGTAAGGGTCGGTCGTGCAGGTTCATGACCTGCGTCGGGAATGGTCGGACAGGCTGAAGCGGAGAGCCCTCTATGGATTTGCAAACGGCGGTGTTGTCGGTCGTAGGCATTCTTGGAGGGCGTATCCTGAAACGTGAGGCTCAGGCAGATCCCACGCCCCACATCGTCGATCAGCTCATCGCCGAACGCACGCTCCACCTGTCGAAGCATCCGCTCTGGCCGGTCGTGCGGCCCGTTCTCTATCGCTTCCTCCACTACCGCGATGCGGTCGCCATGGCCGACGAGATCGCCGATCTCTCCGGCTGGGATGCGATGGTGTATCTGAGCCGTCTGCTGTCGCTCGATCTGACGGTAAGGGGGGCGGAGAACATCCCCGGGACAGGATGCTTCATCCTCGCGCCAACCCATCCCACGGGCATTGCGGACGGTATTGCCATTTTCGACCTGATGAAGCCCGTGCGCTCCGACATGGCTATTTTCGCCAATCGCGACGCCTTGCGCGTCAACCCGCTTTTCCGGGACCTCATCATCCCGGTCGAGTGGCGCGCCTCGGAAAAGTCCCACGCCAAGAGCCGCGATACCCTGACCATGACGGCCAGGGCCTTCACCGAGCAGCGGGCGATCATCCTTTTTCCGTCCGGCCGCATTGCCTACTGGAACGAGGATCGTCTCACCGAGCGGCCGTGGCAGCCCTCCGTCGTGGCGCTCGCCCGACGCTATGAGGTCCCGGTCATTCCGGTCAAGTTGACGGCCAGGAATTCCGGGCTTTTCTACCTGCTGTCGAAATACTCGACGGAACTTCGCGACATGACGCTGTTCCACGAGCTTCTGAACAAGAAGGGCCGTCGTTTCGACATCGTCGTCGGCAAGCCCATCCCGCCGTCCGCCCTGCGCGACGGCGAGCCCGCCGAGCTGGCTGCCCGCCTGCAGCATCATGCCGTGGAGGTTCTGGCCAGGGATCCGGACGCCGAGTTTTCGGGCTGAGAATCCTTCCTTTCACCTTGAGCCCGTCGAACGGGGGAACTTCCCGAAGGGGGAGTCTGTCACGAAGTGCGAAAGCGGGCCAGGGGGGCTCGAATGCCGGTATTCTCCTCCCCGCGCTTTGACAGGCCAAGCATGCGGGGAGGAGAAAAAGCAATTGGGCTAGCCGATCTTCTGGCCGGTCTTCGCCCAGTCGGCGAGGAAGGCGGCAAGCCCCTTTTCGGTCAGCGGATGCTTGACCAGCTCCTTGAGCACCGACGGCGGAACGGTCGCGATGTCGGCGCCGATGAGCGCGGCCTGCTTCACGTGATTGGCCGAGCGGATCGAGGCCGCGAGCACCTCGGTGCGGAAACCGTAGTTGTCGTAGATCTGCCGGATGTCGGCGATGAGCTGCATGCCGTCGAGGTTGATGTCGTCGAGGCGGCCGATGAAGGGCGAGATGAAGGTCGCGCCCGCCTTGGCGGCCAGCAGCGCCTGGTTCGCCGAGAAGCAGAGCGTGACATTGACCATCCGGCCATCGGAGGTCAGCGCCTTGCAGGCCTTCAGCCCGTCGAGCGTCAGCGGCACCTTGATGGCGATGTTGTCGCCGAGTTTGGAGAGGATGTCGGCTTCCCGCATCATTTCCTTGTACTCCGTGGCGGTCACTTCCGCGGAGACCGGACCGTCCACCAGGTCGGCGATTTCCTTGATCACTTCCAGCATGGGGCGGCCCGCCTTCATGATGAGCGACGGGTTGGTCGTTACGCCATCAAGGAAGCCATACTCGTACAGCTCGCGAATTTCGTTCACGTCTGCCGTATCGACAAAGAACTTCATCGGTATTCTCCTGATACTGACCAGCCAATGCGTGCCGGCCCGGGTGATTTTCCCGGGAATGGAAACTTGGCCTTGCTCTAATCCAAGAATCCGGCAAGGTCACCCCCAATGAGTCCAGAATCGAATATAGAACGTGTTGTTCCTGTGATGGTCCCCATGCCAGCGGAGCGTCCCTATTCCTATGGGGTGCCCGTGGGCATGCACATCGAGCCTGGTTCCATAGTCCGTGTGCCCCTCGGCCCCCGCGAGGTGGCTGGGGTTGTCTGGGACGGCGAAGGCGAGCTTGTTCCGGCCTCGAAACTGCGCAGGATCAGCCATGTCTTCGACTGTCCGCCGCTTCCGGCGGAAATGCGCAAGTTCATCGACTGGGTCGCCAACTACACCGTCTCCCCTCCCGGGATGGTCGCGCGCATGGCTCTACGGGCCCCGGCTGCCTTCGACCCTGAGCCGCCCGTCGAGGGCATCCGCCTGACCGGCCTTCAGCCGGACCGGCTCACGCCAGCGCGCAGGCGCGTGCTCGAACTGGCAGAGAACGGCCAGGCCTGGACCCGATCCGGCCTCGCCCATGCCGCCGGCGTCTCCTCCTCGGTAATAGACGGCCTCATCGAGCAGGGCGTATTCGAGCACATCGACCTGCCCGCCCAGCCTGTCGTGGCGCAACCCGACCCGGGTTTCGGCCGCGCGCAGCTTACGCCGGAACAGGAGGCAGTGGCAGCGAGGCTCCGCGAAAAGGTGGGACAGGGCGGCTATAGCGCCACTTTGCTCGATGGTGTGACCGGTTCCGGCAAGACGGAGGTCTATTTCGAGGCGGTCGCCGCCGCCCTGGAGCAGGGCAGGCAGGTTCTGATCCTGCTGCCGGAAATCGCGCTTACCCAGGCCTTTCTCGACCGGTTCCACGATCGTTTCGGGGCGCGCCCAGCGGAGTGGCACTCGGATCTTGCCCCGCGCAAGCGCGAGAAGGTCTGGCGCCAGGTGGCCGAAGGCCAGGTGCGCGTGGTGGCGGGCGCACGCTCGGCCCTTTTCCTGCCCTTCAGCGAGCTTGGCCTCATCGTCGTCGACGAGGAGCACGACCCTGCCTACAAGCAGGAGGACCGGGTCTTCTACAACGCCCGCGACATGAGCGTGGTGCGCGCCCGGATCGGCAACTTCCCGGTCATCCTCGCATCCGCCACGCCTTCGCTCGAAAGCCGCGTGAACGCCGAACAGGGGCGCTACGAACGCCTCGTCCTGCCGGTCCGTTTTGCCCAGGTGGCGATGCCCGACATCAGGGCCATCGACATGCGCCGTTCGCCGCCTCAGCCGGGCGGCTTCATCTCCCCGGCGCTGCTGGAGGCGATCTCCCAGACGCTCGCCCGCAAGGAACAGACGCTGCTGTTTCTCAACCGCCGCGGCTATGCCCCGCTCACCCTCTGCCGCGTCTGCGGCCATCGTTTTCAGTGCGAGAACTGCTCAAGCTGGCTGGTCGAGCACCGTTTCCGCAAGCAGCTCGTCTGCCACCACTGCGGCCACCATGAGCCGCGGCCGGAAGCCTGCCCGGAATGCGGCACGCTAGATCATCTCGTCCCCTGTGGCCCCGGCGTCGAGCGCATCGCCGAAGAGATTGACCATCATTTCCCCGATGCGCGCACCATCATCCTGTCGTCCGACCTGATTGGCGGCGTGAAGCGTCTGCGCCTCGAGCTCGAAGCCATCGCCAACGGCGAAGCCGACATTGTGGTGGGCACGCAGCTCGTCGCCAAGGGCCACAACTTCCCCGGCATGACGCTGGTGGGAATCATCGACGCCGATCTCGGCCTGTCGAACGGCGACCCGCGCGCGGCGGAGCGCACCTTCCAGCTGCTCCATCAGGTGACCGGCCGCGCCGGCCGCACCGGCCTGAAGAGTACCGGCCTGATCCAGACATACCAGCCGGAACATCCCGTCATGAAAGCGCTGGTCTCTGGCGATGCGGAAGCCTTCTATGCCCGGGAGGTTGAAGAACGCCGCCGGGCCGGACTGCCGCCCTTCGGCCGCCTTGCTTCCATCATCGTCAGCGCCGGCACGAAACCGGAAGCCGAGGGCTATGCCCGCGAGCTGCGGCGGGCGGCGGCCCATGCCCCGGAAATCGACGTCCTCGGCCCCGCCGAAGCGCCGATGGCCATGGTGGCAGGACGCCACCGTTTCCGGCTGCTCCTGCATGCCTCACGCCGTGCGGACATCCAGTCCTACATTCGAGCCTGGACGGCGCGGGCACCGAAGCCACGCGGCAGCGTCCGCGTCCAGATCGACATCGACCCGCAGAGTTTTCTCTGAAGCATATGCGCCACACCCTGCGGCTCGGCTCCGGCGTCGGCGACAACCTTGTGGAGTTGGCCGCCGAAAGCCTTTATATCGCTCGGGTTCATTGGAGAGGGTAAGATGGAGCTTGCGTTTCCGTGGCCATACAGCGAGGGCGAGTGGCTGGCCTGGGTCTCGGCCTGCGCGACGATCGTGCTCGGCCTGGTCGCCATGTTCGCGCCGCGCCTGCGATTCCGTGCGCTTCGCCTGCGCGATATAGAGGAGCATCCCGAGGCTCTGGCAGAATCACGCGCGCAGCTCGGCGGCTTCTACATTGGCATCGGGCTTGCCGCGGTGCTGTTCGCGCAGCCGTTGATCTACATGGCGCTCGGATTTGGCTGGGGCATGGCGTTTTTCGGCCGCGCGATCTCAGTATTGTCGGACAAGGCCCTGACGCTGCGCAATGCAGCGCATATGCTGATTTCGCTGGCTCTTGCGGTACTTCCGCTTGGTTATGCTTTCGGCATCATCCCTTAATCATACTGTGATTATTCTGGGGGATGCGACAAACCTGCTGCAACACGACAATTTCCACATGTTGCGAGTCGCTAAAGCCTGTGCTAGACGGCCTACGGCTTAAGCTTCGGGCAATGCTGGCCCGAGCGCCAACTGAATTTCAACAAGGTCTGGGATTAGCCCGAGTTTCAAGACTCTAGCGTCCGATCTCGCGACCTCAATCTGTGAGTAGGACCGTGGCACAAACTGGCTCAATGGTCTCCGGGGTGGCGGCGCGTTACGCTCGCTCGCTCTTCGAACTGGCCGAAGAAGCAGGCGCTACCACCGCGATCGAGAAGGATCTGGAGCGCTTTGAGGCGTTGCTGGAAGAAAGTGACGACCTCAAGCGTTTGATTTCTAGCCCTGTGTTCTCTGCCGAAGAGCAGCAGAGGGCGCTCGGCGCCGTGCTCGACAAGGCGAAGATTGGCGGCCTCGCAGGAAATTTCCTCCGCGTTGTAGCGCAGAACCGGCGACTCTTTGCGGTGCCGCAGATGATCCGCGCCTTCCGTGAAATTGCTGCGGAAGCTCGTGGCGAGGTGTCGGCGGAAGTGATGTCCGCCCATGCCTTGACGGCCGATCAGGAGAGTGCCCTTAAGGCTGCTCTCAAGGAAGTGGTTGGTAAGGAGGTTGTCGTGAAGGTGACGGTTGATCCGTCGCTGTTGGGCGGCCTCGTTGTCCGGGTTGGTTCCCGCCAGATCGATACGTCGCTTAGGACAAAACTCAATTCTCTCAAGGTTGCACTGAAAGAGGTCGGCTGATGGATATCCGCGCTGCGGAAATTTCCGCAATCCTCAAGGATCAGATAAAGAATTTCGGGGCGGAGGCCGAGGTCTCTGAGGTAGGCCAGGTGCTTTCCGTCGGTGACGGTATCGCCCGCGTCTACGGTCTGGACAACGTCCAGGCCGGTGAAATGGTCGAGTTCCCCGGCGGCATCCGCGGCATGGCGCTGAACCTCGAAGTCGACAACGTCGGCGTCGTGATCTTCGGTAACGACCGCGACATCAAGGAAGGCGACATCGTCAAGCGTACGGGCGCCATCGTTGACGTTCCGGTCGGTCCGGAGCTGCTGGGCCGCGTTGTGGACGCCCTCGGCAACCCGATCGACGGCAAGGGCCCGATCAATGCCAAGGAGCGCCGCCGCGTTGACGTGAAGGCCCCTGGCATCATTCCCCGCAAGTCGGTTCATGAGCCGATGTCCACCGGCCTCAAGGCGATCGACGCCCTCATCCCGATCGGCCGCGGCCAGCGCGAGCTCATCATCGGTGACCGCCAGACCGGCAAGACCGCCATCATTCTCGACACCTTCCTCAACCAGAAGCCGCTGAACCAGGGCGACGACGAGAGCCAGAAGCTCTACTGCGTCTACGTCGCTGTCGGTCAGAAGCGCTCCACGGTTGCCCAGTTCGTGAAGGTTCTGGAGGAGCGCGGCGCTCTCGAGTACTCGATCGTTATCGCCGCCACCGCCTCCGATCCGGCCCCGATGCAGTTCCTGGCTCCGTTCGCCGGCTGCGCCATGGGCGAGTACTTCCGCGACAACGGCAAGCATGCCCTGATCGCCTATGACGACCTGTCCAAGCAGGCCGTGGCCTACCGCCAGATGTCCCTGCTGCTCCGCCGTCCTCCGGGGCGTGAGGCTTACCCGGGCGACGTCTTCTACCTGCACTCCCGTCTGCTGGAGCGCGCAGCGAAGATGAACGACGAGATGGGCGCTGGCTCGCTGACGGCTCTGCCGGTCATCGAGACGCAGGCAAACGACGTGTCGGCCTACATCCCAACGAACGTGATCTCGATCACCGACGGCCAGATCTTCCTGGAGACGAACCTGTTCTTCCAGGGTATCCGTCCGGCCGTGAACGTCGGTCTGTCGGTGTCCCGCGTGGGTTCGGCCGCTCAGATCAAGGCCATGAAGCAGGTTGCTGGCTCCATCAAGGGTGAGCTCGCGCAGTACCGCGAAATGGCGGCCTTCGCCCAGTTCGGTTCGGACCTCGACGCCGCTACGCAGCGCCTGTTGAACCGCGGTGCGCGCCTGACCGAGCTGCTGAAGCAGCCGCAGTTCTCGCCGCTCAAGACCGAGGAGCAGGTTGCCGTCATTTTCGCTGGCGTGCAGGGCTTCCTCGACAAGCTGGCGCTGAAGGATGTGGGCCGCTTCGAGCAGGGGCTCCTGGCTCACCTGCGTAACGAGGGCACCATCCTTGAGACCATCCGCAAGGAAAAGGCTCTCTCCGACGAGCTTCGCGATCGCTTGAAGAAAGAGATCGAGAACTTCGCGAAGAACTTCTCCTAAGGGCTGAGCGGGCATGGCTTCACTCAAGGACCTACGCAACCGGATCGCTTCCGTTAAGGCGACGCAGAAAATCACCAAGGCGATGCAGATGGTCGCCGCGGCGAAGCTGCGTCGCGCCCAGGAGGCGGCCGAGGCTGCTCGTCCCTACGCTGAGCGCATGGGTGCGGTGCTAGCCAACGTGTCCGCATCCGTGTCCGGTGACGATGCTCCAGCCCTGATGCGGGGTACGGGCAAGGACGACGTGCATCTGCTCGTCGTCTGCACCGCTGAACGCGGTCTCTGCGGCAGCTTCAACAGCCAGATCGCGCGTCTTGCGCGCGATCACGCCCGGGCACTTCTCGCACAGGGCAAGCAGGTCAAGATCTTCTGCGTCGGTCGCAAGGGTTATGACCTTCTTCGGCGCGACTTCCCGAATCTGATTGCGGATCGGGTCGAGCTTCGCGAAGTCAAGCAGATCGGTTTCGCGAACGCGCACGATATCGCCACCAGGGTGATCAGCTCCTTCGAGCGCGGCGAGTTCGACGTCTGCACGCTGTTCTACTCGCAGTTCAAGTCCGTCATCAGCCAGGTCCCGACCGCCCAGCAGATCATTCCTGCCGCGGTTCCTGCGGTTGATGCCAACACTGCGGGCAACGGCGCGGTATACGATTATGAGCCGAACGCCGCGGCGATCCTGGAAGACCTGATCCCGCGCAACATTGCGGTGCAGATCTTCCGTGCTCTGCTCGAGAATGCCGCTGGTGAGATGGGCGCCAAGATGACGGCGATGGACAACGCGACCCGCAACGCGGGCGAGATGATCAACAAGCTGACCATCACCTACAACCGCCAGCGTCAGGCTCAGATCACCAAGGAACTGATCGAAATCATTTCGGGCGCGGAAGCGCTCTAACGGATCGAAGAGGTACAACGAATGGCTAAAGCAGCGGCAAAGACTGCGGAAGTCGCGGCCGGTGGAGCGGTAGGAACCATCAGGCAGGTTATCGGCGCGGTGGTGGACGTCCAGTTCAAGGACCATCTGCCCCCGATCCTGAACGCGCTTGAAACCGAAAACCAGGGCTCGCGTCTGGTTCTTGAGGTTGCCCAGCATCTTGGCGAGCACACCGTGCGCTGCATCGCCATGGACTCGACCGACGGTCTGGTCCGTGGTCAGGAAGTGCGCGACACGGGCGGCCCGATCAGCGTGCCGGTCGGCGAGCAGATGCTCGGCCGCATCGTCAACGTGATCGGCGAACCGGTGGATGAGGCTGGCCCCGTCACCGCCACCGAGGTTCGCAGCATCCATCAGCCTGCTCCGGCTTATGTCGAGCAGTCCACGGAGGCTCAGATCCTGGTCACGGGCATCAAGGTTCTTGACCTTCTGGCCCCCTACGCCAAGGGCGGCAAGATCGGCCTGTTCGGCGGCGCTGGTGTGGGCAAGACCGTGCTCATCCAGGAGCTCATCAACAACATCGCAAAGGCGCACGGCGGTTACTCCGTGTTCGCCGGCGTGGGCGAGCGTACCCGCGAGGGTAACGACCTGTACCACGAGTTCATCGAGTCCGGCGTGAACAAGCCGGGCGGTGGCGAGGGCTCGAAGGCCGCTCTCGTTTACGGCCAGATGAACGAGCCGCCCGGGGCCCGTGCCCGCGTCGCTCTGACCGGTCTGACCATCGCTGAGTACTTCCGCGACCAGGGTCAGGACGTGCTGTTCTTCGTGGACAACATCTTCCGCTTCACGCAGGCAGGTTCCGAGGTGTCCGCTCTGCTCGGCCGTATCCCGTCGGCCGTGGGTTATCAGCCGACGCTGGCCACCGACATGGGTGCCCTGCAGGAGCGCATCACCACGACCACCAAGGGCTCGATCACCTCGGTGCAGGCCATCTACGTTCCGGCTGACGACCTGACCGACCCGGCTCCGGCGACTTCGTTTGCCCACCTGGACGCGACGACGACGCTGAACCGTGCGATCGCCGAGAAGGGTATCTACCCGGCGGTGGACCCGCTGGACTCCACCTCGCGTATGCTTGACCCGATGATCGTCGGCGAGGAGCACTACAACGTTGCCCGTGCCGTTCAGGCCACGCTGCAGCGTTACAAGGCTCTGCAGGACATCATCGCCATTCTCGGCATGGACGAGCTGTCCGAAGAGGACAAGCTCACGGTTGCCCGCGCCCGCAAGATCGAGCGCTTCCTGTCGCAGCCGTTCCACGTCGCTGAGGTGTTCACCGGCCAGCCGGGCAAGCTCGTTGCCCTCGAGGACACGATCAAGGGCTTCAAGGGCCTGGTGAACGGCGAGTACGATCACCTGCCGGAAGCTGCCTTCTACATGGTCGGCACCATCGAGGATGCGATCGAGAAGGCCGAGCGTCTGGCACGTGAAGCTGCCTGATCCGATAGCGACTAGCGTTAGGGAGTAGCGGGTAGGAGGAACGGCGGAAGGATCTGAACTTCAGAGCGCTGCCGTTCCCCGCCTGCTAGCGATACATGGCCCAAAACTTCATCTTTGAACTGGTCTCCCCTGAGCGTCTCCTCATTTCCGAGGAGGTCCAGCACGTTGTTATCTCGGCGACTGAGGGTGAGATGACGGTCATGGCGGGCCACGCTCCAACCATGACGACCATCAAGCCGGGCCTGGTAACGGTCAAGCGCGCCAGCGGCGAGACTGCCCGGTTTGTGGTGATCGGCGGTTTTGCCGACATTACGCCGGATGGCTGCCGTCTCCTGGCGGAATCGGCCAGCACGGTTGAGGACTTCGACAAGGCTGCCCTGCAGCGCCGGATCGAGGAGCTGAAGGCCGAGATCGAGAGCAACCTCGAGAGCGAGGCGCGGACGAAGGCCGAGGAGTTCCTCGGTCATCTGACGACCCTCAATCACACACTGATGCCGCTCTGATCCGGTCACCGGCAAGACGGATTTCGACAAGACCCCGCCCTCGTGGCGGGGTTTTCTTTTCGGGACATAGGTCGACCGCCTGAACAAGGGCGTAGGTCATAACCGGCGATCGGACGAAGCGTGGGAGAGCCAATCCAGTGGGCCGGTGGTGTCGGGGGCGGCCCGTCGAAATGGCGATGGATCCCCCTGTCAGTGGGAAGGTGGAACCACCCAGCACGGGGCCCGCTACTGTCACTTGAGAATTCAGTCACCTGAGCATGACCAGGTGTCGGAGTGTCACCTCCTCCACATAGCGGGGATGGGCCGTGCATCGTGTCCTATGCAACTCAGCAAGGTTTGCGACTTGCGGAAGCATGCACACCGCCCCCTTTCTCTATACCGGGAAGAGTGCCTTTTGGCATTTCGGCCGCAGCGGGGCGGAGGCCTGGCACCTGACAGGGTGAGAGGTGGATCGCCCCCCTCCCGCTCCACAATGCGTGGAAAATTGAGCAACGGGCCGGAAGGTCATGATGCGGCTGTCTTGTGCCGCGCAGCCTCCGCGGCCGGAGCCCGAAAACAAAGCGGCCCCGCAGAGGGGGCCGCCGACAACTGTTAGAATACCTGACGCTGCCGTTACTCGCGGTTGTTGCCGAAGAACTGCAGCAGGAACATGAACAGGTTGATGAAGTCGAGGTACAGCGTCAGGGCGCCCATGATGGCCTTGCGGCCGGCGACGAGCGTGCTGTCACCCTCATAGTACATCTCCTTGATCCGCTGCGTGTCATAGGCGGTCAGACCGGCGAAGATCAGCACGCCGATCACCGAGACGGCGAACTGCAGCGCGCTCGAGGCCAGAAAGATGTTGACCAGCGAGGCGATGATGATGCCGAACAGGCCCATGATCAGGAACGAGCCCATACCCGACAGGTCACGCTGCGTCGTGTAGCCGTAGAGCGACAGGGCGCCGAACGAGGCCGCCGTGATGAAGAACACGCGGGTGATGCTCTCGCCGGTGTACACGAGGAAAATCGTGGACAGCGACAGGCCCATAAGCGCCGCATAGATCCAGAAGGTGGTCTGCGCCGCCGGCACGCTCAGGCTGCCTATGCGGAAGCTCATGAAGAACACGAGCGCCAGCGGGGCGAAGATGATGACCCACCGCAGCGGGCTGAGGTAGATCGCCTGGCCGAATGCGGTCAGCTGGCCGTCGGCAAAGGCGAAGTTATAAGCAACCAGCGCAGCCAGGCCGGTGATGGCCAGGCCGATGGCCATGAGGTTGTAGACGCGGATCATGTAGGCGCGCAGGCCCTCATCGATGACCGCGCCGGCCCGGGCGCCCGACGCCATACGAGCCTGATAATTGCGAAGGTCTGCCATAATTCCTCTTCCTTGCTATATCTTCCGTCCGGTGACGGCCCGTGGGCCGAACGCCGCTGGCGGAAGCCCAGCTTTGCGTAGCTGAAATATGATGTTACTTCAGGGCGAGAACAAGACCTTATTGCCCTCTAACTCCATTTTGTTGCCTGAGAGTTAGCAGCTCTTAACCTTTCGATTAGTTCCGTCCGTCACAGGACGCGCGTACTGGCGCGCCCTGCTCACAGATTCCGCAGGACCGGCGCGGCCTTGTGGCCGAGCACGCGCCAGGTTCCGATTAGCCCGAAGACGACCGTCAGCACGAGCGCGAGCGCCACGGTTCCGACGGCGACTTCCGGCAGCATGGTCCAGCTGAGTTTCATGATCCGCGCGACCACGTACCAGGACGCCACCGCCCCGGCCAGCAGGCCGAAAATTGCCGTCGCCAGCCCGATAAGCAGGTATTCATAGGCAAACGCCCGCACTAGCATCCGCCGTGTGGCGCCAAGCGTCTTCAGAACAACGGCGTCATGCACGCGCGCCTTGCTGCCCGCCGCGAGTGCTCCGGACAACACCAGCACCGAGGCTATCAGCGCCACGGATGCGGCCGCCCGGATGGCGGTCGAGAGCTGGCTCACTAGCTCGTTCACCACGTCCAGCGCGTCCTTCACGCGGATCGAGGTCACGGTAGGGAAAGCGCGGGTGATGGCGTTGAGCAGCCGCGATTCTTCCTCCGGCGTTGCATTCTCGGCCGTGAGTGTCGACAGCCACGCGTGCGGTGCGCCGGCGAACGTGTTGGGCGAGAACACCATTACGAAATTCATCGCCAGCGTTTCCCACTCGACGCGCCTGAAATTGGCGATGCGGGCCGTGATGTTGCGCCCGAGCACATTGACGGTGATCGTGTCGCCGAGCTTGAGCCCGAGTTCCTTCCCCTCCTGTGCCGAGAAGGAGACGAGCGGCTCGCCGTCATAGTTCTCCGGCCACCATTCGCCCTCCACTAGTGTGGAGTTCTCCGGAACGGTCGCGGAGTAGGTGATGCCCCGGTCGCCGCGCAGCACCCATTCCCCTTCCGGCGCGACCTTGAGGTTCCGCGTATCCTTGCCGTTAAGTTCGACAACGCGGCCCCGCAGCATCGGCACTCGGATCAGCTTGCCCGGCAGTTCCCGCTCGACCAGCATGCTGAAATCCTCGATCTCGTGCGGCTGGATGTCGACAAAGAAAAAGTTGGGCGCCACGTCCGGCAGCCGGTCTCCGATTTGCCGCCTGAGATTACCGTCGATGAGCGCGAGCGTGGCGAGCAGCGTGAGCCCTAGCCCGAGTGACACCACGACGGAAGGCGTCAGCGCCCCCGGCCGGTGGATGTTGCCGATCGCCAGCCGGAGCGCTGTCGAGCGCACCCGCGGCGCATGGCGGGCGATTGTCTGCACGAGGTCGCCCACCAGCCGCAGGACCAGGAAGGCGCAGACGGCGGAAACGACGAAGATCGTCGCGATCCGGCGCTCCTGCGCGTGGAAGATGGCGAGCAGCGCAAGCGCCACCGCGATCGCGAGCGCGGCGACGACATATGTCTTGCGCGGCCAGCCTCTCGCCTCGAAGCCCATTTCGCGGAACAGGGCCGTTGCCGGCACGTCGCGGGCGCGGCCAAGCGGCAGCAGCGCGAAGGCGAGCGTGGTCAGGATGCCGAACACCGCCGCCAGCGCGAGCGCGCGCGGGTAGAACCCCACTTCGCTCGGGATCGGCAGCAGCTGCTGGAGCGCCGCCTGCGCGCCGAAAGGCATCATCGCCCCTAGTGCGAGCCCCGCCGCGATGCCGACAAGGGCAATCAGCATGATCTGCAGGAGATAGACCAGCACCACGAAATTGCCGGACGCGCCGAGGCTCTTGAAGGTTGCGATCACTGACCGCTTGGAATCGAGATAGGCACGCACCGCATTGGCCACGCCCACGCCGCCGACCACCAGCGCGGTGAGCCCCACCAGCGTCAGGAACTGGGAGAATCGCTCCACATTGGACGAAAGCGACGGCGCGGCATTCTCGAACGTGCGGACGTTCCATCCCGCCTGCGGGAACAGCTTGCTGGCCTGGTTCCGAAGCGATTTCAGCGCATTGCTTCCCGATGGCGGCTCGGCCAGCTTCACCCGGTAGGCATACTGGAACAGGCTGCCCGGCTGGATGAGGCCCGCGGCCTTGAGCCCGTCGAGCGACACCATCAACCGCGGTGCGAAGCCGAAGCTTTCCGATACCGCGTCCGGTTCCGTCACCAGTACGGCGCGGATCTCGAACAGACCCCGTCCAAGCTTGACGCGTTCTCCCACCCTGATGCCCAGGCGGTCGAGCAGCAGGGAAGGCGCCACGGCGCCGAACGCGCCGTCCCTCTCGCCGAACAGTGTCTCGTGATCGAGCGGGGGGTCGGTGACGAGTGAGCCGTAGAGTGGGTAGGCTCCATCAACCGCCTTCACCTCGACGAGCGCCTGGTTGCTGCCGTCCTCCCGCTGCGCCATGGACCGCATGGACGCGCTTTCGGAGACCGTGCCGAGCGACGCGATCCACGCCTTTTCAGCGTCGTTCGCTTCGCGCTGGGTCAGGCGGAAGCGGATTTCGCCGCCGAGGATTTCCTGTCCCTGGCTGTCGACCGCGGCCGAAATGGACCGCGCCACGGAATTTACCCCGCCGATGGCAGCCACGCCGAGCGCGATGCAGGCAAGGAACACGAAGAAGCCGCGCAAGCCGCCCCGCATCTCGCGCAGCGCAAAGCGCAGGGCGAGTAGGGGCCGCAGCCCGCCCCTGGTGGGCTCGGTGGCGGATGGGAATATGGGGGTCTTCTGCAGCATGCCCGTCACTCACCGTTGGCCGTTGCCGGGGAGGGGGCATCGATGATTTGTCCGGAGCGCATCGTCACCTGCCGGTCGCAGCGTGCGGCAAGCGCCGGGTCGTGCGTCACCAGCACCAGCGTCGTCCCCCGCTCGGCTGCGGTTGAGAACAGCAGATCGGCAATCTGCCGCCCGGTCGTTTGGTCCAGATTGCCGGTGGGCTCGTCGGCAATGATGATCGCCGGCTGCGGCGCCAGCGCCCGCGCGATCGCCACGCGCTGCTGCTCGCCGCCGGAAAGTTCCCCGGGATAGTGTGTCACGCGGTCCTTGAGCCCGACGGCCGCGAGTTCCTGTTCGGCGACGGAGAACGGATCCGGATGGCCGGCCAGCTCCAGCGGCACGGCCACATTTTCCAGCGCCGTCATGTTGGGGATGAGGTGGAACGACTGGAACACGATGCCGATCGTCCTGCCGCGAAAGGAGGCCATGGCGTCCTCCGACAGCTGGTCGGTCCGCTGTCCTGCGATCCACACCTCGCCGGAATCGATCCGTTCCAGGCCCGCCATCACCATCAGCAGTGTGGACTTGCCCGACCCGGATGGCCCCACGATCGCCGTCGAATGGCCACGTTCCACCTGCAGGGTTACACCTCTCAGGACTTGAACGGAGGACGCGCCCTCGCCAAGCCGCAGGGACACGTTTTTCAGTTCAATGACGTGTGTTTTCATCGGGTCGGATTCCTGTATGGAGAGAGGTGTGCGGTTTCCAGCATATGGTGCAGGTTGCATGGCCAGTAAAGTTTTGCGCATTTTTGACGGGAAAGTCTCCTGGTTCACGAAGATTTTGATGTTTGCCGCCCTTGCGCTCTGGGCCGCGACTCCTTTCGCGCGCGCTGAAGCCTTCCAGATCGTCGGTTTTGGTGACAGCTTGATGGCCGGCTATCAGCTGGAGACCGGCGCCGGCTTCCCCGAACAGCTGGAACGGGCGCTGCGCGAACGTGGCTACGAGGTGGCAGTGACCAACGCCGGCGTCTCGGGTGACACCACCAGCGGCGGCCTCTCGCGCCTCGACTGGTCCGTGCCGGATGGCACCGACCTCGTGATCCTGGAGCTGGGCGCAAATGACATGCTGCGCGGCATAATGCCGGAGGCCACGGAGCAGAACCTCGAGAAGATGATCCAGCGCCTGAAGGAGCGGAACATCGGCATTCTGCTCGTGGGCATGTATGCCGCTCCCAACCTGGGCGAGGACTACGCTGCCCGCTTCAACGCCATCTATCCGCGTCTGGCCGAGAAACATGGCCTGCCATTCGTTCCGTTCTTTCTGGAAGGCGTGGCCGCCGAGCCGGAACTTCAGCTGGCTGACGGCATGCACCCGAACGCGAAGGGCGTGGAGCGGATGGTGGAAACCGTGCTGCCCGTCATCGAGCCCCTTGTCGCCAGGGGCGGAAAGACCATGTGATGGGACAACGTAACAAACCGCTTGCCCCGCAGCCGGTTCGGTGATTCGCTTATTGCCAGGCAGGTGTCACAATCTGGCGTTACCGCTAAAGGGGCCATGGCCCTGCAGGAACATGAAAAAAAACCTGACGCGGACACCGAGGCGGGCCTGATATTTCCGATTCGAGGAGGTTGCCATGCCGCGACTTTTCACAGCCCTCGAGATCCCCCGAGAGGCGACCTTGTCGCTTTCCCTGCTGAGGGGAGGTCTGCCCGGGGCGACGTGGATCGACGTCGAGAACTATCATCTGACGCTCCGCTTCATCGGTGACGTGGAAGGCCATGTCGCCGACGAGATCGCCAGCGCCCTCGACCGAGTCCGCCGTCCGGCCTTCTCTCTCACCCTGTCGGGCGTGGGCGCTTTTGGCGGCAAGAAACCTCACTCGCTCTGGGCCGGGGTCGCGCCATGCCCGGATCTGTTCGCCCTGCAGGCCGAGATCGAGCGGATCTGCCAGCGCCTTGGCCTGCCGGCCGATCCGCGCAAATTCACGCCACACGTGACCATTGCCCGCCTCAAGAACGTGAGCCCGGACCAGGTCGCGCATTACCTCTCCACGCGCGGCAACTTCTCCGCGCTGCCCTTCCAGGTACCGCGCTTCGTCCTGATGTCGTCGCGCGAATCGGTGGGAGGCGGTCCCTACATCGTCGAAGAGGCGTGGCCGTTGCTGCGCGGCGGCGAGGTCGGGACGGAGGACGAGGATTTGCCGGAGGTGGGCCGCGTCTTCCAGGCTGGCCGTTGAAATCCCGGGGCGGGCCGCCTTGCGGTCCCGCCACATCTGGCAAAGTCTTGAATCGCTTCCCGCCGGTCCCCACATGCAATGGACCCGTTGGGCCCGGGAGATGATCAATTATGGACGAAGTGAAAATCGGTGAAATCCTCCAGCCGGTCGGTGGCAGTGAAGGCCGACGCCGCGAGGAGACCGTCCGGCGCAAGTTCTGGCGCACCCTGCGGCGTGCCGCCGGGCAGATCCCTTTTGCCGAGGATCTGGTCGCCGGCTTCTACTGCGCCATTGATCCGGACACGCCGCCCAGGGTTCGTGGTATTCTGTTCGCCGCGCTTGCCTATTTTGTCATGCCCGTGGATATCGTGCCCGACTTCCTGGCGGGCTTCGGCTTCACCGACGACGTGACAGTCCTGCTCACCGCCCTGACGGCGGTGAAGGCCCATATCCGCCCTGCCCATCGCCTTGCCGCTCGCAATGCCCTCATGACCAACGAAAAGCAGAGAGCATAAGCGCGAGCTTCTCCGCCCGCGGCGTCTTCCGGGCAGGCGCGGCGCTGGCCCGTCGTGCGCCAACCCCCGGCCTTGCCGGCTGGCTCTTTCAGCTTGTGGTGTCTTCCATCGCAGCGGACATTCGGATTGGTTCGGCCGTGACGGCCATGCCGGATCCCGCGAGCTGATTTCTATTGGACGGAGGTCAAACTCTTGCCTTTTTCCTTCGTTCAAGCTCGTTATGGGCGTGTGCTCGTGCGCTGAATGGGGTGCGGCATCCTATCCCGTCCGCAGAAAAATCAACGCTTAAGCGATTTGGTAACCCAAAATAAATACAGTTGAAGCAAATCAGACACACTCGCTGGCATGCTTCAATGCGTATGGCAGACAGGATACAGGTCAGGTCGATGCGTGGAATTCTTTCGTCTTTGGTAGTCCTTTCCGTGGTTGCAACGGCAGCTCCCGCTTTTGCGCAGGCAACCGCGATGGGGAAGAACGGCGCGTGGGGCATCTACAGCTACAACTCGAGCTCTGGCAAAGTCTGCTATGCGATGAGCATGCCGACGCAGAAGCTGCCTGAAACGCTCGATCACGGTGACATCTTCTTCTTCATCAGCCCGAAGGCTGGCCGGCCCAACACCTTCGAGATCCAGTTCCAGACCGCCTACAACATGCAGCAGGGCTCCAAGGTGAACCTCACTGTCGATGGCGACAAGAAGTTCGTGCTGTTTACGGAAGGCAAGTCGGCCTGGCTGGAGAATGTCAACGACGAGCCGGCCGTCATCGACGCCATGCGCAGGGGCTCCGAAATGAAGGTCTCCGCGGTGTCCGGCCGTGGCAATCCGACGAACTACACCTTCTCTCTGAGCGGTGTGACCGCGTCCCTGAACGCCATTCAGAACTGCCGCTGATCGCATCCGTCGCGACGCCGGAGCTTCCTGCGCGTCCGCGACGGTCGTTGGGCATATTTTCATTGCCGGGGGCGGCGCGCGGCGCTTGCCCCTTTGTCTATTCCTGCTAAAAGTTCCCACGCAGCAGCGCCGGCCATTTCCGGCCATCGACACTGGAAAAGACTATGTCCAAGCACAAAGACGTAAAGAAGGTCGTTCTGGCCTATTCCGGCGGCCTCGACACCTCCATCATTCTGAAGTGGCTCCAGACCGAACTCGGCGCGGAGGTCGTGACCTTCACCGCCGATCTCGGCCAGGGAGAAGAGCTTGAGCCGGCCCGCAAGAAGGCGGAGATGCTCGGCATCAAGGAAATCTACATCGACGACCTGCGCGAGGAGTTCGTCCGCGACTTCGTCTTCCCGATGTTCCGCGCCAATGCGCTGTACGAGGGCGTCTATCTGCTCGGCACCTCGATCGCGCGTCCGCTGATCGCCAAGCGCCTGATCGAGATCGCCGAGGAAACCGGCGCTGACGCCATCGCCCACGGCGCCACCGGCAAGGGTAACGACCAGGTCCGCTTCGAGCTCTCCGCTTACGCGCTGAACCCCGACATCAAGGTCATCGCCCCCTGGCGCGAGTGGTCCTTCAAGTCCCGCACGGACCTGCTGAACTTCGCCCGCGAGCACCAGATCCCTGTTCCGAAGGATAAGCAGGGCGAGGCTCCGTTCTCCGTTGACGCGAACCTCCTGCACTCCTCCTCCGAGGGCAAGGTTCTTGAGGATCCGTGGATCCAGCCGCCGGAGTACGTCCATCAGCGTACCGTTTCTCCGATGGCCGCGCCTGATGAGCCGACTGAGATCACCATTGGCTTCCGCCGTGGCGATGCCGTGTCCCTGAACGGCGAGGAACTGTCGCCGGCCACGCTTCTCGCACGCCTCAACGACCTTGGCCGCGACAATGGCATCGGCCGCGTCGATCTCGTCGAGAACCGCTTCGTGGGCATGAAGTCCCGCGGCGTCTACGAGACCCCGGGCGGCACGATCCTGCTGCAGGCCCATCGCGCGATCGAGTCGATCACGCTCGACCGTGGCGCCGCTCACCTCAAGGACGAGCTGATGCCGCGTTATGCCGAGCTGATCTATAACGGCTTCTGGTTCTCGCCGGAGCGCGAGATGCTCCAGGCCCTGATCGACAAGAGCCAGGAGGACGTGGAGGGCGAGGTTCGCCTGCTCCTCTACAAGGGCAACGTCATTGTCACCGGCCGCCGCTCCGACAAGTCGCTCTACTCGGATGCGCTGGTGACCTTCGAGGATGACCGCGGCGCCTATGACCAGAAGGATGCGGAAGGCTTCATCCGCCTGAACGCCCTGCGTCTGCGCACGCTTGCTGCACGCCGCCGTCGCTTCGGTTGAGCATTGAACATTCGGGAGCCGGTCTGTCCGGCTCCCCGTTAAGCTTGGGGCTGCCTGAATGAGCCGTTTCGCCATTCTGCTTGGCGGCGCGGTTACGCGCACGCCCGAACTGGAAGCGGAAATCGCCGGAGCGCGGGTGATTGCCGCCGACTCCGGCATGCGCCATGCGGCTGCCCTTGGTGTCACGCCCGAACTCTGGCTGGGCGACTTCGACTCCGTCACCGAGGACCTTTTGGAAACCTATCGGGACATTCCGCGCCAGGTCTTCCCGCGCGAGAAGGACAAGACCGACGGTGAGATCGCGATCCATGCCGCGATTGAACGCGGCGCCACCTCGCTTGTTCTCGTCGGCGCTTTCGGCGGACCGCGGCACGATCAGGTCATGCTCCATTTCTCGCAGGCGATCCGCTACGCCGAGCAGGGTCTGGGCGTGGTGCTGACGAGCGGTCGCGAGGTCGGCCGGCCCTTACGCTGCGGCGAAGTGCATTCCTTCGATTATCCCGATGGCACGCTCTTTTCCGTTCTGCCCTTTTCGGGCTTGTCGGGCCTCACCATCGAGGGCGCGCGCTGGCCGCTCAGATCGGTCGAGGTGCCGTTCGGGTCGTCCCTCACGATCTCCAACGAGGTGCAGGGCGAGTTGAAAATTTCGGTGAAGCAGGGCAGGGCACTGCTTCTCGTCACTCTGGATCCGGCAAATCACGAGGTTTGATGTGGCTCCGCCCATTCTCAACCTGGACAACATCCATCTGACCTTCGGCGGTACGCCGCTGCTCTCCGGCGCTTCCCTGACCGTGAGCCTCGGCGACCGCATCGCACTGGTGGGCCGCAACGGCTCCGGCAAGTCGACGCTGCTCAAGATCGCCGCCGGTCTGGTCGAGCCGCAGGAGGGCGAGATCTTCCGCCAGCCGACAGCAACTGTCCGCTATCTGCCGCAGGCGCCGGACTGGCAGGGCCACCGGACCGTCCGCGCCTATGTCGAGGCGGGTCTCGGGCCCGCCGATGACATCAATCGCGTCGCGATGGTGCTCGACCATCTGGGCCTGACCGGCGACGAAACCCCGGAGTCGCTGTCTGGCGGCGAGGCCCGCCGCGCCGCGCTCGCCAGAGTGCTGGCCCCGCAGCCGGACCTGCTGCTGCTCGACGAGCCGACCAACCACCTGGACATCGCCGCCATCGAATGGCTGGAAGACGAGCTGCAGCGCTCGTCCTCCGCGTTGGTGATGATTTCCCACGACCGCCGTTTCCTCGAGCGCATCAGCCGCACCACCGTCTGGCTTGACCGTGGCATCACCCGGCGGCTCGACAAGGGCTTTGCCCATTTCGAGGACTGGCGCGACAAGGTGCTTGAGGAAGAGGAGCGCGAGCAGGAGAAACTCGCCCGCCAGATCGCCCGCGAGGAGCACTGGCTGCGCTACGGCGTGACGGCCCGACGCAAGCGCAACGTCCGCCGCCTTGCGCAGCTTCATGAGCTGCGCGCGAAGCAGCGCAGCTATCGCGGCGCCGAGGGCGTGGCCACCATGGCGGCGAGCGATTCCGCCGTCTCCGGCAAGCTGGTTTTGGAGGCGAAGAACATCTCCAAGTCCTTCGGCGACCGCGTGGTGGTCAAGGACTTCTCGATCCGCGTCCAGCGCGGCGACCGCATCGGCCTTGTCGGCCCCAACGGCGCAGGCAAGACGACGCTGCTGAAGATGCTGACCGGTGTGCTCGAGCCCGACAGTGGCACGGTCCGCCTTGGCACGAATCTTCAGATCGCCACGCTGGACCAGAACCGCGCCGCGCTTGATCCGAATGAGACGCTGGCCCACTTCCTCACCGACGGCCGCGGCGAAACTGTCGTCGTCAACGGCGAGGAGCGTCACGTCGTCTCCTACATGAAGGACTTCCTTTTCAAACCCGAGCAGGCCCGCACTCCGGTGCGCGAGCTTTCGGGTGGTGAGAAGGCGCGCCTGGTCCTTGCCCGCCTGCTGTCGCGTCCGGCCAACTTCCTCGTCCTGGACGAGCCGACGAACGACCTCGATATGGAAACGCTGGACCTGTTGCAGGAGCTGATCCAGGATTTCCCTGGCACCGTGCTGCTGGTGAGCCACGACCGCGACTTTCTCGACCGCACGGTGACGAGCACCATCGCGCCGGAAGGCAATGGCGTCTGGCTGGAATATGTCGGTGGCTATTCCGACATGCTGGCCCAGCGCAAGGGCAGGGAGCTGGAGCGCCGCAAGGCGAGGCCCCAGGAGGAAAAGTCGGCCAGGCCCGCGCAGGAAGCCCCGCGCCAGTCCTCCCGCAAGCTTTCCTACAAGCAGAAGTTCGCGCTCGAGACGCTGCCCGGCAAGATCGAGGAAGCCACGAAGAAGATTGCGGAGCTGGAGCAGAAGCTCTCTGATCCCTCGCTTTACTCGCGCGATTTCCAGGCGTTCCAGCGCATGACTGCCGAGCTCGAGGAGCTTCGCGCCTCCCTGTCGAAGATGGAGGAGGAGTGGCTGGAGCTCGAAATGCTGCGTGAGGAAATCGAGGGCGCGTGACCGGCCCTTCCGCTTCCTTCCCCTCATGGTGAACCCGTCGAGCCATGAGGGGAGAAACTCAACGCCGAGCCAGGCTGCTTGCGGGGCGGCCGGGAGGAACGGAACCAGCATCGTCTTGCGACAGGCTCCCCGATGAGGCCGTGTCCTTGTTGCGTCTCGCCCTTTACTTTTTCGGCGTCCCGCAGGGGGTTCGTGTCCGCCACATTCACGGCTTTCTAACTTGCTTCAATCACAGTGACCCGATCATTGAAAGGTCACTGTGAATGGCGGAAGAATTTCTGGTTTCGGCACGGCCTGATCTCCAGAAGGCGCGGGCGGAGTGGCTCTCGGCGCTGCGGAATGAGCGGCGACTGGCGAAGAACACGCTCGAAGCCTACGAGCGCGATACCCGCCAGTTCTTCCAGTTCCTGACCGGACACTGCGGCGGTGCGCCCGGTCTTGTCGACGTCGCGGAACTGCGTCCCGCTGATCTCCGCAGCTTTCTCGCCTGGCGCAGGAACGCGGGCGCCGGCGCGCGCTCCCTTGGCCGTTCACTGGCCGGCATCCGCTCTTTTCTGAAGTTTCTCGAACGCCGCGGGCTCGCCAACGCCGCGGGCGCCGGCGCCATGCGCGCGCCCAAGGCGCCGCGCGGCCTTCCCAAGCCTTTGACCGCCGAGGATGCCAGGCGCGTCACCTCCGGCGACGGCCAACTTGCCGAGGAGCCGTGGATTGCCGCGCGCAATGCCGCGGTGCTCGTGCTGCTCTATGGCTGCGGCCTGCGCATCGGCGAGGCGCTGGGCCTGAAGGGAGAGGACGTCGCCGCCATTCGCGAGGGCGCGCTGCGCGTCACCGGCAAGGGTGGCAAGACCCGTGTCGTGCCGGTGCTTCCGGTGGTGGCTGAAGCTGTCGATGAATATCTGCGGCTTTGCCCCTGGCATATCTCGCCCGAGGCGCCGCTCTTCCGCGGTGCCCGTGGCGGCCCGCTGCAGTCAGCCATCATCCAGCGTGAAATGAAGAAGATGCGCTCGGCTCTTAATCTGCCGGATACGGCGACGCCGCATGCGCTGCGCCATTCCTTCGCCACGCATCTGCTGGCGCGCGGCGGCGACCTGCGCGCCATCCAGAAACTGCTCGGCCATTCGAGCCTTTCCACCACACAGGTCTATACGGCCGTCGACATGTCCCGCTTGCTGGAGATCTATGAGCGTGCGCATCCGCGGATCTGATATATCAGTCATATATCTCCTGGGCTTGCTGTTCCTTGGCCTGGCCGGACTTCAGGCAGTCCAGCCCGCATGGGCTGAGATGTCAGAGCAGTCCTGCGGTACCGATCTGATGGCGGGACTCGAGCAAAGGGATCCGGAGAAATACGCGCGCATTCGCGCGGCTGCGGACGCTGTTCCCAACGGGCGGGGGCTGCTCTGGAGGATCGAGCGTGAGGGGGTGAAGGTCTCCTGGCTGTTCGGCACGATGCACCTGAGCGACGGCCGGATCCTCGACATTCCGAGGCCAGTGGCGGATGCCTTCGAGACGGCGGAGACGCTTGCCATAGAAACCACGGGCATTCTGGAACCGGCGGAGGTGATGAAGGCCGTTGCAGGCAATCCCGACCTGACAATGCTTCCTCCCGGCAAGACGCTTGACGACTATCTGAGCGAGGGCGAGCGGGCGGAACTCCGCGACTGGCTCAAGGAAAAGGGGGTGCCCTATCAGACCGTCATCCGCATGCGGCCCTGGCTGATCCTGTCCATGGCAGGGGAAGCCTCATGCGAAACGGGCCGTCGCATCCGCGGCGAAAAGGTTCTGGACGTGGTGCTTGCCGAAAGGGCGAGGGAGTCGGGCAAGCGCGTCGTCGGTCTGGAGACCATTTCAGAGCAGTTCGAGGCGCTGAATTCCTTTCCGCTCGAGACGCAGGTCCGTGTGCTGCTGAGTACGGCCGCGCTCGACGAAAGCACCGACGACATGATGGAAACGCTGGTCGGCCTTTATCTCCGGGGCGAGACGGGCATGTTCACTGAGGCGCTGCTGCAACTCGTGCCGCATGACCCCCAGGATCTGGAGGATTTCACGCGCTTCGAGAACCGCATCGTGCGTATGCGCAACCATGTCATGGCCGAGCGGGCGCAGGAACATCTGGAGCGCGGCGGAGCCTTCATTGCAGTGGGCGCTTTGCACCTTCCGGGCGAGGAGGGCGTGGTGGAATTGCTGCGCCAGGCAGGCTGGCGGGTGAAACCGGCGTCTGAATAACGTTGTTGGCCTATAACGGAACTCTCTGCATCAGTGCCGCGTTAAGCGCCATGATGAATGGAGACCCGGCCGATGACGAATCTAGATCCCACACGCGAGCCACCGCGCGATCCCCGTGATCCGCCAGGCGTCCAACCGCGGCCAGTGAACAACCAGACCGTGCGCTCCGGCGGAAGCGGATCCCTGGTCATTGCTGCAGTCGTAGCAGCCATTCTGGTGATACTGTTCCTGGTGTTCGGCGGCACCGCGATGTTCTCAGACCGCGATACACCCCCGGCGCAGTCAACCGTATCGCCCGAGACCACGGCACCTGAGCCTCCGGCCACCGACACCGCTCCGACAGACACTGCGCCTGCCGCTCCGGCCCCCGATACCACTCCGGCAACACCGGCACCGGCAGCGCCTGACGCCACACCCGCGCCGTCACCGACGGTTCCGGATACGAATGTTCCGTCTGAGCCGGATATCGACTCACCGACGATACCAGATACCGACACGGCGCCCGATGCTCCGGCGGATGGCAGCCCGGCAGCGCCTGCACAGTAGCGCAAGCGTGTAAGCTTCAAGACGCCCAGTCGCGGCTCCCGTCACCTCATCCTGAACTTCCCGAAGGACGAGGTGACGGGCATGTTGCCTTCTGGTTCTCCACCCCTCAAGAAGCGCAGGGCAGGGGCCAGGGACTCGGAGATAGCGCGAGCACGAATGAAAATGGCCGCAATTTCGCGGCCATTTTCGTCTGGAATGCCCGTGCCGGAAGAAGAAGCGTCCTGCTCGAACCCGCCTGGCGCCAATAGCCCCGCGAAGTGCGATCAGCTGTGAATCGGCTTGAAGAAGGTGGCGAGCGCGGCTTCCTTCACCGCCTCCGACATGGTCGGATGCGCGTGGCAGGTGCGCGCCAGGTCCTCCGATGAGCCGCCGAACTCCATCAGCACGGCCGCCTCGTGGATCATTTCGCCCGCGCCGAAGCCGAGGATGTGGACGCCCAGCACCCGGTCGGTCTTCTTGTCCGCAAGAACCTTCACCAGCCCCTCGGTCTGCAGCATGGAGCGGGCGCGGCCGTTGGCGCTGAACGGGAACTTGCCGACGTTGTACTCGATGCCGGCCTTCTTGAGTTCCTCTTCGGTCTTGCCGACGGCAGCGACCTCCGGGCTCGTGTAGACGACGCCGGGAATGACATCGTAGTTCACGTGACCTGCCTGGCCGGCAATGATCTCCGCAACAGCTACGCCTTCCTCTTCGGCCTTGTGCGCCAGCATCGGGCCGGCGACCACATCGCCGATTGCGTAGACGCCCGGAACGTTGGTGCGCAGATGCCTGTCAACCTTCACACGGCCGCGCTCGTCCACCTCGATGCCCGCCTCTTCGAGGCCGAGGCCCTTGGTATAGGGCTTGCGGCCGGTTGCGACCAGCACGACATCAGCCTCGATCGTCTCGGCCTTGCCGCCCTTGACCGGCTCGAACGTCACTGACGCGCCGTTCCCGGTACGCTGCACGGCCGTTACCTTCGCTCCAAGCTTGAAGGTGAAGCCCTGCTTGGTGAGCAGTCGCTGGAACTGCTTGGCGATCTCGCCGTCCATGCCGCCGAGGATCGTGTCGAGGTACTCGACAACGGTCACCTCGGCGCCGAGCCGCGCCCAGACCGAGCCAAGCTCCAGGCCGATCACGCCGCCGCCGACCACGACCAGCTTGCCGGGAACCTTCTCAAGCGACAGCGCGCCGGTGGAAGTGACGATGGCTTTTTCGTCGAACTCGACGTTGACGCCCGGAATACCCGCCACTTCCGAGCCGGTGGCGATGACGATGTTCTTCGTCTCGACCGTCTGTTCGGAGCCGTCCGCCGCCGTCACGACGACCTTTCCTGCGCCGGCAATCCGGCCCGTGCCGCGGAACACCTCGATCTTGTTCTTCTTCATCAGGAAGTCGAGGCCCTTGACGTTCTGCTCGACCGTCTGGGCCTTGTGCGCCATCAGCTTCTCGAGGCTGACGGAGACGCCGCTCACCTCGATGCCGAGCTTGGCGAAGTTGTGCTGCGCCTCTGCGTACATTTCCGTAGCGTGGAGAAGCGCCTTGGAGGGGATGCAGCCGACATTGACGCAGGTGCCGCCATGATTGGGCAGCTTCTCCACGACCGCCGTCTTCAGGCCGAGTTGTGCGGCCTTGATGGCGCAAACGTAGCCGCCAGGGCCGGTTCCAATTACAACAACGTCGAATTGCGCTGGCATGTCTATCCTGCCTGTTCAGATGCAGCACGCAGGCTGCCGTTCAATCTGGGCGGTTCAGGTCCATAGGGACACCAGACTGCCCTGCTTCATTGGATCGCGGTTCCGGACGGAGAACCGGTTTCCTCGCTTTTCCCGGAACCGCTCCGGTTCGGCCCGCAGGGCCCGTTCCAAAAATCCCCGCCGCGGGTCCGCGCCGGGGATTTCCAGTGTAACCGTATTGCGGGTTAGAGGTCGAGGACCAGGCGCTCCGGATCCTCGAGCACTTCCTTGATGCGCACGAGGAAGGTCACGGCTTCCTTGCCGTCGACGATGCGGTGGTCGTAGCTCAGCGCCAGGTACATCATCGGACGGATGACGATCTGGCCGCCCACCACCACCGGGCGCTCCTGGATCTTGTGCATGCCGAGGATGCCCGACTGCGGCGCATTCAGGATCGGCGTAGACATCAGCGAGCCGTAGACACCGCCGTTGGAGATGGTGAAGGTGCCGCCCTGCATGTCAGCCATGGAGAGCTTGCCGTCGCGGGCAGCCTGGCCGAGACGGGCGATTTCCTTCTCGATCTCGGCGATGGACATCTGGTCGGCATCGCGCACCACCGGCACCACCAGGCCCCTGTCGGTGCCGACGGCCACGCCGATGTGGCAGTAGTTCTTGTAGATGATGTCCGTGCCATCGATCTCGGCGTTCACCGCCGGGATCTCCTTCAGCGCATAGCAGGTGGCCTTGGTGAAGAAGCCCATGAAGCCGAGCTTCACGCCGTGCTTCTTCTCGAACAGGTCCTTGTACTTCTTGCGCAGATCCATCACCGCGCTCAGGTCCACCTCGTTGAAGGTGGTGAGCATGGCGGCCGTGTTCTGCGCGTCCTTGAGGCGGCGCGCGATCGTCTGGCGCAGGCGGGTCATCTTCACCCGCTCCTCGCGGGCGGCATCCTCGGGCGCCGACGGGGCGCGCGGAGCCTGCGGAGCCGCCGCCGGGGCGGAAGCCGCAGCGCTTGCGCCGCTCGCGATGGCCGCGAGCACGTCGCCCTTGAGGATCTGGCCTTCCCTGCCGGACCCCGCCACCTGGTCAGCCGACAGGTTGTTCTCGGCCATGAGCTTGGCGGCCGACGGTGCGGGCGGCCGGTCACGCGGCTCGATCGGCGGTTGGCCGGACTGTGCCGCGGTCTTTTCGATCGCCTCGGCGGTCGTGCTGGCGGCGGAAGCGCCGGCGGCCTGTGCGATGGCCTCGGGCTTGGCGGCGGGGGCGGCAGCCCCCTCTGCGATCGTGCCCAGCAGGCCGTTCAGGGCCACGGTGTCGCCTTCCTTGGCGACGATCTCCTGCAGCACGCCGGCGGCGGGAGCGGGCACCTCGACGGTGACCTTGTCGGTCTCGAGCTCGACGATCGGCTCATCCGCGGCAATCGTGTCGCCAACCTTCTTGTACCAGCGGCCGACGGTGGCCTCCGATACGGATTCTCCAAGGGTAGGTACGCGAATTTCGGTTGTCATGGTCAGGTTCCGTTCGCTCGGTCTCGACGATCAGCCCAGTGCGTCTTCCAGCAGGGCGGCGAGTTGCTCCAGATGCTTGGACATGAGGCCCGTCGCAGGCGATGCGGAGGCCGGGCGGCCAGCATACCGCGCCCGCTTGTACTTCGCATCGATGTGCTGCAGGACCCACTCCAGGTACGGTTCGATGAAGGTCCAGGCGCCCATGTTCTTGGGCTCCTCCTGGCACCAGACGATCTCTGCGTTCTTGAAGCGCGACAGCTCGTTGATCAGCGCCCGAGCCGGGAACGGATAGAGCTGTTCGACGCGCAGCAGATAGATGTCGTCGATGCCGCGCTTCTCGCGCTCCTCGTACAGGTCGTAGTAGACCTTGCCGGTGCAGAGCACGACGCGCCGGATCTTGTTGTCCTTCTGCAGCTTGATCTTCTGGTCCTTCAGATACTCGGCGTCGTCCCACAGCAGTCGGTGGAACGTCGACTCGCCCGACATTTCCGCCAGCGTCGACACGCAGCGCTTGTGGCGCAGCAGCGACTTCGGCGTCATCAGGATCAGCGGCTTGCGGAAGTCGCGCTTCAGCTGCCGGCGCAGGATGTGGAAGTAGTTGGCCGGCGTTGTGACGTTGGCCACCTGCATGTTGTCCTCAGCGCACAGCTGGAGGAAGCGCTCCAGGCGTGCCGAGGAGTGCTCCGGACCCTGGCCCTCATAGCCGTGCGGCAGCAGGCAAACGAGGCCGGACATGCGCAGCCACTTGCGCTCGCCGGATGAGATGAACTGGTCGAACACGACCTGGGCGCCGTTGGCGAAGTCGCCGAACTGCGCTTCCCACAACGTGAGCGCGCGCGGCTCGGCCAGCGAGTAGCCGTACTCGAAGCCCAGCACCGCCTCTTCCGACAGCATCGAGTTGATGACTTCGTAGTAGGCCTGCTGCGGTCCGAGGTTGTTGAGTGGGATGTAACGGCTCTCGTCCTTCTGGTCGTAGAGCACCGAATGACGCTGCGAGAACGTACCGCGCTCGGAATCCTGGCCGGACAGGCGCACCGGGTTGCCTTCGAGCAGGATCGAGCCGAAGGCGAGCGCCTCGGCGGTCGCCCAGTCGATGCCCTCGCCGGTCTCGATCATCTGCCGCCGGTTCTCCAGGAAGCGCGCGATCGTCCGGTGAACCTCGAAGCCTTCCGGTATCTCCGTGAGCTTCTTGCCGATCTGCTTCAGCGTCTTGAGCGGAACGGCCGTCTTGCCGCGGCGCGTCTCGTCCGCCTCGTCGGCCGTGCGCAGACCGGTCCAGGCGCCATCCAGCCAGTCAGCCTTGTTGGGCTTGTAGGACTGGCTCGCCTCGAACTCCGCCTCCAGCTTGGCACGCCACTCGGCGCGCATGCCGTCGACCTCCTCCTGGGTGAGGAGACCTTCCTCGATCAGCTTCTTGGCATAGAGCTGCGCCGTGGTCGGATGCGACCGGATCTTCCGGTACATGATCGGCTGCGTGAAGGACGGCTCGTCGCCTTCGTTGTGACCGAAGCGACGGTAGCAGAACAGGTCGATCACGACCGACTTGTGGAAGATCTGCCGGAACTCGGTAGCGATCTTGGCGACATACACCACGGCTTCCGGATCATCGCCGTTCACGTGGAAGATCGGCGCCTCGATCATCTTCGCGACGTCGGACGGGTAGGGGGACGAGCGCGAGAAGTACGGGTTCGTGGTGAAGCCGATCTGGTTGTTGATGATGAAGTGGACCGTGCCGGCAACGCGGTGGCCGCGCAGGCCGGAGAGGCCCATGCACTCGGCGACCACGCCCTGGCCGGCGAAGGCCGCGTCACCGTGGATGAGCAGCGGCATGACCTTGGCGCGCTCGGAGAGCGGCACGATCTCGTCGCGCTTGCGGCCGTAGAGCTGGTCCTGCTTTGCGCGGGCCTTGCCCATCACGACCGGGTCGACGATCTCGAGGTGCGACGGATTTGCCGTCAGCGACAGGTGCACCTTGTTGCCGTCGAATTCGCGGTCGGACGAGGCGCCGAGATGGTACTTCACGTCGCCTGAGCCTTCCACTTCATCGGGCGTGAAAGAGCCGCCCTTGAACTCGTGGAAGATGGCGCGGTGCGGCTTGCCCATCACCTGGGAGAGCACGTTCAGGCGGCCGCGGTGGGCCATGCCGAGAACGATCTCCTTGAGGCCCATCTGGCCGCCGCGCTTGATGATCTGCTCGAGCGCAGGGATGAGCGCCTCACCGCCGTCCAGGCCGAAGCGCTTCGTGCCCTTGAACTTGGTATCGCAGAACTGCTCGAACCCTTCCGCCTCGATCAGCTTCTGCAGGATGGCACGCTTGCCGTTGGGCGTGAACTCGACGCCCTTGTTCGGGCCCTCGATACGCTCCTGGATCCATGCCTTCTCCTCGGGATTGGAGATGTGCATGAACTCCACGCCGATCGTGCTGCAGTACGTGCGGCGCAGGATCTCGAGCATCTGGCGGATGGTGGCGTACTCGAGGCCGAGCACGTTGTCGATGAAGATCGGACGGTCGAAATCCGCCTCGGTGAAGCCGTAGGCCTGCGGGGACAGCTCGTTGTAGTCCTCCAGCGGCTTGGCGAGGCCAAGCGGATCAAGATTGGCATGCAGATGCCCGCGCATGCGGTAGGCGCGGATCATCATGATCGCATGTACGGAATCGGTCGTGGCCTGACGGATCTGCTCTGCCGTCTGGCCGGTCTGGGAAGCCTTCTGCTCCAGCTTCGTGCGGATGTGGTTTTCGACGGCGCCCCAGTTTCCGTCGAGTGCCGAAATCAGTTCGCCATTCGGGGTGACAGGCCAGTTCTTCTTCTTCCAGGAGGCGCCTTCGGCATTCTTCCTGACGACCTCGGCATCGTCCTTCAGCTGCTTGAAGAAGGCCTGCCAGTCTTCGCTCACGGAATTGGGGTCGTTCTCGTAAGCGGCATGCAATGCCTCGATGTACGCGGCATTACCCCCATAGAGGAAAGACGTGATTGAGAACACTTCGTTGGCCTGATCTTGCCGTGCCATTTTGATCTAACCGGGATGTTGCCCGATCTCCTGTTTGAGCCGGTTTGCAGCCGTTGCGCCAAAAAGCCGAGACCTGCCCCGGTATCCGGGGCAGGCTCGCGTTTTCGGGTTTGCAACGTTCTGCCTGGTTTCCACCCTAAGTCTTTTGTTCTCAGCCCTTGAGCGCTTCCACGAGCGTCTTCCCGATGCGTGCCGGCGACGGCGACACCCGGATGCCCGCGCGCTCCATGGCTGCAATCTTGCTTTCCGCATCACCCTTGCCGCCGGAAACGACGGCGCCGGCGTGGCCCATCGTGCGTCCCTTCGGAGCCGTGCGGCCCGCGATGAAGCCGGCCATCGGCTTCTTGCGGCCGCGCTTGGCCTCGTCGATCAGGAACTGGGCGGCATCTTCCTCGGCCGAGCCGCCGATCTCGCCGATCATGATGATCGACTCGGTGGCCGGGTCGGCAAGGAACATCTCCAGCACGTCGATGAACTCGGTGCCCTTGACCGGGTCGCCGCCGATGCCCACGGCCGTTGTCTGGCCGAGGCCCTCGCGGGTCGTCTGGAAGACGGCCTCATAGGTCAGCGTGCCGGAGCGGGAGACGATGCCCACGGAACCCTTCTTGAAGATGTTGCCGGGCATGATGCCGATCTTGCATTCCTCGGCGGTGAGGATGCCCGGGCAGTTGGGGCCCACGAGCCGCGAATTGGAGCGGTCCAGGCGAGCCTTGACCCGCACCATGTCCAGCACCGGAATGCCTTCGGTGATGCAGACGATGAGCGGAATGTCGGCCTCGATCGCCTCGATGATCGCGTCGGCAGCGCCTGCCGGCGGAACGTAGATCACCGTGGCGTCGGCGCCGGTGCGCTCCTTGCCCTCGGCGACGGATGAGAAGATCGGCAGCGTCTGGCCGCTGGACGAGGTCCAGGTCTCGCCGCCCTTGGCCGGATGGATACCGCCGACCATCTTCGTGCCGTAATAGGCCAGCGCCTGTTCGGTGTGGAAGGTGCCGGTCTTGCCGGTCAGGCCCTGGACGAGAACCTTGGTGTCTTTGTTGATCAGGATGGACATTATTTCCGGTCCTTTGAAACTTGTCAGATCTGGCGATTGACTGCCTTCGCGGGGCGCCGGCGCTTCACTCAAGAGGAAGCGCCCGCCTGTTGCGCTCAGGCTGCGTTCACTGCCTTGACGATTTTCTGGGCCGCATCATCCAGATCGTCGGCCGAAATCACGTTCAGCCCGCTCTCGTTGATGATCTTCTTGCCCAGGTCCACATTCGTGCCCTCCAGTCGAACGACCAGCGGTACCTTCAGACCGACCTCCTTCACCGCCGCAATCACGCCTTCCGCGATTACGTCGCAGCGCATGATGCCGCCGAAGATGTTGATGAGGATGCCCTTCACGGCCGGATCGGCGGTGAGGATCTTGAACGCCGCCGTGACCTTCTCCTTGCTGGCGCCGCCGCCAACGTCGAGGAAGTTCGCCGGCTCCGCGCCGTAGAGTTTGATGATGTCCATCGTGGCCATGGCGAGACCGGCGCCATTGACCATGCAGCCGATGTTGCCGTCGAGCGCCACGTAGGCCAGATCCCACTTGGAGGCCTCGATCTCCTTCGGATCCTCCTCGGTCGTGTCGCGCAGCTCACGGATCTCCGGATGGCGGAACAGCGCGTTGTTGTCGAATGACACCTTGGCGTCGAGGACGCGCAGGCGGCCGTTCTTCATCACGATCAGCGGGTTGATCTCGAGCAGGCTCATATCCTTCTCGACGAAGGCCTGGTAGAGGATCGGGAACAGCTTCTCGCCGTCCTTGGCGGCTTCGCCCTCGAGCTTCAGCGCCGCCACCAGCTTGGCCACGTCATCCGCCGTCACGCCCTTCTCCGGGTCGATCGGCAGCGTCAGAATCTTCTCCGGCGTATCGTGCGCCACCTGCTCGATGTCCATGCCGCCCTCGGTGGAGACCACGAAGGCGACGCGGCCGACGCTGCGGTCAACGAGCAGCGACAGGTACAGCTCGCGGTCGATGTCGGCGCCATCCTCGATGTAGAGGCGGTTCACCTGCTTGCCGTCCGGACCGGTCTGGGCGGTGACCAGCGTCCTGCCCAGCATCTCCTTCGCATTGGCGACAACTTCCTCGACGCTCTTGGCGAGGCGGACGCCGCCCTTGGCGTCCGGTCCGAGTTCCTTGAACTTGCCCTTGCCGCGACCGCCGGCATGGATCTGGCTCTTGACCACGTAAAGCGGGCCGGGAAGCGACTTGGCGGCAGCCTCGGCCTCATCGGCGGAAAAGATGACGACGCCCTCGGCTACCGGCGCGCCGTAACCCTTGAGAATCTGCTTGGCCTGATACTCGTGAATGTTCATGCCGCTGACATCCTACTTCTTGAGGCTGGGGGCGATTTCGGCGCAGGCGCTGCAGAGGCTCTTCACCGCGTCGACCGAATGGTCGAACATCTTGCGCTCGGTCTCGTCGAGGTTGATCTCTACGACCTTCTCCACGCCGTTCGCGCCGATGATGACCGGCACGCCGACATAGATGTCCTTCAGGCCGTACTCGCCGTTGAGGTGGGCAGCGCACGGCAGCACACGGCGCTGATCCTTGAGGTAGCTCTCGGCCATGGTGATGGCCGCCGCCGCCGGGGCGTAGTAGGCCGAGCCGGTCTTGAGCAGGCTGACGATTTCGGCGCCGCCGTCACGGGTGCGCTGCACGATCTGGTCGAGCTTCTCCTGCGAGGTCCAGCCCATCTTGACGAGGTCCGGGAGCGGGATGCCGGCGACGGTGGAGTAGCGGGTCAGCGGCACCATCGTGTCGCCATGGCCGCCGAGCACGAAGGCCGTCACGTCCTTGACGGACACCTTGAACTCCTCGGCGAGGAAGTAGCGGAAGCGGGCGGAGTCAAGCACGCCGGCCATGCCGACAACCTTGTTCTCCGGCAGGCCCGAGAACTTCTGCAGGGCCCAGACCATCGCGTCGAGGGGGTTGGTGATGCAGATGACGAAGGCGTTCGGGGCGTACTGCTTGATGCCGGCACCCACCAGCTCCATGACCTTCAGGTTGATGCCCAGCAGGTCATCGCGGCTCATGCCGGGCTTGCGCGGCACGCCGGCGGTCACGATGCAGACATCCGCGCCTTCGATGGCCGAGTAGTCATTCGCGCCGACATAGCTGGCATCGAAACCATCGATCGGCGAAGACTCGGCGATATCGAGTCCCTTGCCCTGGGGAATGCCTTCGGCGATGTCGAACAGGACGACGTCACCAAGTTCCTTGAGGCCAGCCAGATGGGCGAGCGTACCGCCGATCATGCCTGAACCGATGAGAGCAATTTTCTTGCGAGCCATGTAGTCGAATCCTCTAGCGACGCGCCTGGGCAGGGGCTGCACAGGCAGAAACTTCGGCACGCGGAAAGACAATATGTCCTCCCGTTTCAGCCAACTGCCATATAGGGCTGGCTGCAAAAATTCAACGTATTATTTCGGACGTAAGTTTTTCAATCGTTTAGAAGTGTACAGATTTACGTTAACGTAAGAGTTTTTGCGGCTGCGATGTTAATCTGTGAGTAAAGCTTGCTCAAAAAACCGTCACCCGGCCGCGGCGGCTGCCGCGCTGGTCTCCTGCCATTCCTCGCTCTGCATCTCGGTCAGTCGGGATGCCGTGCGTGCGAACTCGAAACTTTCGGTTCCTGTTTTGGCAATATAAAGGCGGTCGGGCGCGGCGGCGGCCGAGAGCACCACGCGGGTCCGTGCTTCGTAGAGCGTGTCGACGAGCAGGATGAAACGCTTGGCCGCATTCCGCTGCGGCAGGTCCATGACGGGAATGTCGTCGATGAAAAGGGTCTTGTACCGCTCCACGAGCGCCTGGTAGTCGCGCGCTCCGAGCGGGGCCTCGCACAGTTCGGCGAAGCTGAAGCGGGCAGCGTCGCCCGCGGCCCGGGGTACCGGAATGCCGCGGCCCATGACGGTCACCGTCTCCGTCCTGACCTCCCGGCCGTTCACGACGGTTTCCCATGCCTGGTCCATCATCCGTTCGGTCTCCGGCCCGAGCGGGGTGAGGTAGACGGGCAGGCGGTTGAGCTTTTCCATCCGGTAGTCGGTGTCCGCCGCCAGATGCAGCACCTTCACGTGATCCTTCAGGATCTTGATGAAGGGCAGGAAAAGGCCGCGGTTGAGGCCGTCCTTGTAGAGATCGTCCGGATCGACGTTGGAGGTGGCGATCAGCACCACGCCGTTCTCGAACAGGCTGGAGAACAGGCGCGAGAGGATCATGGCGTCTGCGATGTCGGTGACGGTGAACTCGTCGAAGCACAGCACCCAGGCTTCCTGCGCCAGTTCCGCCGCCACCGGCGGAATGGGATCCGTCTCTTTCGTCTTGCCGTCCTTCAGTGCCTGGCGGTGCCGGGCGATCCGGTCGTGCACGTCCGCCATGAACACGTTGAAGTGGACCCGCCGCTTCGCCCGGGCCGGCACGATCTGGTAGAACAGGTCCATCAGCATGGACTTGCCGCGTCCGACCTCGCCGTGGATGTAGAGGCCGGTGATGGGCTCGTTGGTCTTCTTGCCCTTGCCGAACAGCCAGCCCAGCGCGCGGGATTTGCGCGCCATCCGCTTCTCGCGGATGCGATCGACCAGCAGGTCGAGCTCGCGGACGACGCGCTCCTGCGCCGGATCCCGCTTTATGGCTCCCTTTTCAACCAGATGATCGTATTGCTGCGCGACCGTGAGATGCGTGGACAGGCCATCACGCACTTTCATGGGCAAGTTCCGTCATCAATATAAGCTTCAGGCAGCCTCCCAATACAGGGAAGGCTGCCCGATGTCGCGCGAAATTTTCGCCGTGCCGGCTGGTGGCGTTCCGCCTATCGGGAAAGCGATATCGGCTGGCCCATTGACGTCTGGCCGCTGAAGGACCCGCTGCCGGTGGAGGACAGGCGGGCCACAACGTCGCCGTTTTCATTGTAGAGCGTCAGTTGGCTGCCCTGGACGTTCCACGACTTCACGCCGTCAAGCGGGGCGGGGCAGCGCAGCGGGCCAGCGCGGTAGCCCTGGCCGAACTTGGTTTGCGGCGTGGCGACACGGCAATTCTGGCCCGCGACGTTCACGTTCCACACGCCGGCAACACTGCTCGGCATGAGGGCGGGACCCGCGGCTGGGGCGCCCGGCTCGAGCGCGGCGACGTCGGTCGTCTGAGAAGGCGCTTCGGGGAACGCATTGGGTGCCGTGGGCGATGACGGGGGCGGCAGTGGCGTATTGCTGACCGTGCCGGACGGGGCGGGCGTCAGCGGCGGGGGCGCCGCAGGCGCCGGAGAAAAGCGGCTGGAACCGCAGCCCGCCAGCGCGAGCGAAAGGAGTGAAACGACAAAAATTCCGGATTTCGTGCTGAACATCCGCTTCTCCGTACCTGTACTGTCCTTGTGCCCCCGGCCAGAGAATGTCCAAGTCCCAGGATGAACACAAACTTTGGGTCTATGTTACTCTTACAAGAGCCTTCCGCCGCATTCAATGTGTTAAGGAGATTTGGGAAGACAAGCTCTCGGGATTGTGGGGAATAAGGAAGTTTTTTCCGTGCCGGTACCGCCAGTTTGGAAACGGTCCGGTGAAGCCTTTCAGTTTCCGGACCTGGACGGTTCACGTCACGGCTTCTGTCGGTCATGCCCGGGAATTTTCATTCGTTGCACTTTGGCGGGCAAACGTGGAACTGGTATTTTCCGACATCATCCGCCATATAGGCCCCAGACCCGAACGGGACAGGTGCAGTCATGGTTGAACTGGCGCGTTTCGCGAAGATGAATGGGCTTGGCAACGCCATCATTGTTGCCGACATGCGGGGACGCAAGGACCGCGTCACCCCGGAGGCTGCGCGCGCGCTGGCCGAGGACCCGGTCACCCGCTTCGACCAGATCATGGCCATCCACGACCCTGTCACCCCCGGCACGGACAATTATATCGAGATCTTGAACTGCGACGGAAGCCAGGCCCAGGCCTGTGGCAACGGCACCCGCTGTGTCGTGCAGGCGTTGGCAGGCGAGACCGGACGCACCAGTTTCACCTTTGAGACGAAGGCGGGCATCCTCACCGCCGAGGAGCACGAGAACGGCCTCATTTCGGTAGACATGGGCAAGCCCCGCTTCGGCTGGAAGGACATCCCGCTCGCGGAGGAATTCGCAAATACCCGCCGCATCGAGTTGCAGATCGGTCCGATCGACGCGCCTGTCCTGCACTCGCCCTCCGTCGCCTCCATGGGCAATCCCCATGCGATCTTCTGGGTCGATAGGGACGTGAACGAATATGCGCTCGACCGCTTCGGCCCGATGTTGGAGAACCACCCGATCTTTCCCGAGCGCGCCAACATCACCATCGCGCAGGTAACGAGCCCTAGCTCCCTCACCATGCGCACCTGGGAGCGTGGTGCGGGCCTCACGCTCGCCTGCGGCTCCGCCGCCTGCGCGGCTGCCGTCAGCGCCGCCCGCACCGGCCGCACCGGCCGCCGCGTAAAGGTCACGCTGCCCGGCGGCGATCTGGAAATCTTCTGGCGCGAGGACGACCACGTCATCATGACCGGCCCTGCCGAGTGGGAATTCTCCGGTCGCTTCGATCCTGCGACTGGCGCGTGGGAGCGGGAAACGGAAGGCGCGGCCTGATGGCGATCGAAGTCCTGACATTCGGCTGCCGCCTGAACACTTACGAATCCGAGGTGATCAGGCGCGAGGCGGGCGCCGCCGGTCTCGACGCCCTCGAGGGCGGCGCTATCGTCGTCAACACCTGCGCGGTGACCGCCGAGGCGGTTCGCCAGGCGCGGCAGGCGATCCGCAAGGCGCGCCGCGAGAACCCGAACGCGCGCATCATTGTCACCGGCTGCGCGGCGCAGACCGAGCCTGGCACCTTTGAGGCCATGGAAGAGGTCGACCTCATCCTCGGCAATGAGGAGAAGCTAAAGGCCCAGAGCTACCGCGCACTGCCTGAGTTTGGCGTGAATCAGTTCGAGAAGGTGCGCGTCAACGACATAATGGAAGTGCGCGAGACGGCCTCCCACATGGTCGAGGCCATCGAGGGCAGGGCTCGCGCCTTCGTTCAGGTGCAGAACGGCTGTGACCACCGTTGCACCTTCTGCATTATTCCGTATGGCCGCGGCAATTCCCGCTCGGTGCCCATGGGCGCGGTGGTGGACCAGGTCCGCAAGCTGGTCGAAAACGGCTATGCCGAGGTGGTCTTGACCGGCGTGGACCTGACCAGCTTCGGCGCCGATCTTCCTGGCAGCCCGCGCCTTGGCAAGCTGGTGCGCACCATCCTGCGCAATGTGCCGGAGCTGAAGCGCCTGCGCCTGTCCTCCATCGACTCAATCGAGGCCGATGCCGAACTCATGGCCGCGTTGGCCGAGGAGGAGCGGCTGATGCCGCATCTGCACCTTTCGCTGCAGGCGGGCGACGACATGATCCTGAAGCGCATGAAGCGCCGCCACCTGCGCGCCGATTCCATTCGCTTCTGCGAGGAAGTCCGCCGCCTGCGCCCGGACATCGTGTTTGGCGCTGACATCATCGCGGGTTTCCCCACCGAGACCGAAGAGATGTTCGAAAACTCGCTGCGCATCGTTAACGAATGCGGCCTGACCCATCTCCACGTCTTCCCATTCAGCCCGCGCAAGGGTACCCCGGCAGCCCGCATGCCGCAGGTGCCCCGCGAGGTGGTGAAAGAGCGCGCCGCGCGTCTGCGCGAGGCGGGCGACCGGGCCTATCGGAAGCATCTGGCCTCTCTCACCGGCACGCGCCAGCGCATCCTGGTGGAGCGCGAAGGACTCGGGCGGACTGAAGGTTTCACCCTCGCTGCGGTACCGTTCGGCGAGCCGGGGGAGATTGTCGAGGCCCTGATCGAGGGCAATGATGGTGAGCGTCTGGTCGCGGCGCTGGATCGCGCGGCTTGAAGGTAGGGTTTGATGGCACTCGACTTCATCAGGAAGGTATTCTCGTTCGGCACGACGGAGGCGGAGGAAAAGCCAGCGCCCGAGACGGAAAAGCCTGCACCGGAAGAGGCCGCAGCGCCTTCCGAGGCGGAAGCGCCCACGCCGCTGGAAACCCGCGCCCGGCCGGAACCCGAAGCGGAGTCCGCTCCAGCGGACTTGACGGGCGAACCCGCGTCTGAACCCGCCGCTTCTGAGCCTGAGCCTGAGCCTGAGCCTGAGCCTGAGCCTGAGCCTGAGCCTGAGCCCGAGGCTGTGGCCGAGGTTGACCCGAGTACAGCAGTCGGGGCTGCATCCGCGCCGGAAACGGGACAGCCCGCGCGCCTCGTTGTCTCCGAAACCGTTGCAGCCAAGATCGAGGAAGACCAGACCGCTCCGGTCGAGGAGCCGCGCAAGACGTGGTTCCAGCGCCTGCGCGAGGGCCTGTCCCGTTCTTCCCGCGAACTGCGCGAGAGCATTGCCGGCATCTTCCTCAAGCGGAAGCTGGATGAGGACACCCTGCAGGAACTGGAGGATGTGCTGTTGCGCGCCGATCTCGGCATGGAAACGGCGATGCGCATCACCGACACACTTGCTTCCGGCCGCTATGGCAAGGACATCACCGGCGCCGAGGTGCAGGCCGTCATGGCCGCCGAGATAGAGAAGGTACTGGCCCCGGTGGCCAAGCCCCTGGAACTTGACCTCTCACACAAGCCGCACGTGGTCCTCGTCGTCGGCGTCAACGGCACCGGCAAGACAACCACCATCGGCAAGCTCGCGGCGAAGCTCACCGCCGGCGGCCTGAAGGTCACGCTCGCTGCGGGCGACACCTTCCGCGCCGCGGCCATCGAACAGCTCAAGATCTGGGGTGAGCGCACGGGCTCCGAGGTTGTCTCCTCACGCCTCGGCGCGGATGCCGCGGGCCTCGCCTACGAGGCTTACGAGCGTGCCAAGGCATCAGGTTCCGATGTGCTCATCATCGATACCGCCGGCCGCCTGCAGAACAAGGCCGAGCTTATGGCGGAGCTCGCCAAGATCGTGCGCGTGCTCGGCAAGCATGATCCGGAAGCGCCTCACACTGTCTTGCAGACGCTTGATGCGACGACGGGGCAGAATGCCCTCAATCAGGTCGAAATCTTCCGCAATGTTGCGGGCGTTACCGGCCTGGTGATGACCAAGCTGGACGGCACCGCGCGCGGCGGCATCCTTGTCGCCATCGCCGCCAGGCACAAGCTGCCCGTCCACTTCATCGGCGTGGGTGAGGGCATCGACGATCTGGAACCTTTCTCGGCCGGCGATTTCGCCAAGGCCATCGCGGGAGTGGCATGAATGAGCGACAAGACCATTTTCGAGCGTGACCCTGCCGCCGATCCCAAGCGCCAGGAGATCAACCCGCTCCTGAAGCTCGCACTGGAGCTCGGGCCGCTGCTGGTCTTCTTCTTCGCCAATTCGCGCGGGGAATGGATTGCGGAGAAGTTGCCGGCGCTGGCTTCGCTCGGCGGTCCCATTTTCATCGCCACCGCGCTCTTCATGGTGGCGACGGGCGTCGCGCTGCTCGCCTCGTGGCTGCTCACCCGCACCCTGCCCATCATGCCGCTGGTGTCGGGCATCGTGGTCTTCGTCTTCGGGGCGCTGACGCTCTTCCTGCAGAACGAGACCTTCATCAAGATGAAGCCCACCATCGTCAACGCCCTGTTCGCGGCGGTGCTGCTGGGTGGCCTTGCCTTCGGCAAGTCGCTGCTGGGCTATGTCTTCGACTCGGCCTTCAAGCTGGACGCGGGAGGCTGGCGCAAACTTACCCTCCGCTGGGGCCTGTTCTTCATCTTCCTGGCTGTCGCCAATGAAGTGGTGTGGCGGACCTTCTCGACAGATACCTGGGTTGCCTTCAAGGTCTGGGGGATCATGCCCATCACGATCATCTTCACGATGAGCCAGATGCCCCTGATCATGCGTCACACGGTGGACGACTCCCGCGCCGACTCCTGAGCTTTGAGTCCGTCCGCCTGCGCCTTCCGGGCCGCCTCGATGGCTGCCGCAACCGTCGCCTCGAAGCTCACCTCCGGTTCGCGCACGCCCTGCACATGCAACAGCCGCCGCGCCTGCGGGGTCGCGCCCACCAGATAGACTTTCGCGCCTCGCCGTCCGGCCTTGGTCGCGAAGCCCTTGATGGTCGAAGCGCCCGTGGAATCAAGCAGGCTCGCCTCCGACAAGTCGATCACATAGGCCTTCGGCGCCTCGCCGATGCGGTCCAGAACGCTGCCGACGCTGGCCGCAGCACCAAAGAAGAACGCACCGGAGATCTTGTAGACGACGATGTCCTCGGCGGTGCGGATATCCTGCGAGTAGCGGTGGCTGCCCCCGACCGTGTCGGCCTCGTCGGCATCGATGAGCGCATGGGAATCGCTTTGCACCGAGACCGAGGTGGACATGCGGTGCAGGAACAAGAGGGCGCTGATGGCAAAGCCGATGACGATGCCCTCGGTGAGGTCGCGGAAGATAACCAGCAGGAAGGTGAGGATGACCACCACCGCATCGCCCTTCGAGCTGCGCACGAGGGCGGCGAACTGGTGCCGTTCGGCCATGTTCCACGACACGACCACCAGGATAGCCGCGAGTGCCGCCAGCGGAATGTAGAAGGCGAGCGGTGCTGCCACCAGCATGAAGACGAGCAGGAACAGCGAGTGCAGCATGCCCGAGATCGGGCTGCGCGCGCCCGCGCGGATGTTGGAGGCGGTGCGGGCGATCGTGCCCGTCACGCAGATGCCGCCGAACAGCGCCGAGCCGATGTTGGCGACGCCCTGCGCCACCAGCTCGCAGTTCGAGCGGTGCCGGCCGCCGCTCATCGAGTCGGCCACCACGGCGGAGAGCAGACTTTCGATCGCGCCGAGCAGCGTGAACGACACGGCTGCCGGGAGCACCTCGAGCACCTTGTGCATCGAAAGGTCGGGAAGCTGCGGCATCGGCAGGGACTGCGGAATGCCGCCGAAGCGGGTGCCGATGGTTTCGACCGGCAGGTCCAGTCTCCAGGCGACCAGCGTGGCCGCGGCCACGGCGATCAGGAATCCTGGCCAGTGCGGCTTGTACTTGCGCAGGACGACGATCAGTGCCACCGACAGAACCGCCAGCGTGACGGTCGCAATGTTCATGGTGGGCAGCGCGGCCGTGAGTACCTGCAGCTTCGGCAGCAGCGGGCCCGGCTCCGGCTCAGGCAGCGTCAGACCGAAGAAGTCCTTAAGCTGGCTCGACAGAATGATAACCGCGATGCCGGCGGTGAAGCCCACCGTTACCGGATAGGGAATGTACTTGATAAAGGTGCCGAGGCGTAGGTAGCCGATCGCCATCAGCATGAAGCCGGACAGGAACGTCGCCAGGATCAGCCCATCGAGCCCGTAAGCCTGCACCGTGGCGAGCACCAGCACGATGAACGCGCCTGCCGGTCCGCCGATCTGGAACCGGCTGCCGCCCAGCGCCGAGACGAGAAAACCGCCGATGATCGACGTGTAGAGACCCCGCTCCGGCGACACGCCCGAGGCGATCGCGATCGCCATGGAGAGCGGCAGTGCGATGATCGCCACGGTAATGCCGGCGATCGCATCGGCCCTCAGCTTGTCGAGGGAATAGCCTTCCCGCAGGACGGTAATCAGCTTTGGTGTGAAAAGTTCAATGAAACCAGCGTTTTGCGTGCGCGCTACCATGCTTCGCCCCAGATTTGCGGGGCAGGGTGCATGACAGCGGCCTGTCCCGCATCAGTTGTCGACGCCCCGAGCCACAGAGGCTTCCTTCAGGCGAACGCCGCGTCCGCTGCCCGTGCTGGGCGCATTCTCTCCAATGAGTTCCACGCCAGCTGCGTCTAATGCCTCGATGACCTTTGTCAGGGTGTCCACGACACCGCGAACGTTTCCCTCGCTCGCTTCCATCCTCTGGATGGTCGGAAGCGATACTCCGGCCATTTCGGCGAGCGTCTTCTGGTCAATTCCCAGAAGCGCGCGGGCGGCGCGTAGCTGTGCAGCGGTGATCATAAGGCGCTCTCGTCGAATACGGGTGATATAACAAGTTCAAATGCTGATGTCTAGAACATCAGTGTTTCTGTTTTAAGTTGGAATGGTGGTGTTTGAGCCATCCGCGCAGAAGTTCGCCCGTTGGCCGGCGCGATAGCTCGCCATGTCATTGATTCCATGCGGCTTTTCCTCAGATGAAACGCCAGACGGTGGTGCGCTTGACCTCGGCGTCTTCCAGCGCGCGGGTGACGGGCACCGAATAGACGGCCAGTTCCTCGAGCCCGTCCTTGGGGCGATAGGCCCGGCCGGGGTCGCCGACCAGAACCTCGATGCCTCTCTGGCGCAGTTCGCCGAACCAGGGCAGCAGCCGGTCGGTCATCGGCTTTTCGTAGAATACGTCGCCGGCCAGCAGCACGTCGAAGCCCTCCGTGCGGCCGATGCAGTCCTCGTCCGTGACGGCGAACTGTACGCCGTTGGCCTCCATGTTCACCCGGCAGGCAACGATCGCGAACGGGTCAATGTCCGTGGCGGTGACGGCAGCCGCACCTGCCTTGCAGGCTGCAATCGCAACCAGGCCGGAGCCGCTCGCGAAATCCAGCACCCGTTTGCCACGCACGGTCTCGGGATGGTCGAGCACATAGCGGGCAAGCCCCTGTCCGCCTGCCCAGGCGAAGGCCCAGAAGGGCGGCGGCACCCCGGCTGCCTCCAGCTCTTCCTCCGTCTTGTGCCAGAGATCGAAGGCTTCGTGTGCGAGATGCAACCGGATCTCCGGGACGTGCGGCGGCGCCTGCAAGGCGGTGTTCGCCAGGATGAACTCGCGCGCGCCGTCCGGAGTGATCATGCGGTCCTCAGATGCTCTTGGGGTCGAGCCCGCCCATGCGGCAGACCTCGATCCATTCGTCCTCGGTCACGGGCTGTACCGACAGCCTGAAGGAGGTGACGAGCGACATCTTGGAGAGCTTGGGGTTCGCCTTGATGTCGGCGAGCTTCACCGGCTTCGGCATGTCGCACACGGCGCGCACGTCCACGCATTCCCAGCGCGGATCATCGGATGAGGAATCCGGATGGGCTTCCTTGCAGACCTCGACGATGCCGACGATCTCCAGCCCCTTGTTGGAGTGGTAGAAGAAGCCTTTGTCGCCGAGCTTCATCTGGCGCATGAAATTGCGCGCCTGGTAGTTGCGCACGCCCGTCCATTCCTCGCCTTCCGCTCCCTTCGCCTTCTGTTGCTCCCACGACCAGGCGTCGGGCTCCGACTTGAACAGCCAGTAAGCCATAGTGTCCGTCCTCAGGCGTTCTCGGGGTTCTTGACAGTCCAGCTCCAGGCGCTGATCTCGGTCGAGGCGAACAGGCCCGCCTTGGTATACGGATCGTTGCTGGCGATTTCCCGAGCCCCCTCGATGTTGTCCCCTTCCACGATGACCAGGCTGCCGCAGGGCTTGCCGTTCTCGTCGAGGAATGGGCCTCCGAGCTTCACCGCGTCGCCGAGGCTCTTGATGTACTCGAGATGCGAGGGCCGGGTCTGGAGCCGGAGGTCCAGGCTGTCGGGCTTGTCCTTGGAGATGATCGTGAAAAGCATTGGTGTCTCCCCTCAGTCTTCGGATTTGAGTGGCCGGCGCAGCAGCGCCTCGACGGCCTCGTCAATGGTGATCTTTCCGTCCAGCAAGGCGGCCGTCGCGTCGATGATCGGAGCCTTGACCGAAAGGCGCTCGCACAGTTCGGAGGCAATGGGCGCGGTCGCCACGCCCTCGGCCAGCGGACGGCCGCTGAGATCCTCGCCCCTGCCGAGGGCCAGGCCATAGGAATAGTTGCGGGACTGTGGCGAGGAGCAGGTGAGCATCAGGTCGCCGAGTCCCGATAGCCCCATGATGGTTTCCGCCCGCGCGCCGACCGCCTTGCCGAGCCGGCGAAGCTCTGCGAACCCGCGCGTGATGAGGGCCGCCTGCGCGCTCGCGCCGAAGCCGCGGCCGGTGCTGGCCCCCGCAGCGATGGCGAGCACGTTCTTGATCGCCCCGCCGAGTTCCACGCCGGTCACGTCCACGCTGGAATAGCAGCGGAAGGCGGGGCCGGAGAGCGCGCGGGCCAGTGAGGCGGCCACGCTTTCGTCCTCGGTGGCGACCGTCACGGCCGTCGGCAGGCCGCGCGCCACGTCCGCCGCAAAGCTCGGGCCTGAAAGGATGCCGATCCGGTGTTCGGGCAGGCTGTCGCGCGCCACTTCCGACATGCGCCGTCCGGTCGTCCGCTCGATGCCCTTGGCACAGAGTACCACCGGTGCCTCCACCGGGACGGCGGGACGCAGTTCCTTGAGCGCTCCCCCGAGCGACTGGGCGGGAATGACGGCGAGCACGATATCTGCCCGGTCGAGCACCTCGGCCGCATCGGTGGAGGCCCGGATGCCGTCCGGCAGCACCACGTCGCCGAGATAGCGGCTGTTCGTCCGCGCCCCGTTGATCTCCGCCACGGTGTCGGCGTTGCGCGCGTAGAGCGTCACCTCATGCCCGGCGCGGCGGCTGTTCGCGGCGAGCGCCGTACCCCACGCGCCCCCGCCAAGGACTGCAATCTTGCGCTGTGGACTCACGCCTTGGCTCCCTTTTTCCCGGCACCGAATACCGGCGCCGAAGATTGGTCAAGCGGCCATCGCGGACGTGGCGCGAAGGCCATCGAATCGGGTTCGGCGAGCCCGGCGTCCAGCTGCTCCACCGCCACCCACGCGATCATCGCGGCATTGTCGCCGCAAAGCTTCATGGGTGGTGCGATGAGGGTGAATCCGTGCTCGCGGCAGAGCCGGTCGAGTTCCGTCCGAATCGCCTGGTTGGCTGCCACGCCCCCTGCCACCACCAGATGCGGCTCCGCGATCTCGGGATGAAGGGTCTGGAAACGTTCGAGGCTGCGCGCCACCCGGTCTGAGAGCGTCTCGGTGACAGCCTTCTGGAACGAAGCGCAGATGTCGGCGATGTCCTGCTGCGACAGCGGCGCGAGTTCCGTCGCCGCCCGCCGCACGGCGGTCTTGAGGCCGGAGAAGGAAAAGTCGAGCCTTGCCTCGCCCTTCATCGGACGGGGGAAGGCAAACCGCTTCGGATCACCCTGCGCTGCGGCCTTTTCCACATTTGGCCCGCCGGGGTAGGGCAGAGACAGCAGCTTCGCCGTCTTGTCGAAGGCCTCGCCCAACGCGTCGTCGATCGTCGTGCCCCACCGCTCATATTTTCCGAGCCCGGCCACATGCAGGATCTGCGTGTGCCCGCCGGAAACGAGCAGCAGCAGGAACGGAAAATCGACATGATCCGTCAGCCGCGCAGTCAGCGCATGGCCTTCCAGATGGTTGATGGGAAGAAAGGGCTTGTTTTTCGCCGCAGCGATCGCCTTCGCCATGGTCACGCCGACAATGAGCCCGCCGATGAGGCCCGGTCCCGCCGTGGCTGCAATGGCGTCAACCTCGTCGAGCGTGACGCCCGCTTCCATCAGCGCCGCTTCGATCACCCCGTCCAGCGCCTCCACATGGGCGCGCGCGGCGATCTCCGGCACCACGCCGCCGAAGGCCGCGTGCTCCTCGATCTGGCTCAGCACGACGCTGGAAAGAATGCGCGGCTGGCCGTCCGCTCCGCGCTCCACAACGGAAGCGGCGGTCTCGTCGCAACTCGTCTCGATGCCCAGTACGCGCGTCATTAGGCCCAGCCTGTCCTTGTTGCCGATGTGATCGAACCCTATTAGTGATGGACCGACCTTTTTCGAGTAGCGGGTTATCACGGACGTCGCCTTATGCAAACCGATCTGGTGAGAATTGGAACGCGCGGAAGCGCCCTGGCTCTGGCTCAGGCCGAGGAAACCCGCACCCGGTTGATGGCGGTGCACAACCTGCCGGAAGAGGCCTTTGAGATCGTCGTCATCAGCACAACCGGTGACCGCATTCTTGACCGCGCGCTCGCGGAGGTGGGAGGCAAGGGCCTATTCACCAAGGAACTGGAAGAGGCGCTCTACGACGGCCGCATCGACATCGCCGTCCATTCGTCCAAGGACATGCCGACCTACCTGCCGGAGGGGCTGGAAATCTCCTGTTTCCTGGAGCGTGAGGATGTCCGCGATGTCTTCATTGGCGGCTCTGTGCAGCGCCTAATGGATCTGCCGAAGGGAGCGAAGCTTGGCACCTCGTCCCTGCGCCGTCAGGCGCTGGCGCTCAGTCTGCGCCCTGACCTCGACGTGCAGGTCTTCCGCGGTAATGTGCAGACCCGTCTGCGCAAGCTGGAAGAGGGCGTGGTCGAGGGCACCATGCTGGCTCTTGCTGGCCTCAAGCGCCTGAAGCTGGAGCATGTTGCCACCGAGATCATGGATCCGGAGGACTTCCCGCCCGCCCTGGGCCAGGGAGCCATCTGCATCGAGAACCGGATCGGCGACGAACGCATTGCCAGGCTTCTTGCCCCCATCCACCACGCCGCCACCGGCGCGGAACTTGAGTGCGAACGCGCCTTCCTGGGCACACTTGATGGTTCCTGCCGCACGCCCATCGCTGGCCTTGCCCGCGTGAGCGGCGACCGAATCAGCTTCCGCGGCATGATTCTGACGCCGGACGGCGGCCGCCGCCACGAGATCACCGCCGAAGGCCCGGCGGCGGATGCCCGCCAGATTGGCGCCGAGGCCGGAGCCCGCATCCGCGAGATGGCCGGCGAGGACTTCTTCACGAGCTGGAGCTGACTGCCGGAGGCTGCATGCCGCGCGTTCTGATTACCCGTCCCGAACCCGGTGCGTCGAAGACGGCGCGGAAGGTGCGCGGGATGGGCTTCACGCCTCTGGTCCTGCCGCTGACGCGCATCGAATCGCTTCCTGCCATCCCGTCTGTCGAATCGTCGGATTTCGCAGCCATCGCGTTGACCAGTCCGAACTCCGCCCGCCATGCCCCGCCTGAACTGGTGAGGTCGCTCGCGGGCCTGCCGGCCTACGCCGTGGGCAGCGCCACCGCTGCGGTTGCGTGCGAGGCAGGGTTCAATGTGGTCGATGAGAGCGCGGGCGATGCCGAGGGTCTCCATCGCGTCATCGCCGAACGGGTGACACCTGGCGCCGGCATTCTTGTTCTCTGCGGCCGGGTTCGCCGCAGCGTTCTTGAGCAGGGGCTGCGCGATTCGGGCTACGCACCCCGCCTTGTCGAGGTCTACGACACCGTCCCGGCATCCCCCTCGGACGATGAAATCGCCGCCGTTCTTGGCTCCGGACCGGTGGATGCCGTGCTGCTTTATTCGGCCTATGCCGCGGAAGAATTCTTGCGCCTGATCGAGGGGGCAGGCACCTCACACATGTTTGAAACGGCGCGATTTATCGTCATGTCGGCTCGGATTGGAGAACAGCTTCCGGCGGCGCTGCGCGCCCGTGCTGCGGTCGCGCCGGAACCGAACGAGGACGCCATGCTTTCCACCCTGGCGGGGAATTTGCCTCACTTTAATTGAAATATGGGATACGCTCGTTTGAGCAAGCGCAGAGCCGCTTGGACGGAACTACGACAAACTGCCTGCGGAGTTGCCAATGGCCAAGACACCTAGGACACGCCACTCGACCCCGAAGCGGGAGCCCGTGACGATTGATCTGGAGGCAGTGAAGGTGGAGGAAACCCCCAAGGCGCCGAGCGGGGCGCAGCCATCGCGGGAAAGGCCTGCTTCGGTTCAGGCGCCCGATTCGGTCCAGCCGGATGTGTCCGCGCACGCTACGGAGCCCAACCAGATACCCGAGGACGCGAGTGCCGCGCCGAATTCTTCCGTGGAAGCGGAAACCGGTCCTGCCTCCGACCGCACCGAATCTGCTGCCGAGGCTTCCGGGCTGGCCGATGTCTCTCCCGCTGAGGATGGTGGCGGCAATGGCGGCGATGGAGGCGCTGAAACCAGTGACGACAAGGCTCGCGGGGCAAGCCCGCAGCCTGCTCCGGCCACGGCCGCCCGTTCCGCTGGGAGCGCCATCGCGGGCGGTATGATCGGCGGAATCGTTGCGCTTTTGGCGGTGGGGGGGCTGCAATATGCCGGTGTCCTGCCCGCCTTGAATGCACAGCAGGGCGCCGCCGCAGCCCTTCGTGATGAGATCGCCGCCCTGCAGGGCCAGATCGCCGATTTACGCACGAACCAGCCGGCGCTGCCCTCCTTCGACGCGGAGCGCCGGCAGATTTCAGAACTGCGCGACATGGTGCAGTCGCTGGAACAGCGGCTCCAGACGGAGGGGTCCGGCGGCCAATCGAGGGCCCTTTCAGAGTTCGAGCAGCGTTTGGGGAACCTGGAACGTTCCGTTGCCGAGCTTCCGCAGCGTCTGGTTGAGGCGGGTTCCGCAACCGAATTCAGTGATCGTCTGCAGGCGGCCGAACAGGAGATCGCCAATCTTCGTCAGACGGTCAATGGCGTCGCCGATGCCGCAAGGCAGGCCGCGGAAGAGGCGGCCGGTCAGAAGGTCTCCGGCCTGGCGACCTGGTACGACGAACTCTCCGAGAGTCTCAATTCCCTTCAGGTTCGCGTGGACGAGCTCGCGGCGGAAGTCGCCCGTCAGGACGACGGGCCGAAGGTGGCGGTGGTCGTTGCTGCTTCGTCCCTGAAATCCGCGATTGAGCGTGGCGCGCCCTTTGCCTCCGAGCTGGAAACCTATTCGGCGCTTGCCAGCAATGCTTCCGAACTGGAGCCTCTCCGCCCTTATGCGGACAGCGGCATTCCCGCGCTTGCGACGCTTGGCGAGGAAGCCTCGAAACTCGCGAGCCGGATCGCGGCGGCGGAACGCGCGGTCCCGGAGTCGGCCGGCCTTTTGGACCGCTTTACGGCGAGTATCCGCTCGATCGTGACGGTGCGGCCGGTGGGCGAGGTACCGGGCGAGCAGCCTTCGGCCATTGCGGCGCGGATGGAGGCGGCAGTGCAGCGTGGCGACCTCGCTGCGGCGCTGCGCGAATACGAGTCGCTGCCGGATGACATGAAGGCGCTGGGGGTAGACTTTGCCGCGAAGCTGCGGGCCAGGCAGGCTGCCGACGACATTCTCGACAAGGCGCTCTCCACGGCGTTGAAGCCAGCCTGAAGGACAGCTCGATGATCCGAACACTGGTATTTCTGGCAATCGTCTTTGTGCTTGGCCTGGCCTTTGCCTGGCTTGCGGAGCGTCCCGGTGACCTGGTTCTCACCTTCGGCGGCTATCAATATGAGGTGACTCTGCTGGCCGCGGCGGTCATGCTGGTGGCGGCGTTCGTCGCCCTGATGATCCTATGGTGGATCATTCGCGGCATCTGGCGCAGCCCCCATACCGTCACGCGCTACTTCCGCGCCCGCCGCCGCGACCGTGGCTACCAGGCGCTGTCGACCGGCCTGATCGCTGCCGGTGCGGGCGACGGTGGCCTTGCGCGGCGTATGGGCAAGCAGGCGGCAAGCCTGATCCCGTCGGATCGCGAACCGCTGATCCGCCTTCTCGAGGCCCAGGCGGCCCTGCTCGAGGGCGACTTCGAGGCCGCCCGCGCGGGCTTCGGGAACATGGCGAAAGACCCGCAAACCCGCTTGCTCGGCCTTCGCGGTCTCTATCTGGAAGCCGAGCGCCTGGGCGACCGTGAGGCCGCCCGTCAGTTCGCAGCGCAGGCTGCCGCTCTCGCTCCTCAGCTCGGCTGGGCCGCCAATGCGGCTCTCGAAGCCCGGACGATTGAGCGCGACTGGGACGGTGCGCTTGCGCTGGTCGACGCGCGCGGCCGCGCACCGTCCGCGGACAAGAAGGTCATTGCCCGCCAGCGCGCTGTTCTGTTGACGGCCAAGGCATTGGAACAGCTGGATTCGGACCCCGCTGGCGCGAAGGCGCTGGCGCAGGAGGCGAACCGCCTTCAGCCGGACTTTGTCCCCGCCGCGGTGACGCTTGCCCGCGCCGCGATCCGCCTGAACGACACCCGCAAGGCGGCCAAGGTGCTGGAGGCCATCTGGAAGCGCATTCCCCATCCGGACGTGGCCGCGGTGTATCTCCACTTGCGGCATGGCGATTCCACCCACGATCGCCTGGAGCGCGCGCGGCGTCTGCGCCGCCTCCATCCCAACCATGTCGAATCCGAGCTGGTCGTCGCCCGCGCCGCCCTGGACGCCGGGGAGTTTGCCGAGGCCCGTGCGTCCGCCGAGGCTGCCGTGCGCATCTCGCCCCGCGAGGGCGCTTTCCTGCTGCTTGCCGACATCGAGGAAGCAGAGACCGGCGATCAGGGCCGCATGCGGCATTGGCTATCTCAGGCTGTCCGGGCCCCGCAGGACCCGGCATGGGTTGCAGACGGCGTGGTGGTGGACGAATGGGCGCCCGTGTCTCCCGTCACTGGGAAGCTCGATGCATTCGAGTGGCGTGCGCCGATGGAGCGCATCGGCCATGTGATCGAGGCCGAGGACGCGCTTCAGGCTGCGCCCGCACTGCCCGCGGCGCCCGAGCCGCCTGCAAAGGCAGAACCGGCTGCCACTTCCAATGAACCGCCGTCCGCTCCCGCCGTGGGGCCGGTTCCGGAAGAGAAGGAGCCGGACCAGCCGGTGAAGCCGGTGATCCTCGATCATGTGGCGCCGGGCGATGAGGATGAGAGCCCGTTCCGGCCAATCATTCCGGACGATCCCGGTCCCGACCCCGAGGACGGGGCCCCGGCGCGTCCTGCCAAGGGTCTGGGGCTGTTCTGAACGGCTCAGGGTGGGTACCGGGCCCCGTGAAAGGGCAGCTCAGCCTGCTTGAGCATTCCGCGAGCTCCCGACCGGTCCGGTTGCCGGAGGCCTGAGGGGCGGCATTGTCCTTTTCGCATCCCCGTGGGGTGCCGGGGATGCTATTACTGTGCCGGATGGAACACAGTACGGTAGTATTTTGGTGTTTGCCGGTCGGGCGCGCGATTGGGTGCTTGTGTCCTGCGGAACCTTGGCCATCATTGATGGCAGCAAGATTCCGCGCGAGAGCTTTATGTTTGAACGCATTTTCGCCTTTCTGAAAAATTTGCCTGGGGGACATGGCGCGAGCTCGAGGACATTGACGGAGGATGACCCTCGTGTTGCTGCTGCCGCGCTGCTTGTTCACGTCATCCGGGCCGATGGCGAAAGAAACGATGATGAGCTTCGCGGGCTGACTGCTGCGCTCTCCAAAGCCTACAATCTGCACGGAGCCGAGCTGAAGGCCGTGATCGAGGCAGCCCAGGAGGCCGAGGCCAGTGCGGTCGACATCTACACGTTCACGACTGTACTCAAGCGCCATCTGGACGAGGAGGCCCGTATTGAATTCATCCGGCTCGTATGGGAGATCGTCCTTTCGGATGGAGTCATGCGCGAGCTGGAAGAAAATCTCGTCTGGCGCATTGCCGAGCTGATCGGCGTGGACGGCAGAACGCGGGTGACCATTCGTCAGCAGGTTCTTGAAGAGCGGGGAGGGATCCCCGGTTCCACATGACGCAAGCGGCTGAGAAAAAGATCCTGATCGTACTGCATCAGGAAATGTCCAGCCCTGGACGGGTTGGACACCTCCTCGAACGGAGCGGTTTCAAGCTCGACATCCGGCGCCCTCCGCTGGGTGATCCGCTGCCGGAAACGCTCGCTGAACACGAAGGTGCGATCATCTTCGGTGGTCCGATGAGCGCCAACGATCGCGACGAATTCGTCAAGCGCGAGATCGACTGGATCGGCGTGCCCCTGCGTGAGAACAAGCCGTTCCTGGGAATTTGCCTGGGCGCGCAGATGCTGGTGAAACATCTCGGTGGCCACGTGAAGGGCCACGATCACGGGCTGGTCGAGATCGGCTGGTATCCCATCCGCGCCACGGACGCCGGGCGCAAGCTCATGCACTGGCCGGAAATGGTCTATCACTTCCACCGCGAGGGCTTCTCGCTGCCGTCGGGCGTCGAGCTTCTGGCGACAGGCGAGCATTATCCCAACCAGGCCATCCGCTATGGTGACAATGCCTGGGGCATCCAGTTCCATGCGGAGCTTACCCGGGCGATGATGCAGCGGTGGGTGGTGCATGGCGCGCAGCGTTTCGTGTTACCGGGTGCGCAGCCAGCGCGCGACCATCTGGGTGGCCGGCTGGTCTGGGATACCCACCTGCGCCAGTGGCTGGTGGATTTTCTCGACATCATTTTCGAGACTGGCGGAGAGGTTGAACTGAGGGGTGGCGACGAGGCCGAGGCGGATCAGCCCCTGGGCCACCGCAAGTTCGGCCGGCGCGGCGTGGTGACGCCCTGAATTTTCGTGTTGAGGCGGCGCCGGGGTCTGGCGCGCGCTTGACAGCGGACCTATATTTGTAAGTGGCGTTCTGGGCTTCGCGACAGGAGAACAACATCCTCGGGGCCGTATCGATCCTATAGGGAGCTGTCCCTGACCTTGCCCGTGGGCTTGGTCATATGGCGCCCACCTACTTTGTAGGGCCCGGGATCGAATCCTCCATCGGTTGCACCGGTTCGCCAGTCCGCCTTTTCAGCCTCCCGGCTGGAAAGGCGAATTTTTGTGTGCCTGGAATCTGTCGTACAGGCGGTAACGACAGCAGCTGCCGGAACCACGTCAGGAAACAGATCGCGGTTTCAGGAAAAGTGGGCACCGGTTTTCCGTCTGGAACCGCGTCAGAAAACGGAACGCGGTTCCGCGAAAAGTTGGGACTGATTTCAGAACCGCCGAAACTGGCGGTTGGATCGGTTTCGGATTTGTGTGAGGGTCCGGACAGTTCTGAGGCAACCTGCGTCCGGAAAAGTAGCAATGGATCAGACAGTAAAGGAACAGAAGCAGGCTCTGCGCAAGCAGATCCTGGCCCAGCGCGACGCCCTTGATCCCCGTTGGCGCGCCGAGGTGTCCTGCACTTTTGCCGACTGGGCCAGGCAGGTCGTGCCGGAGCCCGGTGTGATCGTTGCGGGCTATTGGCCGATGCGTTCCGAGGTGGATGTGCGTCCTCTGATGGCTGCCGTGCGCGACTATGGCGCGCGCGTGGCCCTGCCGGCCATTCTGAGCCGGACCGAAATGATCTTCCGGGAGTTTGTTCCCGGCGCGCCTCTCGTCGACATGGGCTTCAAGACCCTCGGACCGGACGAGAACGCTCCGGCGGTCGATCCGGTTGTGCTGCTGGTTCCGCTGGTCGGCTTTGATGCTCGCGGCCACCGCCTTGGCTATGGCGCGGGGTTCTACGATCGCGCCATCGACGTTCTGAGGGGAAAGGGAATTTCTCCGCGTCTGATCGGCATCGCCTTCGACTGTCAGGAGGTCGAGCAGGTGCCGAATGAGCCCCATGACGTGCCTCTCCCCGAGATCCTTACAGAATCCGGCTTGCGCACATTCCCGCTCAGCGGTTAAGAGCTGGGAATGAGGTTGCTTTTTCTTGGCGATATGGTCGGCCGTACCGGCCGCAAGGCGGTGTGGGACCGGCTTCCGGGTCTGATCTCGGATTTCCAGCTGGATTTTGTCATTGTCAACGGCGAGAACGCGGCCGGGGGCTTTGGCATTACCGAAGAGATTTTCCTGACGACGTTGCAGGCGGGCGCCGACGTGGTGACCACTGGCAATCACGTGTGGGACCAGCGCGAGGCGCTGAGCTTCGCTCCGAGGTACGACCGCTTCATCCGTCCCGCCAATTTTCCGAAGGGAACGCCAGGCAAGGGCGCGGGCCTGTTTACGGCCCGCAACGGCGCGCGCGTGCTCGTCACCAACATCATGGGGCGAGTCTTCATGCACCCGGACCTGGACGATCCGTTCCGTTCCGCCGAGGAACTTCTGGAAGCCTGCCCCCTGGGCGAGCAGGCCGACGCGATCTTCATAGACTTTCATGCGGAAGCGACCTCGGAGAAGGTCTGCTTCGGACATTTCGTCGATGGCCGCGTAAGTGCCGTGATCGGCACCCACACGCACCAGCCGACAGCCGACCATCAGATTCTCAAGAACGGCACGGGCTATATGACCGATGCCGGCATGTGCGGCGACTACGATTCCTCGCTCGGCTTCGACAAGGAGGAGCCTCTCAACCGCTTCATCACCAAGCTGCCGAAGGGCCGCTTCGAGGCGGCGGAGGGGCCGGCCACCATCTGCGGCGTCGCGCTGGAGATTTCGGACCGCACGGGGCTGACCGAAAAGATCGCGCCACTTCGTCTCGGCCCGCGTCTGGAGGAAACGATCCCCTCGTTCTGGAGTTGATGTCGGGCGCGGGACGCCGGGCTTCCGCCATTGAACGAACTGTTCAGTGGACAGGAGCAGCGCCTGCGTTCACTCTGTGGGACATATGACTCCGCCTCTGGGGGAACACCTGCCATGGATTGGCTCATCGAGCATTTCGGGTTTGTGAGCGACCCGGCCGCCTGGATTGCGCTTGTGACTCTTGTCGTGCTGGAGATTGTTCTCGGCATAGACAACCTGATCTTCATCTCCATTCTCACCAACAAGCTTCCGCAGGACCAGCAGGCGCGGGCGCGCCGCATCGGCATCAGCGGGGCGCTGGTGCTGCGCCTGGCGCTGTTGGGCACTATCGCTTTTATCGTCACCCTGACGACCCCGATCTTCAGCCTTTTCGGTCACGGTTTCTCCTGGCGCGACCTGATCCTCATCGCCGGTGGCCTGTTCCTCGTCTGGAAGGCCACCAAGGAGATCCATCATTCGGTGGATCCGTCCGACCCCAAGGAAAACATGATCGGCGCCGTCTCGACCCTGACGGTTGGTTCGGCCATCGGCCAGATCCTGATGCTGGACCTGGTATTCTCCATCGATTCCATCATCACCGCGGTCGGCATGACGGATCACCTGGCGATCATGTTTGTTGCGGTCATCTGCGCGGTTGCCGTCATGCTGGTCGCCGCCGAGCCGCTGTCGCGCTTCATCGCTGCCAATCCCACCGTCGTCATGCTGGCGCTTGCCTTCCTTCTGATGATTGGCATGACACTGATCGCCGATGGCATGGGCTTCCATGTTCCGAAGGGTTACGTCTACACGGCCATGGGCTTCTCGGCGCTGGTTGAGGCTCTCAACATGATGGCGCGCCGCAAGCGGGAGCGTGATGCCGCTGCTGGCATAAAGACACACTGATAAACTGCGGCCGGGCGCCTTTAGCTTCAGACACCCTGGAGGATGACCACGGTTGGCCGCCGTGGCAGGCTGCGCACCGACACCGTCATGGACGGGCTGTTGCGGAAGTCGATGTCAAACCCGTCCTTGAGCCTTCCCGTAAAGGCATTGAGCGGTGTCGAATGCCGGTGCATGGGCAGGACGATGGAGGACTGCAGGCGCCGGGTGATCTCCGACATGTGTTCGAGCGAGAGGGTAAGCCCGCCGTCGATCGGAACCATCAGGATGTCGAGCCTGCCGATCGCGGCATAGTGGGTGTCGTCGAGCGGATGGTGCAGGTGGCCGAGATGCCCGATGCAGAGACCCGCCACCTCGAAGATGAAGATGGAATTTCCGTTCTTCTCGGTATAGCCAAAGCGGCGGATGTCCGTGGGAACGTTGCGGATGTAGACGTCCTCTACGACCACCGAGTGCTGCGCCGGCTCGCCGTCGACGCCCCAGCCCGGCAGCACGTGCTTGATGGCGGGATCGGGGTAGGGCGTGTAGTGCGTGCTGTGCGCCTTGTTCATCGTCACCACGTCCGGCACCGGGTCGCTGCCGAAATATCCGTTGAAGTCCGTGGCAATCCTGATGCCTGCCGGCGTGACGATCACGTAGGTCGAATGCCCGGCATAGGTGATCTCCACTTCGTCGCTGGCGGCGGCCGGCGAGAAGCTTGCGTAGACGACATCGGGAAGCCGCTGTGCGATGGCCAGGCAAGTGCTGGGACGCTGGGACTGCTGCGCCTGGGCGGCAAACGGCGCGAGAGCGAAGGTCGCGGCAAGGATCAGAAGGCGGCTGAACATCACTCGTCTCCTCCGTGACGGCTTGCTCCGACAATAATGGAAGATCACGATTTGTACGCGTAACCATTGCGTGAAGGGCGACACCTTTGCCGCCAAGCGGAATCTGGACCTGAAAGCAGATTTTCACTATAAGGGCGCGCATTCCACGCATTTCAGGCGCATTTCAATACTCAGGCGCATCAAGAAGGAGCCCCATGGCCGGTCATTCCCAATTTAAGAACATCATGCACCGCAAGGGCCGTCAGGACGCGGCGCGGTCGAAGATCTTCTCCAAGCTTGCGCGCGAGATCACCGTCGCTGCGAAGGCCGGCCTGCCCGATCCCGCTGCGAACCCGCGTCTGCGGTTGGCGATCCAGAACGCCAAGGCGCAGTCGATGCCCAAGGAAAACATCGAGCGGGCGATCAAGAAGGCTTCAGGCAATGATGGCGAGAACTATGACGAGATCCGCTACGAGGGCTATGGCCCCGGCGGCGTCGCCATCATTGTCGAGGCCCTGACCGACAACCGCAACCGCACCGCCTCCAACGTCCGCGCCGCCTTCACCAAGGCTGGCGGCTCCCTCGGTGAGACCGGCTCGGTGTCCTTCATGTTCGACCGGGTGGGCGAGATCGTCTATCCGGCGTCCGTTGGCGATGCCGACAAGGTGATGGAGGCCGCCATCGAGGCCGGCGCAGATGATGTGACCTCCGATGAGAACGGACATGTCATCACCTGTGCCTTCGAGAACCTGGGTGAGGTTGTGGCCAGTCTCGAAAAGGCCCTGGGTGAGCCCGAGTCCACCAAGACGGTTTGGCGCCCCCAGAACGTCACGCCGGTCGACGAGGAGCGTGCCCGTTCCGTGCTCAAGCTGATCGCCACCCTCGAGGATGATGACGACGTGCAGAACGTCTACGCCAACTTCGAGGTCGATGAAGAAACGATGGCCAAGCTGAGCTCGTAATGACGGGTTTGGGGCATCGCGCGCTCATCCCGCGATGCCCCGGCGCAGGAGTTTCGGAGCAACGGCAAATAAAAAGAAAGACCCCGATCGGATCACGATCGGGGCCTTTCTTTTGAAACTCTGAAGTCGGGAGATTAGATGCCGAGACCTTCGTAGCGCTTCTTGAACTTGGAGACGCGGCCACCGCGGTCGACGATCGTCTGCTGGCCACCCGTCCAGGCCGGATGCGAGTTCGGGTCGATGTCGAGCTGCAGCGTCGCACCCTCTTCACCCCACGTGGAGCGAGTGTAGTACTCGGTGCCGTTCGTCATGACGATCTTGATCAAGTGGTAGTCGGGATGGATGTCAGCTTTCATCACTCTATCCTGATTTCTCTGTGCACCTGGACATTGACCGTCATAGTGCGGCAATCTCGCCCAGCGTAGAAACTTGCAGCCGCCGCCGACCAGGGCTACGGCTTTGGAAAGGTTCGCAGCGCCTATACATCACCCGTCTTTCGGTTACAAGGCCACACGGTGCGAATCTCGATATTGCGGAAGGAAAGCCATGACGGAGAATGCCAGGGGGGCGCGGCCTGGTAACCGGCGGTCGCTGACGCCCCTTCGGGGACTCGTTCCTTACCTGTCCCGTTATCGCGGGCTGGTAGCGGGTGCGTTTGTGTTCCTGCTTTTGTCCAGTGCCGCGACGCTCGTCCTGCCGATCGCTGTCCGGCAGATGATTGACCATGGCTTCTCCAGCGACGACGGCGCCGCCATCCAGGGCTATTTCCTTATCCTGATCCTTGTCGGCTTCGTGCTCGCGTTGGCCTCCGCCATGCGCTACTTCTTTGTCATCACGCTCGGCGAGCGGGTGGTAGCTGACCTGCGCCGCGACGTGTTCGACCATCTGACGCGCCTGTCACCGTCCTTTTTCGATGGCGTGCACTCGGGCGAGATCGTTTCCCGCCTGACGGCGGATGCCACCCAGATCAAGTCGGCGTTGGGAGCGACGGCCTCGATCGCGCTGCGCAACACCATCATGGGGCTCGGCGCGCTGGGCATGATGGTTTTCACCAGTCCGCGTCTGTCGCTGCTGGCCCTTCTTTCCTTCCCGCTGGTGGTGCTGCCCATCATCGTGTTCGGCCGTACGGTTCGCAACCGCTCGCGCTGGGCGCAGGACGCGCTGGCCGGTGCGATGGCCATGGCCGGAGAGCAGATCGGCGCGATCCGCCTGCTTCAGGCCTTCGTGAACGAGGACCGCGCCAGCCGCAGCTTCACGGAAGCGGTCAATGCCGCATTCAGGGCGGCGCGTAAGTCCATCACGTCCCGTTCCATCCTCACCTTTTTCGCCATCCTTGCAGTCTTCACCTCGGTGGTGGTCGTTCTCTGGGTCGGTTCGCAGGACGTGCTCTCCGGCAAGATGACGGGTGGCACGCTCGGTCAGTTCCTGCTCTATGCGGTTCTTGCCGCGAGCTCCCTGGGTGCGCTGTCGGAGGTCTGGGGTGAGCTTCAGCAGGCGGCAGGCGCCGCCGAGCGCATGTCGGAACTTCTTGCCGAGCGGCCCATCATCACGGCGCCTGCCCAACCGCGGTCGCTGCCCTCTCCGGTGCGCGGCGAGGTGGAGTTCCGCAACGTTACCTTCTGCTATCCCTCCCGGCCGGACACGCTCGCGCTTCGCAATCTCTCCTTCCGCGTGGCGCCCGGCGAGACCGTGGCCATCGTCGGCCCGTCCGGAGCGGGCAAGAGCACCATCTTTTCGCTTCTCCTGCGCTTCTATGATCCCGTCTCCGGCTCCGTCCTTGTCGACGGTGTGGAGATCGACCGGCTGGACCCGAAGGAACTGCGCTCCAGCATCGCCATCGTTCCGCAGGAAAGCGTGATCTTCGCCGACACCGCGGCGAACAACATAGCCTTCGGCCGCCCTGACGCTTCGCGGGCCGAAATCGAGAAGGCCGCAAGGGCCGCCCTTGCGCACGACTTCATCATGGCCTTGCCGGAAGGCTACGACACGCAGCTCGGCGAGCGCGGGGTCACCCTTTCGGGTGGCCAGCGCCAGCGTCTCTCGATTGCGCGTGCCATTCTGCGCAATGCGCCGATCCTTCTGCTCGACGAAGCGACCTCCGCGCTCGATGCGGAAAGCGAGACCCTGGTCCAGCAGGCGCTGAACCACTCCATGGAGGGACGCACGACCATCATCATCGCCCACCGTCTGGCAACGGTGCTCAAGGCCGACCGCATTCTGGTGATGGAAGACGGCATGGTGGTCGAGGAAGGCACTCACCACGAGCTGGTCCGCCTCGGCGGCGTCTACTCGCGCCTCGCGAGCCTCCAGTTCGATGTCGGCCCCGAGATTCTGAGCGGCGCGGCCGAGTAGTCATTTCCTCAGACCCTTTCCATCACCTTCTGTTGCAGCAGGTGAACCTCGCCCTTTGACGGACCTCCTTGCTGGTGAGGGTTCTGGAACTTGCGCCACCCCTTCATGGTGATGATCAACCACGAAGGGGAGGCTGCTGGTGATCAGGAGCCCAAAGCGACAAGGACAGGGCAGGGGCCTTCCGGCCCGCCCGGTCACCGCTCCGTGAGCTTCAGTTCGATGCGGCGGTTGCGGCTGCGGGCCTCGGGCGTGTCGGCGGGATCAAGCGGCTGGAATTCGCCGAAGCCGGCTGCAACCAGACGGCTGGATGGGACGCCGTTCTCGATCAGGAAGCGGACCACCGCGATTGCTCGGGCGGCCGACAGTTCCCAGTTGTCGCGATAGCGCCCCGCGCCGGACAGCGGGATGTTGTCCGTATGGCCGTCCACCCGCAGCACCCAGTTGATCTCCGGCGGGATCTCCTTCTCGAGTTCCAGGATGGCCTGCGCCACCTTGCGCATTTCCTCCTGGCCCGAAGGATTGATCTCGGTGGCGCCGGAGGCGAACAGCACCTCCGACTGGAACACGAAGCGGTCGCCGACGATGCGGATATTCTCGCGGTCGGACAGGATCTCGCGCAGCCGGCCGAAGAAGTCGGACCGGTAGCGGTTCAGCTCCTGCACCCGCTGGGCGAGGGCGATGTTGAGCCGGCGGCCGAGGTCGGCAATCTTGACGTTGGCTTCGCGGTCCTTCGCCTCGGCAGCCTCGAGAGCAGCCTCCAGCGCGCTGATCTGCTGGCGCAGCGCGGCGATCTGCTGGTTCAGAAGTTCAACCTGCGACAGGGCCCTCTGGCTCACCTGCCGCTCGTTCTCCAGTTCGGAGGAAAGGGAGGAGATGCGCGCCTGCGCCTCTGCTCCCTGACCGGCGCCGCTGGCAAGCAGCTGCTGCAGCCTGGACTGTTCTGCCTCCGCCTGCTGGAGCGACGCCCGCAGGGCGGCGATCTGGTCCTCCGCGTCCTGCACGTTGGTGCGCTCAAGAGCCAGAAGCTGCGTCAGTTCGTTGATCTGCGCGTTCAGGCGGTCGAGAACCTCGTCCCGGCTGGTGATCTCCCGGCTTAGGAAGAACTGGGCCAGCACGAAAACGGAGAGAAGGAACATGATGGCCATAAGCAGCGTCGACAGCGCGTCGACGAACCCCGGCCAGTAATCGATGTGTCGTTCCCGGCGGCGGCTGAGTGCCATCAGTGCGCATCCGTCTTCTTGAGCGACTCGGAGATGCGGTCGAGCGTGCGCCGCAGCTCACGCTGGTCCTGTGCCTGCGCTTCCATCCAGTCGCGCATCATCTGCTGCTCGTGTCGCATGCTCTTCACAAGGCCGGAAATACCCTCGGCCAGCGATGCCATGGCGGCAGCGGTTCTCTGGTTGCTGCCGGTTTCCTGTGCGCTGCGCAGGCGCGCCGCCAGCGCCCGCAGTTCCTCCGTCGCGCCGTCGCGGTTGTCGGCGAGGTCGGAGCTGAGGTCGGTCACCGTGGACAGCCAGTTCTCGAGCTCGGTGTAGAACCGTGTCTGCGCGCGTCCGGCCTGCAGGTCCAGGAACCCGAGGATCAGCGAGCCCGAAAGACCGAACAGCGACGACGAGAACGCCGTTCCCATCCCGCTCAGCGGCGCTGTCAGGCCCTCCTTCAGCGAGTTGAGCATGTCGTTCGCCGTGCCTGAACCCGGATCGAGCGACTGGATAGTGCTGCTGATGGAACCGATCGTCTGCAGGAGGCCCCAGAAGGTCCCCAGCAGGCCGAGGAACACCAGCAGACCGATGAGATAGCGTGAGATGTCGCGGCTTTCGTCGAGACGGTTGGCGATCGAATCGAGGATGGACCGCATGGATGCCGGCGACAGGGCGAGTGCCGAGGAGCGGCTGAGCAGCGCCTTCATGGGCGCAAGCAGCACCGGATCCTTTGCCGTCGAGCCGGCGAGGAAGGAATTCACCCAGCGCACTTCGCGGAACAGCCGCACCACCTGCCCGAACGCGAGCAGGATTCCGATCAGCAGCACGCCGAGGATGAGTCCGTTCAGGCCCGGGTTGCTCTGGAACGCATTGGAGATCTGCCTGTAGAGTATGGCGGCGACGAATCCGACGATCAGCAGGAAGATCAGCATCGTGTAAAGGAAGATGCGTGGGCTCGAGAGCCGGATGGGCGCGTAGCGTTCTTCAGCAGTCATACCTTGTTTTCCCACGGATTCGTGCACCCCTAGTGTTCCCCAAAGTGTTCTTCAAAGCGAGACGGCCACGACCTGATTACCAGCACGCGGACGGGCCTGCCGGCTATTTGTGTTGAATTGCGCCCAACATTACAACGGTCATTTGAAAATTGGCGAAAAGTCTAAGCGGAATTGTGACCAAATTGAAATGACCTGGCGCGCCGCGGGACGGTAGCATGGCAACGATCCTCGTAACGGGCTCATCCGGCTTCATCGGCCGTCATCTCGTCCCGCACCTGCGCTCGCGGGGTCATGTGGTCGTGGAGACGGGCAGGGCATCCGGCAACATGTCGGAAGGGTTCTGGCCCCTTCCGGCCATCGGCCCGCAGACCGACTGGGCCGGCCTTCTGGGCGACATCGACTGCGTGGTCCATTTGGCCGGGTTGGCCCATCGCGCGGCTTCCGACGAGCAGTTCTTCTCCGTAAACGATGGCGGCACCCGGCGTCTGGCAGAGGCGTGCCACGGCTCGCCGGTGCGCAACTTTGTGTTCCTGAGCAGCATTGCTGCCCGTCGTGCCGAAGCCTCCCCGGATCGTTCGAATGCCTATGCGCTGTCGAAGCTGTGGGCCGAATTGCATGTGACGGAACTCATGCAGAAGGATGCCATGTCCTTCACCATCCTCCGTCCGCCGCTGGTCTATGGCCATGACGCCCCGGGCAACTGGCAGCGCCTGCAAAGGCTTGCCGTGACCCCGCTGCCGCTGCCTTTCGGTGCTGTGCGCCACCGCAGATCCCTGTGCTCGGTGGGCAATCTTTGCAGTGCCATAGCTGCCGCAGTCGAGGCGGGCCTGCAGGTCAGGCATTGCGGCATTTATGAGATTGCTGATGCCGAGCCGATCTCGCTGGCCGAGGCGGTGACCTGGCTCCGCGAAGGAATGGGCAGAAGCCCCCGCCTTCTCCCCGTTCCGCCGCCCTTGCTGCGTGCCGCTCTCGGCGCGGTCGGACGGAAGAAGCTCGCCGAATCCCTGCTGGACGATCTCGTCCTGGATCCTGCGCCGTTCATGCAGGCCTTTGGCTGGACGCAGCCCGAAAATGCGGAAGAGGCGGTCCGGGAGTCCGGCCGCCTCTTCATGCAATCGCGGAGTGGAGATTGATGCGATGTCTCAGCGCTTGATCTGCAGCTGTCGGAGCAACTTGGCGTGGATGTCCTCGTTGCCGCAGACGATCGAACCGCTCGTGAGCATGGTCTGGCCGCCCTGGCGGTCGCTGACGTAGCCGCCGGCTTCGCGCACCATCAGGATGCCGGCAGCCATGTCCCATGGCTTGAGGCTGTCTTCCCAGAAGCCGTCGAACCGCCCGGCAGCCACATAGGCGAGGTCGAGCGATGCGGCGCCGAAGCGGCGGATGCCGGAGACTTCGCCCATCACGTTGCGCAGGTCGAGAAGCGCCTGGCCGTGGTTGCCGTGTCCCAGGAATGGCAGGCCCGTGGCGATGACGCTGTGGCCCAGGTCACGCCGGGCGGCAACGCGCATGCGATGCTCGTTGCAGAAGGCGCCGCTGCCGCGCTCGGCCGTGAAAAGCTCGTTCATGGCGGGATTGTAGATGACGCCCGCGACGATCTGGCCCTGGCGCTCAAGGGCGATGGAGATGGCGAAGAACGGAATGCCGTGCAGGAAGTTCGTCGTGCCGTCGAGAGGATCGACGATCCAGCGGTGCTGGGGGTCGTCGCCGGCCACTCCGCCCCGTTCCTCCATCAGGAACGAATAGCCGGGCCGTGCGCGCGACAGTTCGTTGAAAAGGATTTCCTCGGCTCGCTTGTCAGCCTGGCTGACATAGTCGGCAGGACCCTTGAGGGACACCTGGAGGTTCTGCACCTCGCCGAAATCGCGAGCGAGCGAACGCCCGGCCTTGAGGGCTGCCTGAACCATGACATTGATGATAGCCGAACGCGCCATGAGTGCTGTTCCCGTCTTTCAAATAGCCTGTCCAGCCACTGAAAAAAGGCCGGTCTGGTGAATCCGGCCTTGTCAGTGCGGCTGAACGCATAACTGGAGCGCCCCCGGAGAAGGGAAAGGGGGCAGCCGCTCCGTGGAATTAGTCTGCGCGACGCAGATAGGTGATTTCGTTGGTGTCCACTACGATCTTCTCGCCGGAGGTGATGAACGGCGGGACCATGATGCGGATGCCGTTCTCAAGCACGGCCGGCTTGTAGGACGAAGCGGCCGTCTGGCCCTTGACCACCGGATCGGCCTCGCGGACCTCGAGCACCACCTGGTCCGGCAGGGAGATGCCGATCGGCTTGTCCTGGTAGAGCTCTACCGTGACGGTCATGCCATCCTGCAGGAACGCGGCGCGCTCGCCGACGAAATCCTTCTGCAGCTCCAGCTGCTCGTAGGTCTCGGTGTCCATGAAGATCAGGGCGTCGCCCTGTTCATAGAGGAACGTGAAGTCCTTCTGCTCGAGGCGGACGCGTTCGACCGTCTCGGCAGCGCGGAAGCGCTCGTTGAGCTTGGTGCCGTCGAGCAGGTTCTTGAGCTCGACCTGGTTGTAGGCGCCGCCCTTGCCGGGCTTCACCGCCATCGTCTTCACCGCCACCCACAGGCTGCCCTTGTGCTCGATCACATTGCCCGGGCGGATTTCATTGCCGTCAATCTTCATACGGAAGTTCCGTTGTATCTGATGTCCTGGATCTTGGGACTGCTCAACACCACAAATCGCGCCGCGAGGCAAGATCTGAGCGAGTCTGGAGCGGCAGAAAAGCGTCTATCGCAGGGCTTCCATGCGTTCCTGGGAGCGCTGGATCTCGTCGTCCGACAGGCCGTCGAGAAAATCTTCCATCGTCTCGTCGATCAGGCCGGCCTGCCGGGCCCGCATGTACCACGCCGCCGCCTCGACGCGATCCGGGTCGACGCCAACGCCCGCGCGGTAGAGCTTGGCGACGCGGTTCCAGGCCGCGACATTGCCGGCGTCAGCCGCCCGCTTGAGCCAGGCGAAGCCTTCCGCGAAGTTGACCGGTCCGCCGCGGCCCTCGACCAGCCACGTGCCGAAGTCGAGCTGGGCGGTATCGAAATTGTTCTTCGCGGCGAGTTCCAGCCATCGGCGGGCTTTTTCGAGGTTCTGCGGCTTGCCACCCACGCCTTCGGCATAGATCTGCGCCATCGCGTACTGCGCGTCGGGAAGCTTCGCTTCCGCCGCCTTCTCGTACCATTGGACCGCCTCGTTCAGCCGTCCCTGATCCGTCAGCATCTGCGCCAGGTTGAACTGGGCGAGAGGGCGTCCCGCCTCGGCCGCCTTGCGCATCAGCTCGAAGGCCCGGTCGGGGTCGGGCTTCACCACCGTGCCTTCGATGAGAAGCAGCGCGAATTGCAGCTGCGCGTCGGGGATGCCCTGTTCCGCCGCCTTCTCGTACCATTTCGCGGCTTCCTGCAGGTCGCGTCGAACCCCAAGGCCGTTGGCGTAGATCTCGGCGATCAGCGTCTGCGCCGCGGCATCTCCCTTTTCCGCCCGCGGCCGCGCAAGCTCGAGCGCCGTGAGATAATACCCACGCTGGAACGCGCCATAGGCTTCGTCCACGATCTCGCCGAAGCGGGACGGATCGATGGGAACCCCATCGCCCTTCGCGTCGCCATTCTCCTGCTGCTGGGTGGCTGGACGCGCGCCCTTGCCGGTGTCTTCCTGCGCAAGGCCGGGCCCGGCGAGAAGCGCCGCGGCAATCAGGGAAAGGGTGGTGAGGCGGATTCTCTTCATGTCACTCTTCAAAACGGGGGGCGGAGGCATCGAGCAGCGCATTTGCCTCGGCGACCATCTTCGCCGGTTCAACGCCCTCGCCGAACACGGCATTGCCGATCGCCACGAAATCGGCGCCGGTTTTCGCGACCGCGATCACGGAGGCGATATCGCTGCCCGCCAGCACGATGCAGGGAAGCTGCATCACCTCCGACCACCATTCGCCGAGGGCGAGGTTGCGCGGATGCGGTTCCGGCTTCGTGTCGAAACCGAACTTGCCGAAGAAGAGATAGTCCGGTTCCGCCTCGCCAAACACCATGGCGTCGTCGCGCGTCCGGATGTCGCCACAGCCGATCATCATCTTTGCCTGGTGCTTCTCGATGGCTTCCTCGAGGTCCTCAAGGCTGCCTTCGATATGCACCCCATCCGCATGGACGCGCGCGGCGATTCGCGGCTCTCCGGCGACCACGCAGGCCACGTTGTGCTCATGCGCGATTCCCGTCATTCGTCCGGCGAAATCCTGGAAGGTTGCTTCGTCTCGGCCGTAGTTGGGCACGATGAGCGACGCCACGTCACCGCCGCCAAGGGCGCTTGCGACACGTTCGTCGATGCCCGGCCCGTCTGGCGGGGTGATGAGCACGATGCGGCAGCGGTTCGGCGTGTTCTGGTCACTCATGATCTGCACAAACTCTCGAAGAAACGGCCATGTCCCATCATTCCGGCGTCAATGGGGCGCCGGACTGACGGCTGTTGTGCCGACTGATACAGGAAGCCGCCCGAATTTGCGAGCGCCGCCACCGCTTCTCGACCGATCTGCCGCTCTCTGGACGCGCCGCCTGACAGGTTAACAATAGCGGTTGCTTCATTAACCATAAATTAAGCTTTACATGTGATTACTGTGCATATCCAGTTCGTCTGGATTCGGACAGAATGGCCTGTGCCATTCCGTTTGACGCCTCCCTGTTTAAACTCCTGAGAGCCGCTTTTGCGGCTCTTTTTTTGTCTTTTCGAGCCCGTTCCCTGCCGGTGCGAATGGCCTCGTCCGGTCTGTCAATCCCCTGGTGCGGGTCCGCCGGTGGCCGGTGGCCGGGGGTTGATATCGCTCCCTGCCCATAGCATCTTTGACTCAAACGACGACAGGGATGGTGGCTGCTCTGTGGAAGCAGTCCGGACGAACTGGCAGAATCATGGGATCAATGGGCACAAGAGGCAGTTTCAACATGGTGAAACTCGCCGAGCGGCGGGTTTTCTCCCATTCCTTCAAGCCAATCTACGACGAGGGAATGGGGCTTGTTGAAGAGGCGGCAGATTTTCTGGATGGCGAAGGCCGCGTTCTGGCGCGGAGCCTCTCCCGTGTGGCTGCGTCGCTCTATGCGGCTGAGTCCATGCGCCTGACCACCCGTCTGATGCAGATCGCCTCCTGGCTGCTTCTCCAGCGCGCCGCCAACTCGGGCGAGATGACCCGCGATCAGGTCGCCGCCGAGAAGGCAAAGGTGCGGCTGGACAATGCCGGTCCCGACGAGAAGGCACCCGGCTGGGAGGAGCTTCCCACACGGTTCGTCGACCTCGTCTATCGTTCGGTGCGCCTCGAGGAACGTGTACGCCGCATGGATCAGGAGATCTATGGCGACGGGCTGGATTTCCGCCCGGATTTCCGTCCAAGCCCGGTGTCCGCGCAGATCAGGCTGCTGGAGACCGCCTTCGCGCGGGGGTGATCCCTCACCCTTTTGTTTATTTTTTGTTCTCCTTCTGGCAATAAGATGGGCCATGGTTAAGGTGAGCCATGGCTGAGACGATTCGCATCATCGGAATAGACCCGGGCCTGCGCCGCACCGGCTGGGGCGTCGTGGAGACACTCGGAAATTCGTTGCGCTTTGTGGCGTCGGGCACCGTGCGTTCCGATGACAAGGCGGACCTCGCATCCCGCCTCTGCCAGCTTCATGACGGGCTGGCGGAAATCCTGCACATCTACCGCCCCGACGAGGCGGCGGTGGAGGCGACCTTCGTGAACAAGGACGCAACCGCTACCCTGAAGCTCGGACAGGCGAGGGGTGTGGCCATGCTGGTTCCCGCCCGTGCGGGCCTGCGCGTGGCGGAATACGCGCCGAACGCGGTGAAGAAGTCGGTCATCGGCGTCGGTCATGGCGACAAGAAGCAGATCCACATGATGGTGAAGGTGCTGCTCCCGCGCGCGACGTTCGACACCGACGACGCGGCGGATGCAATCGCCATTGCCATCTGCCATGCGCACCACCGGCAGTCGCCGGCCTGGCGCCTGGCGAAGGGGGCGGCGGCATGATCGGCAAGCTCAAGGGACTCGTCGACGAGATCGGCGAGGATCACTGCGTCATCGACGTGAACGGTGTGGGCTACGTGGCCTACTGCTCCGCGCGCACGCTGGGCAAGCTCGAGCCTGGCACGGCCACCACCCTCTACATTGAGACCTATGTCCGCGAGGACATGATCCGGCTTTATGGCTTCGGCTCGGCCCTCGAGCGCGAATGGTTCCGCCTGCTCACGGGCAACGTTCAGGGGGTCGGCGCGAAGGTGGCGCTTGCGGTGCTATCCACCCTGTCCCCCTCCGAGCTGGCGAACGCCATCGCCCTGCGCGATATCACCATGGTTTCGCGCGCGCCCGGCGTCGGCAAGAAGGTGGCCGAGCGCATCGTCACCGAGCTCAAGAACAAGGCGCCCGCGCTGGCGGGTGATGCCACCGGCACCATCGGCCTCAAGCAGGAGCTTGGCGAGGGCGTTGCCCCCACGCCGGTGGCCGATGCCGTCTCCGCCCTTGTCAATCTCGGCTATTCGCGCGACATGGCGGCGAACGCCGTGGCGGCGGCCCTGAAGTCTGCCGGAGGCGAGGCGGACACGGGAATGCTGATCCGTCTGGGGCTCAAGGAACTGGCGAAATAGCCGGATGCGGTGGCAGACAGGCCATCGCATCCCGTTGGCAGGTGCGGTATCTGTGGGTATGGAGTGTAAGGCATGAGCGAGGCAGGCCGCCTCATCTCCGCAGCTAGGCGGGGTGAAGACATCGACACCACACTGCGCCCGCAAACGCTGGATGAGTTTGTGGGGCAGCAGGCCGCGCGCGCCAATCTCAAGGTATTCATCGAGGCCGCCCGCTCGCGTGGCGAGGCGCTGGACCATGTTCTTTTCGTCGGTCCGCCCGGCCTGGGCAAGACGACGCTGGCGCAGATCATGGCCCGCGAGCTGGGCGTGAACTTTCGCTCCACCTCCGGCCCGGTGATTGCCAAGGCGGGCGACCTCGCTGCCCTGCTGACCAATCTTGAGGAGCGCGACGTCCTCTTCATCGACGAGATCCATCGCCTCAACCCGGCGGTTGAGGAAATTCTTTATCCGGCGATGGAGGACTACCAGCTTGACCTCATCATCGGTGAGGGCCCGGCGGCCCGTTCCGTGAAGATCGACCTCGCCAAGTTCACGCTGGTGGCTGCCACCACGCGTCTCGGCCTTCTGACAACCCCGCTGCGAGACCGTTTCGGCATTCCCGTCCGCCTCGACTTCTACACGGTCGATGAGCTGAAGCTGATCGTCACCCGCGGCGCCCGCCTTCTGGGCCTGCCCATGGACGACGAGGGCGCCGAGGAAATCGCCCGCCGCTCGCGTGGCACGCCGCGCATCGCCGGCCGTCTTCTTCGCCGCGTGCGCGACTTCGCGACCGTTGCGGGAGCCGAGCGCGTTACCCGCAAGGTGGCCGACGAGGCGCTGACCCGCCTCGACGTGGACGAGCTTGGACTCGACCAGCTCGACCGCCGCTATCTGCACATGATCGCCGAGAATTTCGGCGGCGGGCCGGTGGGTATCGAGACGATCGCCGCCGCGCTCTCCGAGCCGCGCGATGCCATCGAGGACATCATCGAGCCCTATCAGATCCAGCAGGGCTTCATCCAGCGCACCCCGCGCGGTCGCGTCTTGACGGCCAAGGCGTGGAAACATATCGGGCTGCCGATGCCCAAATCGGTGGCGGACACGCAGATCAGTCTCTTTCAGGATGACGAAGACTAGCTCTTCGCTGGTGGACGATGGAACCGAACTACACGGACGATCCTGAACTTCTGGCCGGCATTTCCGGCAAGCTCACGCCGGAGGGCCATGTGCTGAAGGCCCGTGTCTATTTCGCGGACACGGACTTCACGGGCGTCGTCTATCACGCCCGCTACCTGGAGTTCCTGGAGCGCGGCCGTTCCGACTTCCTTCGCCTGGCTGGCGTCCACCACACAGAACTCGCCGATGGCAAGCATGGCGAGCCGCTCGCCTGGGTGGTCCGCCGCATGGAGATCGACTTCCGCCAGCCCGCCCGGGTCGATGACATCCTCACGGTCGTCACGAGGATCGCCGAGATTTCCGGCGCACGCATCCGCATGCATCAGCAACTGCTGCGCGGGTCGGAACTGCTGGTCGAAGCGAAGGTCGAGGCGGCGATCATCGGTGCCGGGGGCAAGCCGCGCCGTTTTCCGAAGGANTTTTCCGTCCCGAACTGCGACAAACCAATGTACTTGGAGCAAACCAGAGTTTCCGTGAAATTCTGAATTGCTCGAGGGGGCTGTCGGAACGGTGGGGCCGCTTGCGCCCGAACCGTCGAGGCCGTTCTAAGTCATGGAATTTATTTGTCTCTCCGATAGTTCTCCGCTGGTAACGGCTTCTTAACCATAAATAACCATACCTTTATGGACGCATTCGGTGCCCCGATGCCTTCCTTTGACCAAAATTGACCGGAAAAAGGCGCTTTGAAGAACTGCAGAGGCATCCTTGCCGGAGCAGGAATGGGCGGGAAAAGACTGCACTGGATGCTGCCCTAGAATTACGAGGATGATTATCCATGGAAAGTGTTGCGCTCTCCGCGCCGGGCGGTGACTTGTCCATCTGGGCGCTCTTCTGGCAGGCCGGCTGGGTTGTAAAGCTGGTGATGCTTGGTCTTCTGGGGGCGTCGATCTGGTCCTGGGCGATCATCATCGACAAGTGGATTTCCTACGCGCGCATGCGCGCTTCGCTCGACCGTTTCGAGCAGGTTTTCTGGTCGGGTCAATCGCTCGAGGAACTGTACCGGTCCCTTTCCGAACGCAAGACGACGGGCATGGGCGCGATCTTTGTTGCTGCCATGCGCGAATGGAAGAAGTCCTTCGAGAAGGGCGCTCGTTCCCCGCTGGGGCTGCAGATGCGCATCGACAAGGCGATGGACCTGGCGCTCACCCGTGAGGTGGAGCGGCTGGAAGGCCGTCTCGGCTTCCTCGCCTCCGTCGGTTCCGCCGGTCCCTTCATCGGTCTGTTCGGCACCGTCGTCGGCATCATGACCTCGTTCCAGTCGATTGCCGGTTCCAAGTCGACCAACCTCGCGGTTGTCGCGCCGGGCATTGCCGAAGCCCTGCTTGCGACGGCCATCGGCCTCATCGCCGCCATCCCGGCGGTCATCGCCTACAACAAGCTTTCCTCGGACGCGAACGCGATCGCCTCCCGTATGGAAGGCTTCGCCGACGAGTTTTCTGCCATCCTCTCGCGCCAGATCGATGAGAGACTGTCGTCTCCGACGCGGCAACAGCGAGCCGAGGAGTATGCGTAATGGGTATGGCCGTAGCTGGCGGACCATCGGGTGGAGGCAGGGGCGGGCGCCGGCGCAGGGGCCGCAAGGCTCTTGTCTCTGAGATCAACGTCACCCCGCTTGTCGACGTGATGCTGGTGCTGCTGATCATCTTCATGGTCGCCGCGCCGCTTCTGACCGTGGGCGTGCCGATCGATCTGCCTGAAACCCAGGCCAAGGCGCTGAACTCCGATACGCAACCGATCACCGTTTCGGTCAACGCCGCTGGCCAGATATTCATCCAGGAAACTGAAATTCCGCTCGACGAGGTGGTTCCGAAGCTGCAGGCGATCGCCCAGACGGGCTATGACGAGCGCATCTACGTGCGTGGCGACAAGTCCGCCGATTACGGCACGGTCATGCGCGTGATGGCCCGCATCTCGGCTGCCGGTTTCCGCAATCTCGGTCTGGTGACGCTTCAGGAACAGGACGGCTAGTTGCCATGAAGGCTGGCCTTGCCACGTCTGTAACATTGCATGCGGTGCTGATCGGCTTGGGCGTCGTGTCGCTTTCGGCACCGAAGCCGTTCGAGGTGGCGGACGTGGAGTCGCTGCCGGTCGAGATCGTTCCGTTCGAGGAAATCCCGCAGGCTGCCCTGGGCGACAAGCAGGCACCGGTGGCTGACAAGCCGGCGCCGGTTCCCACGCAGCGTCCGGAGACCGTTCCCGAAGCGCAGAAGGTGGGCGACGCGGACGTGGACACCAATGTCCCGCCGACACCCACGCCCAAGCCGAAGCCGGTCCAGAAGGCGGAAGAGCCTGCTCCCGCGCCCGAGCCCGCGCCGAAACCCGTCGAGAAGCCGGTGGAACAGGCGAAGGTGGAGCCTCCGGCTCCGAAGCCCGCGCCCGAACCTGCGCCCAAGCCCGCGGAAAAGCCGGAGCCGCCGAAGGATGCCGTGCCGGAAGCCCCGGCGGAGCAGGCCGAGAAGTCCGCCGCTGAGAGCCTGGAGCTGCCGCGCAGCGCGCCGGTCCCGCAGTCGCGGCCGAGGCCCCAGCAGCCTCAGAAGGTCGCGGAGGAAAAGCCGAAGCCGGTCGAGAAGCCGGCGAAGGAGCAGCTTAAGACCGCCCAGCGCACCGAGACCCAGAAGAAGGATGTGCTGGACGAAGTTGCTGCCCTTTTGAACAAGGAGCAGTCGTCCGGTGGCGGCGCGAAGCGCTCCACCGACCAGGCGGCCCTCGGCAACACCCGCGCCAACCCCGGCCAGAAGCTGAGTCAGAGCGAGCTGGACGGCCTGCGTGCCCAGATCCAGAAGTGCTGGATCATTCCGGCAGGCGCTCAGGATGCGCAGAATCTGAAGTTCTCCCTTCAGTTCAAGCTTGCGCCTGACGGCACGGTGGAAGGCAATCCGCAGGTGATTTCCGGCGGCGGCAGCTCGCCGGTCGAACGGGCAGCGATCGATTCAGCGCGCCGCGCCATCCTGCGCTGCGGTCCCTACAACCTGCCGGCCGAGAAGTACGACGCCTGGGCCGATGTCATCGTCCATTTCGATCCGTCCGACATGTTCTGATCTCTTGAGAGGCAAGAGCTTATGCAGAAATTCCTGAAAGCAAGCCTGGCCACCCTCTGTATGGCCTTTGGTACTTTCGCACTGACACTCACCCCGGCTCGGGCCCTGGTTGAGATCGACATCAATCGGGGCGTGGTCGAGCCGGTTCCGATCGCCATCACGGACTTCATCTCCGCCGATTCCCGTGGTGCGGAGATCGCGGGCGTGATTGCCGCCGACCTGCGCCGCTCCGGCCTGTTCGCGCCGATAGACAAGGCGGCCTTCATCGAGAAGATCTCCAACCCCGACGCCGCGCCGCGCTTCGAGGACTGGAAGGTGCTGAACGCCCAGGGCGTGGTGACGGGCCGCGTGACGAGGGAGCCGGACGGTCGTCTGCGTACGGAGTTTCGCCTTTGGGACACTTTCGCCGGCCAGCAGCTGGTGGGTGAGCAGTTCTTCGCCAACGACGAGAACTGGCGTCGTATCGCCCATATCATTGCCGACACGATCTACAAGGCCTTCACCGGCGAATCCGGCTATTTCGACTCGCGCATCGTCTTCGTCGACGAGTCCGGTCCCGCGCAGAAGCGCGTGAAGCGTCTTGCCATCATGGATCAGGATGGCGCCAATCTCCGCTACCTGTCCGATGGCCGCGCCATCGTGATGACGCCCCGCTTCTCGCCGGAGCGTCAGGAAATCACCTACATGTCTTATGAGGGTGGCGAGCCGCAGGTCTACCTGCTGCAGCTCGAGACCGGCCAGCGCGAGCTGGTGGGCAACTTCCCAGGCATGACCTTTGCGCCTCGCTTCTCGCCCACCGGCGACAAGATCATCATGAGCCTGCTGCGTCAGGACGGCAATTCCAACATCTTCACCATGGACGTGCGCACCCGGGCGACCACGCGCCTGACCAACACCAACGCGATCGACACGTCCCCGTCCTATTCGCCTGACGGCAGCCAGATCGTCTTCACCTCCGACCGTGGTGGCCGCGCGCAGATCTATGTCATGAACGCGGACGGCTCCAACCAGCGCCGCATCTCGTTCGGCGACGGCATTTACTCGACCCCCGTCTGGTCGCCGCGCGGCGATCTCATCGCCTTCACCAAGCAGAGCGGCGGTTCGTTCCACATCGGCGTGATGCGGACGGACGGCTCGGGCGAGCGCATCCTCACCTCCGGCTATCTGCAGGAAGGTCCGACCTGGTCGCCCAACGGACGCGTCATCGCCTTCTTCCGTCAGACCCCGGGGGCGGGCGGGCCGCAGCTCTACACGATTGACCTGACGGGCCGTAACGAGCAGCGCATCCCGACACCGAATTTCGCGTCGGACCCGGCGTGGTCGCCACTTTTGAAATAATTTTGCCGCCTTTCGGCCCAATTTGACGCTAAGCCTGCAAGTTGTCGGATTGAGCCATCGCCGCGTTGTCGGATTGGGCCATCGCCGCGGCGGCAGGAATGCCTGTTAGTCGAGCTGTTGAAGGCTTGTTAACGGTGTTCATGGTTAACCATCCATGATTGAACCACTCGAATCTGAAGGAGTGACGGCATGCGCCGTATCGCAGCCATTACAAGAAATCCGGTAGCCATCGCTATTGTCGCTGCCCTGGCGGTTGCTGGTTGTCGATCCAAGTCCGTTCCGAATAGTGCCGCAGACCTTGGCATCGGTGCCGGTGGCTATGGAGCCGGAGGAGCGCTCGGTTCAGCCGCGCCCGGTTCTCCGCAGGAGTTCACCGTCAGCGTCGGTGACCGCATCTTCTTTGACACCGATTCCTCGGTGATCCGTGCGGACGCGCAGGCGACCCTGATCCGTCAGGCCCAGTGGCTGCAGCGTTACCCCAACTATCAGATCACCATCGAAGGCCATGCCGACGAGCGCGGCACCCGCGAGTATAACCTGGCTCTCGGCGCGCGCCGTGCCGCCGCGACGCGTGATTTCCTGATCTCGCAGGGCGTGGCCGCAAACCGGATCCGCACGATTTCCTACGGCAAGGAGCGTCCGGTTGCCGTCTGCGACGACATCTCCTGCTGGTCGCAGAACCGCCGTGCGGTCACCGTTCTGGGTGGCGGCGCAAACATGTAATTGCCACGGCGTGGCGGGCAGGGCGGCTCATGGGCCGCCCTTTTGTTTGCAGCAATCAAAATTTGGCCGAAGTCGCGTTGCCTGCTAAAAACCGACGCGACGGCAAGGCTGCCGTCTCAAGCTCTTTGGGATGATGAGAAAGGAATGCTGTTGCGAATCCATGTAAGCCGCCTGGCCACTCTGGCAGTCGCCCTGCTGGGAATGGCCGGATGGGCAGAGGCCGGCCCTCATTCGGCCCTGATGAAAGGAAGCGGCGCATCTTCGCGGGCCCCTGTGGTGCTGGCGCAGATGGCGGATCCGCGAATTGCCGGTCTTGAGGAGGAAGTCCGCCGCCTGAACGGCAAGGTCGAGGAACTTAACTTCCTGATCCTGCAGATGGAGGATCAGCTGCGGAAGATGCAGGAAGACAACGAGTTCCGCTTCCAGCAGCTGGAGAACGGGGGAAGTGGGGCGAGCAGTGGCAACAATGGCCAGCGGTCTGAAGCTCCCGCCGCGACTCCAGACAAATCGACAAGCGTTGCTGGGGTTGCACCCCAGCAGGCTGTTCCCGGCACAGGCCAGCCGCCCCGCACGTTGGGCGAGATCGTGCTGGACCAGAACGGCAACGTGGTGAATGTCCGCCCGGGTGAGGCTGCCGTTGCGCCCGGTGACGGCACGGCCGTGGCCGCTCTTCCGCAGTCCAGCACGCCGGAAGAGGCTTACCGCAACGCCTACGACTTTCTGATGTCGGGCGACTACCGCACGGCGGAGGCGGGATTTCGCGATTACCTGGCCCGTTTCCCGGCCGGCGAACAGGCAGCCGACGCAAGCTTCTGGCTCGGCGACTCGATCCTGCAGCAGGGCCGTCCCCAGGAAGCCGCAGAAATCTTCCTGAAGGCGAACAAGGACTACCCCGACTCTCCGAAGGCGCCGGAAATGCTGTTCAAGCTCGGTGTGTCCCTTGCTGCGATGAAGCAGAAGGACATCGCCTGCGCCACCTTTGATGAAATCGGCACGCGCTACACGGACATCTCGAATGCCCTGCGCGAGCGCGTCAAACGCGAGCAGGCATCTGTCGGTTGCTAGGCCGCTTCTCTTTCGTTCCCGAGTTTTCCGCCATCGACCCGGCAGGCAGGACCGCCGCGGTGGTGGCCGTATCCGGAGGCGGTGACTCCCTCGCCCTCCTTCTCCTTCTGGATGCGTTTCTCCGACAGCGCCCCGACCTTCCGCTTCGCCTTCTGGCGGTGACCGTGGATCACGGGCTGCGTCCGGAGGCTGCAGAGGAAGCGCGCCAGGTCGCCGCATTCTGCGCGAACCTCGGCATTCCCCACCGGGTCATGCGCTGGGACGGGCCCAAGCCCGCAAGCAGGATCTCCGAGGCGGCGCGGGAAGCCCGCCAGCGCCTTCTGGCGCAAGCCGCGACCGATGCCGGCGCCGATATCGTGTTCCTTGCCCACACGGCCGACGACCAGGTGGAGACGGTTGCCATGCGCATGGCGCGCGGCGGCGGCCGGGGTCTGGCCGGGATCGCTCCGGCAACCCTTTACGAGAACCGCGTCTGGTTCCTCCGCCCGCTGCTCGGCGCGCGGCGCGCGGACCTGCGCAGCTTTCTTGCGGAACGGAATGTCCGCTGGATCGAGGATCCCTCCAATACCAACCCCCGTTACGAGCGCGCGCGCGTTCGCCAGGCCCTTTCCGAAGAAGAGATTGCCCGTCTGCTCGCCGTGGCCCGCGATGCGGCCGAACGCCGCGAAGCGCTTGGCCGTGAGGTCGCGGCCTGGTTCCAGGAGTACTTGCGCCTGAGCGCGCCGGGTCTGCTGTCATTCCCGGTCTCCGCGATGAGGGCCGCGCCGCGCGACGTCCAGGTCTATGCCTTCCGCCTCCTTCTTGCTTGCGCCGGTGGCGCATCGCAGCTTCCCGATGAGAGCCGCGCGTCGGCAATGCTTGTGCAGCTCCTGGAGGAGCCTGGCCGCGCGACGCTGTCGCGCGCCATCGCGGCCCGGCAGCGGGATCGCATCTATCTCTGCCGCGAAGGCAGAAACCTGCCGCGCCAAAGCGCGGAAAACGGAGCCCTTTGGGACAATCGCTTCCGGGTGCGGGTGCACGGCCTCCCGGCGGATCACGGTGTCGCCATTGCGCCGCGGGGCAGGGAACGCCTGCCGGAAACGGATCTTCCCGACGGAGCGCTTCCCACAGGGCTGGTGCGCGCCGCGCTGGCGGCCGAGCCCGTTCTTGAGCGGAATGGGGAGGCTTTGCCGTCGTTGGATGGCGTTTGCCTGCAGCGGGTCATTGGGCCGTGGGCCACTCTCGTTCCGTCATTTGACTATGACCTGGCGGCTGCTCTTTCATCGGCCATCGGCGGTGAAATTTTGCCCGCAAAGCCATGGCTCTGCCATAAACAAGGTTGAGATAACCATATCTCTCTTGAATCAGGTTTTCGCCGCCCGGGTAGCTTGGCAATGTTGCGATGGGTACCTATGTTAGGCTCGAGCGAGAGGCCCGTCTTGGTGCATACACGGAACGCATATGAATCCTAACTATCGTAATTTCGCCCTCTGGGCGATGATCGCGGTTCTGCTGATCGCGCTTTACCAGCTGTTTGATACGCCTCAGCAGCGTGGTGCGTCGCACGAGATCGCGTATTCGCAGTTTCTTCAGGACCTGTCGGATGGCCGGATTGAAAGCGTGACGATTGCGGGCAACCGCATTACCGGCACCTATTCGGACAACAGGGCGGGCTTCCAGACTTACTCTCCCGGCGATGCCTCTCTGGTTCAACGCCTGGAGGAAAAGAAGGTTACGATCGTTGCGCGTCCGGAGACGGACGGCTCGGGCTCGCTCCTCGGCTACTTCATCTCGTGGCTGCCGATGATCCTGATCCTTGGCGTGTGGATCTTCTTCATGCGCCAGATGCAGTCCGGATCCGGACGCGCGATGGGATTCGGCAAGTCGAAGGCGAAGCTGCTCACCGAGGCGCATGGCCGCGTGACCTTCCAGGACGTTGCTGGCGTTGATGAGGCCAAGCAGGACCTGGAAGAGATCGTCGAGTTCCTGCGCGATCCGCAGAAGTTTCAGCGCCTGGGCGGCAAGATTCCGCGCGGCGTCCTGCTCGTCGGTCCTCCCGGAACCGGCAAGACGCTGCTGGCCCGTGCCGTGGCGGGCGAGGCCAACGTTCCGTTCTTCACCATTTCCGGTTCTGACTTCGTTGAGATGTTCGTCGGCGTGGGTGCGTCCCGTGTCCGCGACATGTTCGAGCAGGCCAAGAAGAATGCGCCCTGCATCATCTTCATTGACGAGATCGACGCTGTCGGCCGTCACCGTGGCGCAGGCCTCGGCGGTGGCAATGACGAGCGCGAGCAGACCCTGAACCAGCTTCTGGTCGAGATGGACGGCTTCGAGGCCAACGAGGGCATCATCCTCATTGCCGCCACCAACCGTCCGGATGTTCTGGACCCTGCGCTTCTGCGTCCCGGCCGCTTCGACCGCCAGGTTGTCGTTCCGAACCCGGACGTCACCGGCCGAGAGCAGATCCTCAAGGTTCACGTCCGCAACGTGCCCCTGGCGCCGAACGTCGACCTCAAGGTTCTGGCCCGCGGTACCCCCGGCTTCTCGGGCGCCGACCTGGCCAACCTTGTCAACGAGGCTGCCCTCATGGCGGCGCGCCGCAACAAGCGCCTCGTGACCATGCAGGAGTTCGAGGACGCCAAGGACAAGGTCATGATGGGTGCGGAGCGCCGCTCCACCGCCATGACGCCGGAAGAGAAGATGCTGACGGCCTATCACGAGGCTGGCCACGCCGTGGTCGCCCTGCATGTGCCGGCGGCCGATCCGGTCCACAAGGCAACCATCATTCCGCGCGGCCGTGCGCTTGGCATGGTGATGCAGCTGCCTGAAGGCGACCGCTACTCCATGAGCTACAAGTGGATGGTCTCCCGCCTGGCCATCATGATGGCCGGCCGCGTGGCCGAGGAACTGAAGTTCGGCAAGGAGAACATCACCTCCGGCGCTGCGTCCGACATCGAGCAGGCCACCAAGCTTGCCCGCGCCATGGTCACGCGCTGGGGCTTCTCCGACAAGTTGGGCCAGGTTGCCTATGGCGACAACCAGGAAGAGGTCTTCCTGGGCCATTCGGTGACCCGCACCCAGAACCTGTCTGAGGAGACGCAGCAGAAGATCGACGCGGAGGTTCGCCGCCTGATCGACGAGGCGAACGAGAAGGCGCGCGAGATCCTCACTGAACACCGCGACGGCTGGGTCGCCGTTGCAGAGGGCCTCCTCGAGTACGAGACGCTGACCGGCGACGAGATCCGGGCCATCATGCGCGGCGAGAAGCCGATGCGTAATACCGGCGATGACGCGCCGCCCAGCCGTGGATCGGCGGTGCCGAAGACCGGCGCCCGCAAGGAAGACAAGAAGGGTGGCGAGGAACCCGAAGCAGGTCTCGAGCCACAACCGCAGGGATAAACTGCCGTAATGCAAAGAGATGGGCGGGCGCTTGTTGTGCGCTCGCCCTGAACTTATAGAAACTGGTTACAAATTCGCGCATAATTGTTCTAGGTTAATGGATGCGCGGTTTGGGCGGTTCTGGGCACGCGTCCTTGTACGATAACTTCAACGACTGCAGACGACTGAACATATGTCTAGGAAATACTTTGGAACCGACGGAATTCGCGGACGTGCGAACCGCTTCCCGATGACACCCGAAATTGCCATGCGCGTGGGCATGGCGGCGGGGCTGGCTTTCCAGAATGGCAGTCATCGGCATCGTGTGGTTATCGGCAAGGACACGCGCCTGTCCGGCTACATGATCGAAAACGCCCTGGTGTCCGGCTTTTGTGCCGCCGGCGTGGACGTCTTCCTGCTCGGCCCGATCCCGACCCCTGCGGTGGCCATGCTGGCGCGTTCGCTTCGGGCCGATTTCGGCGTCATGATCTCGGCCTCGCACAATCCGTTCCATGACAACGGCATCAAGCTTTTTGGCCCGGACGGCTATAAGCTGTCCGACGAGATCGAAGCGAAGATCGAGGCGATGCTCGATCCGTCGATCGAGCTTTCGCTGGCCGATTCCTCGAGCCTCGGCCGGGCCAAGCGCATCGACGGTGTGCACGACCGCTACATCGAATTTGCCAAGCGCACTCTGCCGAAGGACCTTTCGCTTTCGGGTCTGCGGATCGTGGTCGACTGCGCCAACGGCGCCGCCTACAAGGTCGCACCCTCGGCCCTGTGGGAGCTTGGCGCCGAGGTCGTTCCGATCCACGTGGAGCCGAACGGTTTCAACATCAACGCCGACTGCGGTTCGACCAATCCGGTCAGCTTGGTGAAGAAGGTTCACGAGGTTCGCGCCGACCTGGGTATCGCGCTGGACGGCGACGCGGACCGTGTCGTGCTCGTCGACGAGAACGGCACGATCATCGACGGTGACCAGATCATGGCCCTGATCGCGGAATCCTGGCATGAGGACGGCCGCCTGGTCGGCGACGGCATCGTTGCGACCGTTATGTCCAACCTTGGGCTCGAGCGCTTCCTCAACGGACGCGGCCTGGCGCTTCACCGCACCAAGGTGGGCGACCGCTACGTCGTCGAGCACATGCGCAATCACGGCTTCAACGTGGGTGGCGAGCAGTCGGGCCACGTGATCCTGTCGGATTTCTCGACCTCGGGCGACGGTCTGGTGACGGCTCTGCAGGTGCTGGCCTGCCTCAAGCGCCAGAACAAGCCCGCGAGCGAGGTATGCCGCAAGTTCGAGCCGGTGCCGCAGGTGCTGAAGAATGTCCGCTACTCCGGGGGCAAGCCGCTGGAGCGTTCCAACGTGAAGGCGGCGATCGCGTCCGCCGAGGAGAAGCTTGGCAAGAATGGCCGGCTCGTCATCCGCCCGTCCGGAACCGAGCCGCTGATCCGTGTTATGGCGGAAGGCGACGATCTGGATCTCGTGAACGAGGTCGTGGACCAGATCGTGGACGCGCTGGGCGAGACACGGAACGTCGCCTGACGGCAACCGCCATCATCAGCTTTCATCCTGATGTGGCATGACGGCGGGGTCTCCCCGCCGTTTTGTTTTGGCTACCTTGTTCTGGCTGCCGCTTGCCTGCGCGGGCAAGCTGCATGGTGCCTTGTGCCCCGATGGTCCGTTCAGGCGACACGCCTGCGCGACGCTTGTGAACGGTCCGGAAATACTACCATTCGAGCGGTCGCGTTACTGTTTATGTTACGGTTAATCCAGACTTAACCTTTTTGCCCGAGCATTAACCATATTCAGCCAGGGTGGGGCGCTGGGTGGTTCGGCATGCCCCTGTGAGGAAACGGACATGCTTGGGAAAGTTACCCTTGTTTCTGTAGTTGCATCGCTGGGGTTGGCAACGGTTGCGTGGTCGGCAGACATGCCGGCTCCTTATGATCCGCCGCCGTCGGTCCCGATCTCAATTCAATCCGAGGCGGAAAGCGGCGGATGGTACCTGCGTGGTGATATCAATCATCACTGGACCAAGTTCCGCGGGGCCACGTACATCACATACGGCACCGATCAGGTGGAACCCGGCACGAACGGGTTCACCTGGGGCAAGTTCGACAGCGCCTGGTCGCTGGGTGGTGGCCTAGGTTACCAGATAAACCGCCATCTCCGCACGGATCTGACGTTCGACTACTGGTTCAAGTCGTCGTTCCGCGGCTCGACGTCAGGCGAATGCGGCGGCCAGCCGTGCGTTTCCGACGACCGCTCGTCGTACAAGGCGCTCCTGCTGCTCGCCAATGCCTATGTCGATCTGGGCACCTACAACGGGGTTACGCCCTACGTCGGCGCTGGTATCGGCGGGTCCTATGTGCGGTGGAGTGACCTGATCAACGATATCGACACCGGCTCGTTCCGCCACCGGGGCGGCAAGGGCTGGCGCTTTGCCTGGGCGCTGATGGCGGGTGCGTCGGTCTGCCTGACTGATTCGCTGGAGCTGGATGCGGGCTACCGATTCACGCACATCCATGGCGGCAGGATGTTCGGCTACGCCGATCTTGCCGGCCCCGGCTACGACAGGGGCTTCAACGTGCATGAAGCGCGGGCCGGCCTGCGCTATTCCTTCAGCGGGCCGTCGCTGCACTGCGCTCCGCAACAGCAGCCGGCCTTCGAGCAGGTCAGCTACGAGCCTGCGGTTTACAAGCCCTGACGTAGCATTGTCCTGTCACGTATACGGTTTTCGCACGCCGCCGGCCCCCGCTGGCGGCGTTTTCGTTCAGGGCTGCTTCCGTGTTGTTCCTCTCGGTTCGGGTGATGGTAAGAAATTGTTATCCTTAACCATGAATTAACGCAGATCGCGGAGAGTGCAGGGGTTGGCGGACGAGGGTTGGTAAGCGTCCGCGCCTTGGAGTCTGCGGATGCGTTGTCGTCGTATGTCTGGTTTGATTGCCGCAGTGGCAGGTGTGGTGTTCTGGTCGCAAGCCCATGCGGCCGATGAAGACTTTGATCTGTCCCTGGACACTGTCCCGCAGCTTGATCCGGTCGAAATTGCCACCGGCTGGTACGTCCGTGGCGATATTGGCTACGGCGCCGACATGGGAATCGGGGGCTATGCCTATCGGACCTTCGACGGCGGCCGGTATGCCACCCATGGCGGCTCGGCGAACCTGTCCGGCCGCGTGAACGTCGGGCTCGGCCTGGGTTATGCCTTCACGGACATGTTACGTGCTGACGTGACGGTGAGCCGGATCGCTGCTGCCTTCGAGGGCAGGGGAGACTGTGATTCGTCATTCCCAGGGGATTGTGTGCGCCAGGTTACGGCTGACCTGACCGGCTACTCCGCCCTCGCCAATGGTTACGTCGACCTTGGCACGATTATGGGTTTCACCCCGTATGTCGGTGCGGGCGCGGGCTACACCCACGCGACATGGGATGGTGTGAAGAGCCGCAACCTGTGCGGCGACACCGGCTGCGCCGGCAGCTCGGCCGAATCGCATGCAGGATCCTCCGGCTGGCGCTTCACCTACGCGCTCATGGCAGGCGTCGCATATGACCTCCGGAAGGACCTGAAGCTGGACATTGGCTATCGCTACCTGCACGTCGACGGTGGCAGGATGTACGGCTGGGATGCGACAAATTCGTCCGCCGGGGCATGGGGCGTTCAGGGTCGTTACGACGACCTGGAGGCCCACGAAATCCGCGTCGGCCTGCGGTTTTTCTTCTGATAACAAGTGAAGCTTCCGGTGCCTGCTAACGGTCGGTTGTGTCGTTTAACAGGTTTATCACGAAACTTTGTTGTTGCGTCGGGGGCAAGCATCCGATATTGGCAGCGGCGGGCCACTCCTCCCCAACGAGGAGCGTGCTATCTGGAAGGATAGGTTCAACATGACTACGCTCGCTGCGCCGGCCGTGCGTCCGGCAAATCCCCATTTTTCCTCTGGTCCCTGCTCCAAGCGCCCTGGTTGGACGCTCGATGCGCTGAAAGACGCGGCCGTTGGCCGTTCGCATCGCGCCAAGATCGGCAAGGAAAAGCTTGCCCGCGCCATTGAACTCACGCGTGAAGTTCTTCAGGTTCCTGCAGATTACCGCATCGGTATTGTTCCCGCGTCCGACACGGGCGCCGTCGAGATGGCGCTGTGGTCGCTCCTGGGTGAGCGCGGCGTCGACATGCTCGCCTGGGAGTCCTTCGGCTCCGGCTGGGTCACCGATGTCGTGAAGCAGCTCAAGCTGCCCGATGTCCGTCGCTTCGAGGCCGATTACGGCAAGCTCCCCGACCTCTCTCAGGTCGATTTCGACCGCGACGTCGTCTTCACCTGGAACGGCACCACCTCGGGCGTGCGCGTTCCCAATGCTGATTTCATCCCGGCTGACCGCAAGGGTCTGACGATCTGCGATGCCACTTCCGCGGCCTTTGCGCAGCGGCTCGACTTCTCCAAGCTCGACGTGGTGACCTTCTCGTGGCAGAAGGTGCTCGGCGGCGAGGGTGGCCATGGCATGCTGATCCTTTCCCCGCGCGCCGTCGCCCGACTCGAGTCCTACACGCCCGCCTGGCCCCTGCCGAAGATCTTCCGCCTCACCAAGGGCGGCAAGCTCATCGAGGGCATCTTCAAGGGCGAGACGATCAACACCCCGTCCATGCTCTGCGTCGAGGACTATCTCGACGCGCTGGAGTGGGCGAAGTCGATCGGCGGTCTGGACGCGCTGATCAAGCGCGCGGACGAGAACGCCGCCGTCATCGACGCCTTCGTCGAGGCTACGCCGTGGATTGCCCACCTGGCCGAGGATCCGGCGACCCGCTCCAATACGTCCGTGTGCCTGCGCATCGTTGATAAGGACGTTCTCAAGCTGGACGCCGATGGCCAGGCGGCTTTCGCCAAGGGCATCGTCTCCCGCCTCGAGAAGGAAAAGGTTGCCTACGACATCGGCGCATACCGCGACGCCCCGTCGGGCCTGCGCATCTGGACCGGCGCGACCGTCGAAAAGGCTGACCTCAAGGCCCTGATGCCTTGGATCGAGTGGGCATTCCAGCAGCAGAAGGCCTCGCTGCAGGCCGCCTGAGCGCCCGATTACACAAGGCTGCGCGCACTGGCGCAGCCTTCCGGACAAGCTGAAATCATTGTGCAACTGCATCGTGGCTTGACAGCACGATGCCCAGAAGGAGCCCCCACATGGCACCTCGCGTTCTCGTTTCCGACGCCTTGTCTCCCACCGCCGTCGAGATCTTCCGCAAGAACGGCATCGAAGTCGATTATGAGCCGAGCCTTGGCAAGGACAAGAAGAAGCTCCTGTCGGTCATCGGCCAGTATGACGGCCTCGCCATCCGCTCCGCAACCAAGGTGACGGAAAAGCTCATCCAGGCGGCGACCAACCTGAAGGTCGTCGGACGCGCCGGCATCGGCGTCGACAACGTTGATATCCCGGCCGCCTCCCGCCGCGGTATCATTGTCATGAACACGCCCTTCGGCAACTCGATCACCACGGCGGAGCACGCCATCGCGCTGCTCTTTGCGGTTGCCCGCCAGATTCCGGAAGCCAATGCCTCCACCCATGCCGGCAAGTGGGAGAAGAACCGCTTCATGGGCGTGGAGGTCACCGGCAAGACTCTCGGCATCATCGGCTGCGGCAACATCGGCTCGATCGTTGCCACCCGCGGCATCGGCCTGAAGATGAAGGTCGTCGCCTACGATCCGTTCCTCTCGGAGGAGCGCGCCGAGGAGCTGGGCGTGGAAAAGGTCGAGCTTGACGAGCTCCTGGCCCGTTCGGACTTCATCACACTGCACACGCCGCTGACGGACAAGACCCGCCACATCATCAACGCCCAGACCATCGCCAAGATGAAGGATGGCGTGCGCATCATCAACTGCGCCCGCGGCGAGCTGATCGTCGAGGCGGATCTGGTTGAGGCGCTGAAGTCCGGCAAGGTTGCCGGCGCCGGCATCGACGTGTTCGCCGAGGAGCCTGCCACCAACAGCGGCTTCTTTGGCCTGCCGAACGTGGTCTGCACCCCGCACCTCGGCGCGTCCACCACGGAAGCGCAGGAGAACGTCGCCCTGCAGATCGCCGAGCAGATGTCGGACTACCTGACCAAGGGCGCGGTGACCAACGCGATCAACATGCCGTCGATCACCGCCGAGGAGGCTCCGCGTCTGAAGCCTTTCGTCAAGCTGGCTGAGGTCCTGGGCGCCTTTGTCGGTCAGATCAACGACGAGCCGATCGAGGAGATCGAGATCCTGTTCGACGGCTCGACCGCGACCATGAACACCCGCGCGCTCGTGAGCGCCGCTCTCGCCGGCCTCATCCGCCCGCAGGTTTCGGACGTCAACATGGTGTCCGCTCCCGTCATGGTGAAGGAGCGCGGCATCATCGTGTCGGAGGTCAAGCGCGACAAGTCGGGCGTTTTCGACGGCTACATCAAGCTGACGGTGAAGACCAAGTCCAAGACCCGCTCGATCGCCGGCACCTGCTTCTCCGATGGCAAGCCGCGCTTCATCCAGATCAAGGGCATCAACCTGGACGCGGAAGTGGGTGAGCACATGCTCTACACCACCAACGCCGACACGCCCGGCATCATCGGCCTGCTCGGCACGATCTGCGCCAAGCACAACATCAACATTGCAAACTTCCAGCTTGGTCGTGACCGCCCGGGCGGCAACGCTATCGCCCTCCTGTACCTCGACGAGGCCGTTCCGCAGGCCTTCATCGACGAGGTTCTTGCGACGGGCAAGATCATTTCGGCCAAGCCGCTGCGCTTCGACGTCAGCGCCTGATCACGCTTCCCTGACCCAACCCCACGGGAATGGGAGAAATGCCGCGAAGGTTGGGCTTCGCGGCATTTCTTTTTGGGAAAGGTTCGGTTGAGAAGGTGGAGAAGGCGAAGCGGTGGCCAGCCCGATCAGGCTTGCCGGGCCGCTGCGCGCAACCCGCTCCATTCGGCCATGCCGATGCCGGTCAGGACGAGGACAAGCGCCAGAATGTGGTAACCCTGCAGGGCTTCTCCCAGGATGAGGACGGACAGCAACGTGCCGAAGACCGGGACCAGGTTGACGAACAGGCCGGCCCGGTTGCCGCCGATCAACTCGGTGCCGCGGATGAAGAACACCTGTGCCAGGCCCGACGGAAAGACGGCGGCGTAAAGCACGATGGTCCAGCCCGTTGCATCCGGCACGAAGAACTCGCCCTGCGCGTACTCCCACAGAAGGAACGGTGTCGCGGCGCAAAGTCCCGCGAAGGCAAAGACCACCGCCGTGCTGAGCCAGTGCATGCGCGGCTTGAGCCGCAGACACGCCGTGTAGGTGGCGTAGCAGAACAGTGCGATCACCATCATGGCGTCACCGATGTTGAGGTCGAGCTGTGCCAGGCGGGATAGGTCGCCATGCGTCGCCGTGAGACAAACGCCGATCAGGGAAATGGTGAAACCCACGATCTGCAGCCATGTGGCGGTGAGCCGGAACAGGAAATAGTTCAGCCCGATGATGAGCATGGGGATCGCCGCCTGCTCGATGGAGACGTTGACCGCTGAGGTATACTCGAGCGCCTTGTACATGATGGCGGCGAAGCCGGTGAACCCGACCGCGCCCAGGAACATGATGAGCGCCAGGTTCTTGCGTATGACCGGCCAGTCGCGTTTTACGTGAGGCAGTCCCACGGGCAGGATGAGGAGCAGCATGACGACCCAGCGCAGAAAGTTCAGCGCGAAGGGAGAGACGTGTCCTATGGCCATTTTGCCAGCGACTGCATTGCCGCCCCAGAACAGCGTGGTCAGGATAAGGAGTACATAGGCGGTCTTGTGCATGGAAACGAGCGCGTGTTGACTGGATGAAGGAAAGGATGCCCGGGGACCGTTTGGGCGTGGCGCCGACTTTATTACTCAAATACGGTTCAGGGCAACTTATTGAGAATTGTTCCCGTCATCTTCCTCTGTTATCGACAGCCCGCAGCGACAACTTGGTCAAGTTGGCTGCCAGAGTGAAAGAAGGGTCGCGTCATGACAATCTTGGCGCTATAGAACCCTTGGTTTCGATCAGGGGCTGGCGCGGGCTGGCTCGCGGAAGGAAGCAGGAATGGCAAACGTCGTAGTCGTCGGATCCCAGTGGGGCGATGAAGGTAAGGGCAAGATTGTTGACTGGCTCTCTGAGCGCGCGGACATTGTCGTGCGGTTTCAGGGCGGTCACAACGCGGGCCACACGCTCGTTATCGATGGAGTAAGCTACAAGCTTTCGCTGCTGCCTTCCGGGGTGGTGCGGCCTGGCAAGCTATCGATCATCGGCAACGGCGTGGTCTTCGATCCGCACGCGTTTGTCGCGGAAATCGCGCGTCTGGCCGAGCAGGGCGTCAGCGTCACGCCTGAAAACCTGAAAGTGGCCGAAAACACGCCGCTCATTCTGTCGCTGCACCGTGAGCTGGATGGTTTCCGTGAGGATGCCGCATCCGCTACCGGCACGAAGATTGGCACCACCCGCCGCGGCATTGGCCCGGCCTATGAAGACAAGGTGGGCCGCCGCGCCATCCGCGTCATGGACCTGGCCGATCCCGCCACGCTTCCGGCGAAGATCGACCGGCTGCTGACCCACCACAACGCACTGCGCCGTGGCCTTGGCCATCCGGAAGTGACCCATGAGACCATTCTGGAAGAACTCACCTCCGTTGCCGAAAAGGTTCTGCCCTTCGTTGACCGCGTCGGCGCAATCCTTGAGGAGGCCCGCCGTGCCGGCAAGCGCATCCTGTTCGAGGGTGCGCAGGGCACCATGCTCGACATCGACCATGGCACTTACCCGTTCGTGACCTCGTCCAATACCGTTGCGGGTCAGGCTGCTCCGGGTTCGGGCCTGGGACCGCACGCCATCGACTACGTGCTTGGCATCACCAAGGCCTACACGACCCGCGTGGGCGAGGGCCCGTTCCCGACGGAGCAGACCGGCGAGATCGGCGACTTCCTCGGTACCCGCGGCCATGAGTTCGGCACCGTCACCGGCCGCAAGCGCCGTTGCGGCTGGTTCGATGCGGTGCTCGTTCGCCAGGCGGTGATCGCCAACGGCATCAGCGGCATTGCTCTGACCAAGCTCGACGTTCTCGACGGACTGGACGAAATCAAGGTTTGTACCGGCTACCGTCTTGACGGAAAGGTGATCGACTATCTTCCGGCCAGCCAGGGCGTGCAGGCCCGTCTCGAGCCGATCTACGAAAGCTTCGAGGGCTGGAAGGAAACCACGAAAGGGGCGCGTAGCTGGAACGACCTGCCGGCGCAGGCTGTCAAATACGTGCGACATATCGAAGAGTTGATCGGTGCCCCGGTCGCGATTCTCTCGACAAGCCCCGAGCGCGAGGATGCAATTTTGGTGACGGATCCTTTCCGGGATTGACGGAGCATAGCATTCTCACGGATGGCGTGGCGGCTTTGCCGCGCCGTCTTGCTTTAGAGTCACCACAATTTCATGTATGAAGCGTTCGGGAGTGACTGGGTAGGAACGGAAAGACAGGCATGGCAGATTTTGCTGCGGTTCTGCGGAAGACCATAGCCGCGCTGAAGGAAAACACGCCGGAAGCGCGTGCGAAGATCTATCAGAAGGCTCGTTCCACCATCGACGCCAAGCTAAAGGCCATCAATCCTCCGCCGCCCGCGCATCTGATCGAAAAGCAGCTCCGGATGCTGGAGGACGCGATCACCGCCGTCGAGGCCGAGTTCGCTGTGCCTGTCATTGCCGACAAGCCGAAGGATGATCTGGACGACATCCTGAAGGAACTTGAAGCGCTGTCGAAGAGCCCGTCCACCGCCGCCTGGAAGCCTTCGCCTGCGATTGCGCCGACGCCTGTCGTTCCCCCGTATTCCGCCGCCGATGTTGCATCGGACCGGACCGTGGAACCGGAACCGGTTCAGGAGGCAGAGCCTGACACTTTCGCAAGTTCTGAGGACGAGTCATCGGCTCTTGCCGCACCGGCTGAGGAGGAGCCTGTTGCCGCGACCGATGAACCTGTTTCCACCGACTCCGATGAGGCGCCGGTTGCCGAGACTGAACAGGGCGGGCCTGACGCACCCCGGCAGGTGGAGGAAGCCTCCTCCCATGGGGCGGAAACGGACTGGCCCGAGGCTGCTGCGGAACCGGCTGTCGAAGCCGGGCCCTTCGACTATCCAGAACCGGCCGCGCCGGAAGCGGAGCATGATGCCCGGGCAGAGCCTGAAGCGAAGCGGGACGTCGACCCGAGCGGTGATCCGGATCACGCCGCTCCCGCAACCGAAGGCAGCCTTTCGACGGGCCCCGAACACGACCTGTTCGAGGAGCGTCCGGCGCTTCGTGAGCTGCGAGACCGACGTGAAGCGAAGCGATCGCTCAAGCGACCGCTCATCGCGGCCGGCATCCTGATCGCGCTTGCCGCGGCAGGTGCCGCGGGCTGGGTCTATCGCGACGATCTGGCGCAGCAGGTCGCCAGCCTGACCGGTGGCCTGTCCGGTGAAGAGGATGACACGCCGACGGATGTGGCGGAAGCGCCTGCCGAGGAGCCCGAAGAGAACACCTCCGGTGCCGGGCAGAACCAGACCGTGGCCGCCCAGCAGCCGGTTCGCAAGCTGACGCAGCGCCTGCTGCCGGATGGCACGGAGGTCGACGAGGGGCCGGCGGGCGGCTCGCCCAGCGTGGGCGAGGGGACGTCCATTGCGGCCTCCACCGAAACGGCGGCGACGCAGCCGGGTGCCTCGGACAACCAGCCCCGAGACGAGGCGGCGGTTGCGATCGGCCAGAAGGCGATCTTCTATGAGGAGCGCACGGTTCAGGAACAGGCCTCGGCCAGCGATGGCACGGTGGTCTGGAGCATCCAGGAAGAATCCCCGGGAACTGGTTTGCCACCGGAACCGGTGATCTATGCCGAAGCGACCATTCCCGCCAAGCGCCTGAGCCTCAAGATGTCCATCCGGCGCAACATCGACCAGTCGCTTCCGGCGAGCTATATCGCCGAGCTGATTTTCCTGACGCCAGATGACTTCCCCGGCGGGGCCGTTGGTAACGTGGCCAGCATCTCGCTCAAGCGCACGGAACAGGAGGCGGGTAACCGTCTTCTGGGTATTCCCGCCAAGATCGCGGATGGCTTCTTCCTCGTCGCGTTGAGCGACAACAAGGCGGACATGGAAGCGAACAATCTCCTGCTCGACCGCATGGAGTGGATCGACATTCCGATCGTCTACACGTCCGGCCGCCGGGCGCTGATCACCCTGGAGAAGGGCGCGCCGGGCGGTAAGATTTTCAGCGAGGCGTTGGCAGCCTGGAAACAGGCGACGAGCGGCTAGCCGCCACGCGCTGCCGCTCCTCCCTCATGCTGAGCTTGTCGGAGCCTCGAAGCATGAGGGGACAATGCCCGCCCGGCCCGCCTCATTCTTTGCCTGGCACGGTGTGAGGGGAGAGTCCCTGGACGGCCCTGAAATCCGGACAACGAAAAAGGCCGCGCGAGCGCGGCCTTTTCGATTCCTTGTTCCGCAGTCCGAACCCGCCTCACGCGGCAGGCAGGGCTTCCCGCTGTGCGGCCAGCTTTTCGGCCTGCTTCTTGGCGGAAGCCTTGATCGCCTCCTGAACTTTCTCGAAGGCTCGCACTTCGATCTGGCGGACGCGCTCGCGGCTGATATCGAATTCGCTCGACAGTTCCTCAAGCGTCATCGGCTCCTCCGAGAGCCGGCGCGCCTCGAAGATGCGGCGCTCGCGGTCATTGAGGACTTCCAGAGCCTCGTCCAGCATCTGCCGGCGCTGCTCCAGCTCGTCCTGCTCGATGAGCATCTCTTCCTGGTTCTCGTGTTCGTCGACGAGCCAGTCCTGCCACTCGCCGGAATCGCCCTCGCTCGCGCGGATGGGCGCGTTGAGCGAGGCGTCGCCGGAGAGGCGGCGGTTCATGGAAATGACCTCTTCCTCGCTCACATGCAGGCGGTCGGCGATTTCCTTGACCTGATCGGGCGTGAGGTCGCCTTCTCCCAGAGCCTGGATCTTGCTCTTGGTCTTCCGCAGATTGAAGAACAGGCGCTTCTGGTTGGCGGTGGTGCCCATCTTGACCAGGCTCCACGATCGCAGGATGTACTCCTGGATCGCCGCGCGGATCCACCACATCGCGTAGGTCGCCAGGCGGAAGCCCCGCTCAGGCTCGAACTTCTTCACGGCCTGCATCAGGCCGACGTTGCCTTCGGAAATGATTTCCCCGATAGGCAGTCCATAACCGCGATAGCCCATGGCGATCTTGGCTACGAGCCGCAGATGGCTGGTTACAAGCTTGTGGGCTGCTTCAGTGTCCCCGTGCTCGCGGTAACGCTTCGCGAGCATGTATTCTTCCTCAGGCTGAAGCATGGGAAAACGGCGGATTTCTTCGAGATAGCGAGCCAGTCCGCCTTCGCCTGAAACAATGCTCGGTAATGTCTGGGCCATCAAGCACCCTCCTTATACTTGTGCCCCCTGAAGTGGCGGGCAAACACGTGGCCGCACTTTGGGCGCTCCACGTTCCCCATATATAGGAAGATTGCGGCGAAAATAAAAGCGAGGCGAGCGGAATCGTCCGCGCGCATGCGGATTGGAATGGCTACAACAGGCAGATAGGGACTCAGAGCCGCGAAAACAAGTCCATGATGCGCGCCATGTCTTCCGGTGGCTCAGCCTCGAACTCCATCATCTCGCCGGTGACCGGATGGCGGAAGGCGAGGAGCCATGCATGCAGCGCCTGCCGGGAGAAGGCGGCAACCTCCGCGCGGAGCTCTTCCGGCAGCCGGTTCACCTTGGTCCGGAAACCCTTGCCGTAGGCCTGGTCGCCGATCACCGGATGTCCGATATGCGCCATGTGCACGCGGATCTGGTGCGTGCGGCCCGTCTCCAGTCGGCATTCGACAAGCGAGGCAATCGGCTCGTTCGGATCGCCGTACCGTTCCAGGACCGTATAGTGGGTTATCGCATGGCGCGCGTCGGGGCGGCCCGCCGGCACGACGGCGCGCAGCGTCCGATCCTGATTGGAGCGCCCGAGATAGGTCTCGATAACGCCGGAATTGCGGCTCGGCGCGCCCCACACCAGCGCCATGTAGGCCCGCTCCAGATCGCCGTCGCGCCCATGGTCGGCAAAGGCTTCCGCCAGCGCGCGGTGGGCCTGGTCAGTCTTGGCGGCCACCAGAACGCCGCTCGTGTCGCGGTCGAGCCGGTGCACGATTCCCGGCCGCCGCACACCGCCGATTCCGGACAGCGAATCGCCGCAATGGTGGATCAGCGCGTTGACCATGGTTCCCGTCCAGTTGCCTGGACCGGGATGGACCACGAGGCCCACCGGCTTGTTGATGACGATCAGGCTGTCATCCTCGTAGAGAATGTCGAGGGGGATATCCTCCGGCTGCGGCTCCGGCGGTTCCGGTTCGGGCATGACGATTCGGCAGACGTCGCCTTCCGAAACCTTCTGCTTGGGCTCCGTCACCAGCCTGTCGTTGAGTGTCACGGCACCTTCACGGACGAGAGCCTGGATTCGGTTGCGGGAGAGTTCGGGCGCGAGCGCGGAAGCAAGCCACTGGTCGAGCCGGCTGCCGTGCGCGGCCGCATCTGCCTGCAGCACTTTCCATTCAACCATCTCTTCGTTATCAGAGGCGTGCATCAGGAACCTTTCCGCGACAGGACAGCCATGACCGGGGATACCCCAGACCATCTCGAGGAAGAAGAAAAGACACTGGATCCGGCGGCGGAGAACGTGCGTCGCAAGCTGTTGCGATTCATGTTCATCAACCTCGGCATCCTTTTCTTTGCGCTTATGGCGGTCATGATCGCGCTTGTCTACAAGTCCTTCGGTCCCGCGCCTACGCCGAGGGCCGAGCAATCGCCCCCGTCCGCCGAATCGGTGTCCGGCAGCATCCTGCTCCCGCCGGGATCTGAAGTGGTGTCCCAGTCGCTGGATGGCAACCGCATTTCGCTTCATATCCGCCGCGCCGGCGGCGGTCAGTCGATCCTCCTCTACGACCTGAGCGAACGCCGCGTCATCGGCACGTTCGAGATCGGCTGGCAGGGCGAATAAGCGGTTTTCCGTTTCCGATCGTTCCGAGGCTGCGGCATTTTGGCCGCGGCTCGCGTGCATGTCGCGGATTTGCGGCGGTCATCCACAAATTTGTTTCCCGTTATTGCAGAATGACCAATTAGGGTGTTGCATTCCGCGCGATGGCCGTCTATATGGCCCCACATCGACAGGCGCTCCCATCGTCTAGCGGTCTAGGACGCCGCCCTCTCACGGCGGAAACAGGGGTTCGAGTCCCCTTGGGAGTACCATTCTACAGCAATTTTCCTCATCATCTTCCCCAGACTTTTCGTCGCGGTTTTCCAAGGCTGTTGGCAAGAGATCTTTGCTTTTCACCCGAGATCGCGCATCGCGTCTCGGGGAGCCTCCCCACTTCACCCATGTAGCCAGGTTTGGGTGGGAAACGTCCGAGGCTCCTGCATCATCCTGGTTCAGGATGAAGCTGCTCCCACGCGAATGTCTGAGGTCATCAAACTGTGACCGCTGCCTCGGTTGAATGCCCTCGACCTTCCTCTAAAGTGCTGCTGGCTGGCTCTTGGAGAACGCGTGCCGGGCAGGAAGCGCGGCGCGAACGGTCGGATGCCCGCTTCGGAAGCGGTGTCTCTCCGCCAGGGCAAGCCGGGCGGCTTGTTGTAGTGCGCTCTGATTTGGTTGTTTCATTCGTTCATTGCCAGAGAGAAACGATGCTTAGTCGATTTGTGCTGATATCTGCTGCGGCGCTTGCCGTTTCCGCCAACCTTGCCGTGGCTGCGGAAGGCGGGGAGGCGACAGCCAGCTTCGTCAATCTGAAGGGAGAGACCGTGGGAAAGGCCACGCTGGTTCCCGCCAGTGGTGGCGGCGTCCTGATTCGCATGGATGTTAGCGGTCTTCCGGCCGGCAAGGAGCTTGCCGTCCACATTCACCAGAAGGGCAGTTGCGATCCGCAAACCAAATTCATGTCAGCCGAGGGGCATTTCAACCCCGGGCAAATGGAGCATGGATTTGAAGCCGATAAGGGCCCGCACGGCGGCGATCTGCCGAACCAGTTCGTTGATGATCAGGGCAAGATGCGCGCGGAAATTCTCGCGCCGAGGGTCAGCCTGGATGGCAAGGAAAACGGCGTGAAAGGACGGGCGATCGTCATTCACGCCAAGAAGGACGATTACAAGAGCCAGCCCGCCGGCGATGCGGGCGACCGGATCGCCTGCGCGGTGATCAAGTGATCGCACTCGCAGCAATCTCGTCACACGGCGACGCGGGCAGGGAGGTTGCACGGGCGGGGAACCATTGCCCCACCCGGTGTCGCTCCTGCCCGTTCCGGCGGAAGGAGAACGATCCCGAGGGGGGGAAGACCCCGGACTTCCGGGAAGAACGCGATGGCTGGCTGCGAGCCTTCCCTGGGATTGGGCGCTAAGCGTAGGCCTTGGTTGGCTCGCCGTTCGGCGTGCGTGCGGCGCGCGCGCTGTCGGTCGGCTGAAGGCCGGGTCCGAATACCTCGTGATCCATGCTGTTCAGCGCTTCCATGGCGCAGCCCTGCTGGATGAGCGGGATTTCGTCGGGCCAGATCTCGAACGACAGGTCGCCGGCGTTCTGCCCCGCGGCCGTCTGAGCGAGTGCCGTCCGAATCTCCGGTTCCATGATCTCGAACGCCGCGGTGCCATGCCCGATCAGCGCCACCGGCGCAGGGTCGATGAGGGCAAACAGACTGCCGAGGCCATAGCCGATGGCCTGGCCCGCTTCGCGGAAAGCCTGCCGCACCGGCCCATCCTCTGCACGGGCTTGGGCGAGGAGGGCAGAGAGGTCGGTATCGTGGGTATTGGCGAGCGGTTCGCTCACGGTGTCCAGTCCCTCCGCGCGCCGCTGGATTGCGTAGGACCCGGCATAGGCTTCGATGCAGCCGCGCCGTCCGCAGCGGCAGAGTGATCCGTGCGGCCGATAGATCATGTGACCGAACTCGACGCCGGACGAACGGATTCCGGTGAATATCTGGCCGTTCAGCATCAGCCCCATGCCGATGCCGTGCGAGAGCAGGATGGCGAGGAAGTTCTGGCCATAGCGCTCCGGATTGATCCAGTGGAGTGCGGTCGCGATGAGGTTACAGTCGTTCTGGACACTGACCGGGATGCCGAACTGCTCCCGGAGCAGGGTTCCGAACGGGACGTGGTTGTGGGTGATGATCGGGGACCACAGGATTTCGTCGCCCTTGGCGTCCGTGACGCCCTGGACCGCGAAGACGATGCGCATGAACGGCTTGCCGCCGGCAGCTTCCTGCACGGTCTCGACCACGAGGTCGATCAACTGCTGCCGGTTCAGCGCCAGCGTGTTGATGACGTGCGTGCGCGTGGCGATCACGCCGCCGCAATAGTCGACGAGAACCGCCTCCAGCCGGTTGAAATGGAGGTGAAGGCACACGGCTCTCCCGGCATCGGGGTTGAGCGTCAGGGCGACCTGGGGCCGGCCCCTCCGCGAGACGGGCACCTGCGTTTCATGCACGCTCTCGCGCATGATGCCTTCCGCGATCAGGTCGGCAGCGATCGCCGAGATGGTAGAGTGGCTGAGACCGGTCAGGTGGGCAATCTGCGTGCGTGAGGGGTTCCCGGCGCGACGGACGGCTCCGATCACCAGCGATCGGTTCCGGCTTCGCATGACGTCGTGCCTAATTCCGCCTGCAAGCATGTCGGTGGGCGCCCCTTGGTAACAGTTGTCCAGAATCATTGTCTCCAATCGTCATGTTGACACCGAAGACGTCCTGAGTCATTTATTTTTTCGGACCTCGAAAAATATAGTTCTCATTTCGCTCGGGGAGGAGTGTATGAAAAAGTCCGTGACTGCTATTCTGGGGGGGATTGCCCTTTCTCTTTCAATGTCCACCGCTGTACTTGCCGAAGGCAAGGTGATCGGCGTTTCCTGGTCGAATTTCCAGGAAGAGCGCTGGAAGACTGACGAAGCGGCCATCAAGGCACAGATCGAGGCGGATGGAAACACGTACATTTCGGCGGATGCCCAGTCTTCTCCCGGTAAGCAGCTGACCGATGTGGAATCCCTGATTGCTCAGGGGGCCAATGCCCTGATCATCCTAGCTCAGGATGCCTCCGCGATCATTCCCGCGGTGGAGAAGGCGGCCGCCGAAGGCATTCCGGTGGTTGGTTATGACCGTCTGATCGAGCATCCCGACGCGTTTTACATCACTTTCGATAACAAGGAAGTGGGCCGTCTGCAGGCCCGCGCGGTGTTCGAGGTTCAGCCTGAGGGCAACTATGTCTTCATCAAGGGCTCTTCGGCGGATCCGAACGCGGACTTCCTGTTCGCCGGCCAGATGGAAGTGCTGAAGGAGGCGATTGACTCCGGCAAGATCAAGAATGTGGGCGAGGCCTACACGGACGGCTGGCTGCCGGCCAACGCCCAGCGCAACATGGAACAGTTCCTGACCGCCAACAACAACGAGGTTGACGCGGTCGTGGCTTCCAATGACGGCACTGCCGGTGGCGCCATCGCGGCTCTGGAAGCCCAGGGTCTCGCCGGTTCGGTACCGGTATCGGGGCAGGACGGCGACCATGCAGCGCTGAATCGCATTGCGCTCGGCACGCAGACCGTCTCCGTCTGGAAGGACGCCCGTGAGCTCGGCAAGGCTGCCGCAAAGATCGCCGGCGAGCTAGCCGAAGGCAAGAAGATGGAGGAGATCGAAGGCGTGGTGAAGTGGGCCGATGGCCCCAACGGCGTCGAGATGAACGCCATTTTCCTGTCGCCGATCCCGATCACCCGGGACAACCTCAATGTCGTGATCGATGCAGGCTGGGTCTCCAAGGACGTCGTCTGTCAGGGCGTGAAGGCCGGCACCGTGGAGGTTTGCGGCTAACCGCTTGAAGTGGGGGCATTGGGATGCCGCGGGAGGAGTTTCGCCCGCGGCTTCATCCGCATGAGCGCAGCAATCCGCTCTGCGGAAAGACTGGAGGTGTAGATGGCCGACCTTGCCGCTGCGCAGGATCGCGCAGCCGCCGCACAAGGCGGAATCGTTTCCCGTTTTTTGAAAGCGACGGAACTCGATGTCAGGATGCTGGGCATGCTTTTTGCCATGGCGATCATCTGGCTCGGGTTTCATATACTCTCCGGCGGACTGTTTCTGACGCCGCGCAATCTGTGGAACCTGTCGGTTCAGTCCGCGTCCGTCGCGATCATGTCAGCCGGCATGGTGCTGATCATCGTCACGCGCAATATTGATCTGTCCGTCGGCTCGGTTCTAGGCTTCGTCGGCATGATCATGGGGGTCACGCAGGCGGAACTGCTTCCGTCGCTTTGGGGGTTCGATCATCCCGCGACCTGGATCGTGACGCTCGCGGCCGGTCTGGGTGTCGGAGCGCTGATCGGGGCACTGCATGGCTATGTGATCGCCCATCTCGGCGTTCCCGCCTTCATCGTCACGCTGGGCGGTCTTCTGGTTTGGCGCGGTGCCGCTTGGTGGGTCACCAGCGGACGCACGGTTGCTCCGCTCGACTCCACCTTCCGTCTGATGGGTGGTGGGGCCAATGGCGCAATCGGCGCAACCTGGAGCTGGATCGTCGGTGTGCTGGCCTGCGTGGCTCTCGTTCTTCTTCTTCTCAACGGGCGCAGGCAGCGCCGGCGTTTCAATTTCCCGCTTCGCCCGCTCTGGGCTGAGGTTCTTCTGGGCGCAATCGGTTCGGCGCTGATCCTCGGTGCCGTTGCCGTGGTGAACGCCTACCCGCTACCTCCGGCCATTGCCCGCCGCTACGCGGAGGAGCACGGCATACCCATTCCCGATGGCGGTCTGTTTATTTCGCATGGCATCGCCATCCCGGTGCTGATGGCCATCGGCGTCGGCGTCGTGGTCACGTTCCTTGCGCGGCGCACGCGCTTTGGCCGCTATGTCTTCGCCATCGGTGGCAATCCCGAGGCGGCTGAGCTTGCCGGCATCAACACCCGCTGGATCATCATGAAGATCTTCATCCTGATGGGTATTCTGGCGGCCATTTCGGCGGCGGTCTCGAGCGCCCGTCTCAATGCTGCGACCAATGCGATGGGCACCCTCGACGAGCTGCTGGTGATTGCGGCGGCGGTGATCGGTGGCACGTCGCTCAGCGGCGGCGTGGGCACGATTGCCGGTGCCATGATCGGCGCGGTGCTCATGCAGTCAATCGCCACGGGCATGATCCTGCTCGGTGTCGATACGCCCTTGCAGAACATCGTGGTCGGCATCGTCCTGGTGATAGCCGTCTGGCTCGACACCATGTACCGCAAGCGCGTGAAGGGATGACAGGAATGGTGGACATGAAACGTCATGGCGCGACGCCTGAAGCCGGGGCCGGAACCGTTCCGCTGGTTGAAATGCGGAACATTTCGATCTCGTTCGGCGGCATTCATGCGGTCAGCAACGTGTCGATCGACCTTTACCCGGGCGAAGTGGTGGCCCTGGTCGGACACAACGGTGCCGGCAAGTCGACGCTCATCAAGATTCTCTCGGGCGCCTACAAGCGGGACTCGGGCACAATCTTCGTGAACGGCGAGGAAGCGCACATCAACAATCCGCGCGACGCGAAGAGATACGGCATCGAAACCATCTACCAGACGCTGGCGCTGGCGGACAATGTCGACGCCGCCGCCAACCTCTTCCTCGGCCGCGAGATACTGACGCGCTGGGGCACGCTTGACGATGTGGCGATGGAAGCCGCTACCCGCAAGGTGATGGGGCGCCTGAACCCTCGCTTCCAGCGGTTCAAGGAACCGGTGAGCAGCCTCTCGGGCGGCCAGCGGCAGTCGGTGGCGATCGCCCGCGCGATTCTCTTCGATGCTCGCATCCTCATCATGGACGAGCCGACCGCTGCGCTCGGACCGCAGGAGACGGCGCAGGTCTCCGAGCTGGTGCGACAGCTGAAGAGCGAAGGGCTGGGAATCTTCCTCATCAGCCACGATATCCACGATGTGTTCGATCTCGCAGACCGTATCGTCGTGATGAAGAACGGTCAGGTGGTGGGAACCGCCCGGACAAGCGATGTCACCGAGGATGAGGTGCTGGGCATGATCATTCTCGGCAAGTGCCCGGTGGGCGCGGTGCCGGGACCGGGAGCCCTTCAGGTGGCGGCTGCCTGAGCCGCCCGGGCTCACGCAGCGCGAAGCCGGCATGTGCCCGCCGGCGAGTGCATTTCGATGGTAATCTGGTTGTTAGAACGGCAATCGGATTGCCGGGAGGTGGCCTGCGGCAGTCCGTGAATCCGGAGCCCTCCACGGAAACGGACCGCAGGCCGTCCTCCGAACGCTGTTCGTTACCCCGCGCGGCGGAAGAAGCCGAAAAGCAGGGATACCACGAGCAGCACGAGGAAAATGTAGAACAGTATCTGTGCGATACCTGCCGATGCGCCGGCAAGCCCGCCAAAGCCGAGGGCGCCGGCCACCAGCGCCACGACGAGAAACACCAGAACCCAATAGAGCATGTTTGCCTCCATGATGATGATGGAAGGCAACGTTTCTGTTCGAGAGTTCGTTCCGTGAACGGATTTGGTGGGAGTGTTGTACCGGAGAGAATGACCTGGCTTCTGCGCGTGAACGATGCCCCACGTCCATGCGTGACACCCCCATGCGTTGACTGGCTCGGCATGGGGGTGTGTGCAAAGGATCCAGAAGAATCCGGATCGATCAGGCGGCGGCCGCGCGGGCCTGGTGGTCGAAGAACAGCGCCTGGCTGATGAGGGCTTTCACCATGTCGGGATTGAACGGTTTCGTCACCAGGAATGCTGGTTCTGGCCGCTCGCCCGTCAGCAGCCGCTCGGGGAAGGCAGTGATGAAGATGACCGGAACCGGAGTCGTGACGAGGATCTCGTTGACGGCGTCGATCCCGGAGCTGCCATCGGCAAGCTGGATGTCCGCAAGGACCATGGACGGCTTCGTTCGTTCGAACAGTGCCGTGGCCTCGGTGTGCGTGCGGGCGATGCCAACCACGCGATGGCCGAGCCCCTCGACCATCGTCTGGATGTCGAGCGCGATCAGCGGCTCATCCTCGACGATCATTATGTCGGTGGCGACCTGTCGGGAGATTTCGTCGCTGGCTTCCTGCAGGAGTTGGTGAACGCGTTCCGTGCTCACGTCCAGCACCTGGGCTGTTTCCTCGATGCTGAAGCCCTCGACGGCCACCAGCAGGAAGGCTTGCCGCGGCTCGGGGGCAAGGGACGACAGATTGGCGGCCGTTCGCTGCTCCCAGGCGGTCGTGGGATGGATCGTGGGAACGCGAACATCAAATGTTCCAAACAGTTTCGTAAAGAGCCGGAAAAGAGCGATCCGGTCGTCGGGCAGGTCGGGAAAAATTGAAGTATCGGCGATCAGTGCCTCAAGCGTGGCTGCGACGAGCGCATCGCCACTGGTCTGGGAGCCGGAGACGGCCCTGGAGAATCTGCGGAGATAGGGCAGATGCGGGGCAATTCTCGCTGACAAACTCATGCTGGTTCCATCTCCATCGAAAGTTATGCGGCAGAATTATCCGCGCGCGAATACCCCAAACGTGGAACTGAAAAAAAAGTTCCGCAAGCTGGAACAATCTTTGGTGAAGCTCGTTAACGTTCAAATTTTTCGGAACGTGCTGGATTTTAATTTACAGCATCGAGGGCGAGAGCGATTGTGAGCGGTATGAACTACAAGAAACCGTGGAAAAACCGGGGACTTGGGCGGGATGATCGTGTCATCGACCCCTTGGGGACCAATTCCGAGATCGGACGGAAGCTCAAGCAGTATTACGACGAACTTCTGACGCCCGAAATCCCCGAACGTTTCAGCAAGTTGCTGCAGGAACTGGAACAGCTTGAGAAGCGCGAAACGGTGAACGAGGAGTAAGGGTATGACCGAGCCCCAGAGTTTCCGTGACGGGTTGCTCGCCGCGGTTCCCACCCTGCGCGCATTCGCAGTGTCTCTGGCCAAGAATTCGGATCGAGCCGACGATCTGGTCCAGGAGACTCTGGTCAAGGCCTGGGACAAGCAGGACAGTTTCCAGTCGGGCACGAACCTGAAGGCCTGGCTGTTCACGATCTTGCGCAACGAGTTCTACTCGCAGATGCGCAAGAAGCGGCGCGAGGTGGAGGACAGCGACGGCGTGATCACTGCCCGTCTGTCGGTCCATCCGGCACAGGACGGTTCGTCGGATCTCAACGACTTTCGGAAGGCCCTGGAGCTTTTGCCGGAAGACCAGCGCGAGGCGATCATTCTCATCGGCGCCTCGGGCTTTTCCTACGAAGAGGCTGCGGAGATCTGCGGTTGTGCCGTGGGCACCATCAAGAGCCGCGTGAGCCGCGCCCGCAACCGTCTGCAGGAAATTCTCGGCATCAAGGGGGAGGGGGATTTCGGTCCCGATGCGGTTTCCCTGCAGATAACGACCACCATTTCCGCCTGATACTTATGGGTTTATACCTGTAGCCGGCACATCTTGTGCCGGCAAATCTGTTTTTCGGCGAAAGTCGGGAACTGCAGGCTGGCATGGACGTTCACAAGGACAACTTTAGGGAGACCGGCCATGGCTACATCAGGCGCGAAGGCGACAGACGATCAGGACCGTTCAGCAGAAGCACAGGGTGCGGAACGCACCCTCGAAGAGGAGATCCGGCAGCTTCGGGAGGACGTGTCGCAGCTCTCGGATCATCTTCGCCGGATAAGCAACCGCTCGGTGAACGCGGCCCAGCGCGCCGCGAAGGAAGGCGCAGAACAGCTGCGGGGAACCGCGGAAGATTTTCAGGATGAGCTGGTGGGTCTGGTCCGCGAGAAGCCGCTGACGTCGATCGCGGTGGCGGCTGCGATAGGCTATCTGTTCGCCCTGATCGCTCACCGGTAAGGAGCCTGCGTGGTGGCTCAGCTACTGTCGCTCCTCCTGGCGGGCGAGGCATCCAGTCTCAAGCAGCGCCTGCGCATGAGCGTGATCGCCTATGCCCTTGCAGGCTTGGCGGCCCTCATGGCCGTGCTGTTTCTGTTCATCGCGCTGTATATCGCCGCGGCGCTGCGATGGGGCGCAATCGAAGCGGCTGTGGGATTTGCCGTCGCCTTTGCTGTCATCGTGGCAATCATCCTCGCTGTTCATCAGATGTACCTGCGGCAATATCGGCGGGAACTGGAACGCCGGCGCATGGAAAATGCGTCTCTCGCCGCCACCGCTTCCGCGATGGCGGTGATCCCGGCTCTGCTGGGCAAGAATAAGAAGGTCACCGGGGCAGGGGTGGGCGCAGCCACACTTATCCTGGCGGCAATTGCTGGTTACGCGGCATATCGCCAGTTCGAGCAGCGGAGCAGGAAAGATGGATGAAGATCGCACGAGGCGTGATGCCCGGAATGCCGAGCCTCCTGGCGGACGGGAATTCCCGGCCCGGCAGGCACGACAGGGCCGCAAGGGGGTTCCGGTCCTCTGGGTCCTCATAGGTGGCCTGGTCCTGGCCGCCGTCGTTTGGGCTCTGGTGGAGTTCTACGGCGAGGGCATTCAGGATGAGAGCCGGGAGATCGACGCCGGCGGCCCCTCCGTTGGCGAGACGGCGCCGCAGGATCCATCCGCGCTTCCACCCGCCGGGCAGAACTGATCGCCTCGTACGATCCTCATTTCCACACGGACCTGATATCGAGAGGCCGGACGCGAAAGCGGACCGGCCTCTTCATTGCGCTGGTGCGTGGCACCGCGCTTGGCAAAGCGCGCATTGTTATCGCCAATGTCAATGATTGCCGGAACCCATCCGGATACGGCGCGTTAGGCGTGAGGTGGCCGCACACCGAATGTCTCTGTCAGGATCCAAGGGATGTGCGGCCATGTACAGATCAACTGCACATGGAGATACTAACATGATTCGCAAGCTCTTGGCGACCACCGCGATCACCGCATTTCTGGCCGGTGGCGCACTGGCGCAAACAACGACCCCGCCGGTAGGCGATGCCCCCGCTGCGACCGGGACCGAACGGCCCATGGTTGTCCATGCGGACGGCCACCTCGCGACCAATCTGATGGGGCAAAATGTCTATAACAGCACGGGCGATGATGCCGAGAACATTGGCGAGGTTGTCGATCTTGTTATTGGCGAACAGGGCAATGTGGATGCCGTTGTGGTTGGCGTAGGCGGGTTCCTCGGGATTGGTCAGAAGGACGTGGCCCTCGAATACGATCTGGTGGAATGGGATGAGCAGTCGGATGGCACCGTCCGCGTGGTTGTGCCGACCACCAAGGAAGCCCTGGAGACACAGGAAGCCTTCGATCGCTCGGCCTTCAAGCCGATGCCTGCCGACGCTCAGGTCGGAAAGACGACGCCCGTGACCAAGTCGGACCTCGATACCACGGCCTCTGACACGACCGACCGGCCTGCAGCCGAAGCCGACACCAACACCGCAATGAGCGACACGCCGTCTGCTGCCGACGCTCCGGCGGCGTCCGATGCACCGCCGGCTGTGGCGGTTGCGCCTTCGACCGATCCAACCACGACTTCTGCAACGTCGAATTCCGATGATGCACGGGTTACGGCCGTCGATCGTTCGACCTTGAGTGAAGTTCCGGAGGACCAGATCTCCGCCGATACGCTGATCGGCACCACGGTCTACGGCATGAATGACGAGAACATCGGCGAGATCAACGATGTGATCCTTTCGGGCGAAGGCAATGTCGACGCCGTCATCGTGGACGTGGGCGGTTTCCTTGGCATCGGCGAGAAGTCCGTTGCCGTCTCGATGGAAAACCTGAAGTTCCTGGCCGATGAGGATGGCGATCGCTACCTCTACACGCAGTTCACCAAGGATCAGCTGGAAGCTCAGCCCGAGTATGACGAAGCGTCCTACGCTAACGAGCGCGATCGGATGCTGCTGAACGTGCAGTAACTGTCCGATTGAATGTCTGACGTTCCTTGGCCCCGGGGAAACCCGGGGCTTTTTCATTGGGGAACCCAAGGCTCTCTCCACGATGGGGAAGGTGATGAAGGGTCATCGTTTGCAATAAATCTATTCTTGGAGTGATTTCGGGTGTATTGTTTTTGCTTATTGTTGAAAGTATCCGGTCTTGCGAAAAGTCTGGATGAAGAATTGCCGCCGCCATGCTGGAATAGTCATCACGGGTTTGCAAATTCTGTTCTTTTGAGGTCGTAAGATGCCGTCGATCAGTTCCTATGCGTATTTTCACAAATCAGCCCCGGATGATGCTCCACTCCTGGTTCTTTTCCATGGAACGGGGGGTGACGAGCACCAGCTTGTGCCGCTGGCGGACAAGATTCTGCCCGACGCCGAGCTTCTGTCACCGCGCGGTGACGTGAGCGAGCACGGTGCTGCCCGCTTCTTCAGGCGCACGGGTGAAGGGCGTTACGACATGGACGATCTGGCCCGGGCCACCGGCAAGATGACGGCTTTCCTGAAAGCCCATATCGATGTTCTCGATCCGCCCGCGGTGATCGGGGTGGGCTACTCCAATGGCGCCAACATCCTCGCCTCGGTTATCTTCGCGGAGCCGGACCTGTTCGATGCAGCCGTTCTCATGCATCCGCTGGTTCCATTCCGCCCGCGCGAGAACATCAAGACGAAAATCCTCGTGACCGCGGGTCAGAATGACCCTATCTGTCCTGTTGAGATGACCTCCTCCCTTGTGACGAACCTGGTAAGGGTTGCCGCGTCCGTCGAGGTGTTCTGGCATGCCGGAGGACACGAGCTTCGTTCCGAAGAGGTGGCGTCGGCGAGAAGTTTCCTCGCAAGATACAGGATGAAGGTTGATGCGTGAGAACGAGCCGATTGAAATTGAGCTTGAGGAGCGTGGAGCCAGCGCGGGACGCTACGTTTACCGTCGCGATGGCCTCGAGGCCGAGCTGACCTTCACGAGGGAAGTTCCCCATGAGATCAGGGTGAACCATACCTTTGTTCCCCAGGAGTGGCGCAACAAGGGCATTGCGGCCCAGCTGGTGCTCCGCGTGGTGGAGGACGCCCGCAGGCAGGGCTTCAAGATCAGGCCGATCTGCCCCTATGTCGTTGTTGCCTTCCGCCGGCATCCGGAGTGGGCGGACGTCCTGGCCTGACGTCGGGCTGTTGGCGACGCTGCCGGTGGAGGCCCGGCTGGCTGAACCTCCGCGGCGGCGCAAGGGCCTCCCACTTCGCTTCCTATTGGCGCGACCCCGGGGTTCCGTCTGTATCTTGTGGGCGCGAACCGACGCGGGGAGATGATTTCGGCAGATTGTTTGCCTCCATGACATGTTCGTGATGTCATTTCGGCCCGTTGTGGGGCTTACGCCTCGTCTTCGCCTCTATTAGTGTTATCTTAAAGAGGAGGGTGGAAGGGTTTCGCCCCTCTGGAAGGCGAACGCATATGCAGGATTTCCATATCTCAGACGCTCGCATGCGCGGCCTTGGGGCAAGGCTTTCGCGCACGCGCGCGGTGGTATGGACCGTCATTGCCGTCGAGCGGCTGTGGCCGCTGTTTCTGCCGATTGCCGTCATCATCAGCCTGTTCCTGAGCCTGTCCTGGCTGGGCGTGTTCCGCCTGCTGCCCGATTGGGGCCGGTTTGCCTTGTTGGGCGTGCTGGCGCTGGGCCTTCTGGCCTCGCTCGTGCCCTTCCGCAAGTTTCGCCTGCCTTCGTCCCCCGATGTGGACCGCCGCATCGAAACCGCAAACCGGCTCGAGCATGCGCCGCTGCTGACCCAGACCGATCGTCTCGCCGCTGCGGCCGACGATCCGTTCGCCCGCGCCCTGTGGCTCGAGCACCAGAAGCGGATGGCCGAAAGGCTGTCGCGTCTGCAGGGTGACCTTCCGCGTACCGACATTCCGGAGCGGGATCCCTATGCTCTTCGGGCTGCTGCCGCGCTGCTCTTCGTCGTCGCCGCCGCCTACGCGACGGGACCACAGAGCGGCAGCGTGCTGGATGCTTTCCGCGCCCCGGTCTCCACCTCTGCTCATGTCGCGGCGAGAATTGACGCCTGGGTGACGCCTCCGCCCTACACAGGCCGGCCTCCCATATTCCTGACGGCCGACGCGAATCGCGAGAAGACCGAGTTTCTGGTTCCAGAAAACAGCACCTTTTCGGTCCGCATCAGCAATGGATCGGGGGGCGAGGCTCTGACGGTCACGAAATCCGCGGACGGTCAGTCCGTCGGAGTCGAATCTGGAGAGGAAAACGGCGTTGTCCAATTCGCCCATGTGATTGATGGCGACAGCGTGGTTGAACTCTCCGACGGCTCCCGGACCCTGTTTTCCTGGAGTTTCCGCACTATTGAGGACCGCCCGCCGGTGATCCGCTTTGAGGGTGAGCCCCGGCGCGCGGCCAACGGCGCATTGGAGCTTTCCTATTTCGTCGAGGACGATTACGGGGTGACGAAGGCGGAGGCCCGTTTCAGGCTGGCCGATGAAGATCCGAATGTCCGCCCCCTCTATGGGGCGCCGGAAGTGCCGCTTCCGCTGCCGCGCCGCTCGAGCAAGGACAATGTCGCGAAGACCTCCAAGGATCTGACCCAACACCCGTGGGCAGGCAGGGACGTGGACCTGACCCTCTTCGCCACGGACGCTGCCGAACAGGTGGCCGAAAGCGAGACGAAGAGGTTCACGCTCCCCGAACGTCCGTTCACCAACAGTCTCGCCCGCGCGCTGGTGGAACAGCGTCAGGTTCTGGCCCTCGACGCCAACAGGAAGCCGCGCGTGAAGGCGATGATGGACGCGGTGCTGCTGTGGGCGGACGAGATGATCGCCAACCCCGCGCATTTCCTTCTGATCTCGTCGATCCGCTCCCGCCTGGACATCGCCCGCACCGACGACGCTCTCCGCGGCGTCGTCGACGACCTCTGGGAGATCGCGCTCATCATCGAGGATGGCGATCTGACGGCCGCGGAGCGGCGTCTTCGCGATGCCCAGGAAGCGCTGCGGCAGGCGCTGGAGAACGGCGCCACCGACGAGGAACTGCAGCGCCTCATGGATGAACTGCGCGCGGCCATGCGCGACTTCCTGCGCGAGTTTGCCGAGCGCGCCCTTCAGAACCAGGACAGTCTGGCCGAGATCCCGGAAGGCCAGATGATGGACCAGATGGATCTGGAACGCCTTCTGGATCAGCTGGAGGATCTGGCCCGGTCCGGCGCGCGCGAGCAGGCGCAGGAACTGCTGTCCCAGCTCCAGAACCTTATGAACAACCTGCAGGCTGGCCGTCCGCAGCAGGGCCAGGATGACTCCATGCAGTCACAGATGCGCCAGCAGATGGACCAGCTAGGCGAGATCATGCGCCAGCAGCAGGAACTGTTGAACGAAACCTTCCGCATGAACCGTGAACAGCAGGGTCAGCAAGGTCAGCAAGGTCAACAGGGCCAGCGCGGCCAGCAGGGCCAGCGGGGGCGGCAAGGTCAACAGGGCCAGCAGGGTCAGCAGGGTCAGCAGGGCGAAGGTGGTCAGCAGGGTCAGGGCATGACGGCCGAGGAACTGGCCGAGGCGCTGCGTCAACTCCAGCAGCGGCAGGGCCAGCTGCGCGACCAGCTGCAGGACCTTACCGAGGCGCTGCGTGATCTCGGCATCCAGCCGGGCGAGGGCTTCGGCGAGGCTGGTGAGGCCATGGGCGAAGCCGAGGGCGCGCTTGGCGAGGGCGAGGGTGAGCGGGCTACCGGCGAACAGGGCCGCGCTCTGGAAGCCTTGCGCCGCGGAGCGCAGGACATGATGCAGCAGATGCAGCAGGCAATGGAGGGCCAGCAAGGCAACCAGCCCGGACAGCAGGGTCAGCGTGCAGGCCGTGTCGAGAGGGATCCGCTTGGCCGTCCGCGCGCTACCACCGGACCGGACTTCGGCAGCGATGTGGAGATTCCGGACGAGATCGACACGCAGCAGGCCCGGCGCATCCTCGACGCCATCCGCCGCCGTCTAGGAGATGCCCTCACGCCTCAGTTGGAGCGCGAATACCTCGAACGTCTTCTCGACATGCGCTGACGTGAGCGCCTTCAGGCTTTCCGGCTACTGGCAGGTGTATCACGCAAGCCATGGGCTTCCGTGTGTTCGGAGCGCCGCCGACACGTCGGAAGGCCGCGCGTCAGATCGGCGGGATCGTGCCGAGGGGAATGAAGCCCAGGAAGACGTTGCCCCGGACGATCCTCAATTCCACCGTCGCGTTGCCCAATGCGGTCAGCATTCCGGTGGCAGACCGGATGGGATCGGCCGCCGAGGGAAAGACATCGGCCAGAATCCTGGCGGTGCCGACCGGGTCGTCCACCTTGATCCTGAGCTGTCCGGTGAGATACCCGTCCCGGTCCACCTCCATCGGTCCGCTCAGGGAGATGGCGGCCTTTTTCCCGACCACACCGATTACCATCTCCTCGATCTGACCCTTGTGACCGCGCAGGTCGAGGTTCCGGTTCTCGAGCATGCTCACGCCGTCGTTGACGAGCACCATAGCCCGGCCTTCGAGTGCTGGGATGTTGGGAGCGACCCCGTCGGTGATGACCAGGTCATGAAAAGTGGTGGCGAGTTCGAGATCCTGCTCCACCTGCCGTGCATGCAGCTCCCCCGCGCTCATCTGCGCGACGGGCCCATCCTCGGCGTCATCGGGGAACAGCTGGATGTTCGAGCCGGCGATCGACACGCGCGACGGCAGTGGCCGATCGAGCTGCGCACTGAGACCAAGCTCCTTCCACCGCAGGTTCAGCTGCGGCAGGAATGGCAACATCAGCGTCACGGGACTTTCGACCTTCACGACGACATGCTGCGGGTTATAAATGTTGGCGGCGGTTTCAGCCGCCTCCGCCCGAAAGGATACGCCTTCCTTCACGTCCTCATAGAAGACGCTGCGGCAGCGGACGCCAAGTCGGAACGGATAGCCGTGGATCTCCGGTTCTTCGCAGTTTGCGCGCACGCCATTCTGGTTCGCGTGCAAGAGGGCGGCAGCCACCCGCTCGTTGAGCTCGCCAGCCAAATAATACCATATTCCGGTGTAAATCAGCCCAGCGACGACGATCACTCCGGACAGCCAAAGGGCTCGTCGGGTGTAGTTTGGTCCTTGTGCAGGGCTTGACGGCATGAGTGTCCCCTCGCTAGGCGAATCGCTGGCTTTCCTGGCAGCAAGAGTAAGAACGCAATGAACGATTTTTGGGTCTTTGGCTATGGCTCTCTGATGTGGCGGCCGGGATTTGCCCATCTGGAAGCCCAGAAGGCACGCGTTTACGGCTACAGAAGGGCACTGTGCATATATTCACACGTCCACCGCGGAACGCCAACCCGTCCCGGCCTTGTGCTGGGACTGGACCGGGGTGGCTCATGCGTGGGAATGGCCTTCCGCGTGGCTGGTGAGGCCCGCGAGGAAGTGATCGCCTATCTGCGCGAGCGTGAGCTCGTCACCAATGTCTACAGGGAACGCTATCTTCCCGTCATTCTGGCAGGGGGAGCGACGGTGGACGCGGTCGCCTATGTCGTGGACCGAACCCATCCGCAATACGCCGGGGCTCTCCATGCGGATCAGGCCGCGGCTTTCATTTCGGGAGCGGTCGGGCAGGCGGGACCGAATGAGGACTATGTCTTCAACACGGTGGAGCACCTTCGCGCCCTCGGCATCCGAGACCACTGGCTGGAGGAGGTAGCCGCCCGCCTCAAGCGTGAGCCGGAGCGTGGCCCCGTGCCCGTCCCTGTCTGACGGCAGGCCCTGACGGGTACACTCCGGTTCTGGCTCCCTCAGTTCGTTTGTGCCGGCACGTTTACCCCGAGCTCGGCAAGGCGGGCGCGCGCCGTTTCGGGGAGCGGTGGAGGGTTGGCACCTGTTGCTGCCTCGACAAGTAGCTCGTCGCATGCCGTTTCCGTGTCCCGGATGAGCCGCTCACGGAATTCTTCTTTCGAGAGGCCGGGCGGGATGGGCGGCAGCACGCGCGCCTTCAGCATGCCGGGGAAGCGCATGAATTTGCGGCGGGGCCAGTAGAGGCCCGCCACGTGTGCGATCGGCACGACCGGCACGTTGAGCTGCGAGTAAAGCTCGATGATGCCGTACTTGTAGACCGGCTCCGCCCCTGGCGGACGGCGCGTGCCTTCGGGATAGATGATCAGCTGGCGGCCCTCCTTCATCTTTTCGCGGCCCTGTGTAACCGCCTGGCGCAGCGCCTTGGAACCCGAGCCGCGGTCGATGGCGATCATCCCCATCTTCTTGAGGTACCAGCCGAACAGCGGGATCAGCATCAGTTCCCGTTTCAGGATGTAGAGCGGATCTTCGATGTGGGGGAGGAAGGCGAACGTATCCCAGAACGACTGGTGCTTCGGCGCGATGATGCAGGGGCCGGGAGGAATGTTCTCGACGCCGGTGATCTCGAACTTCGTTCCGGCGAGCACCCTGTGCAGCCACACGCTTGAACGCGACCAGTTCTTGATGATCGTCCACGCCATTTTCCGCGGCAGCAGAAAATAGGGCAGCAGGACGATCATGTGGACGATCATGTTCAGGTAGAATGCGGTGTTGAAGAGCAGCGAGCGAAGGAAGAGCATGCGTGTGTCGAACTCCGGCTATCACCTCCTGCTGGTTACCCCATCATCCGGAATTCGCAAGCCCGTCTCGTGCGAAAAGCGACAGGACCGCACAGCGCATGTGCGGCCACGCGGCATTCTCTCCAGCCGCAGCGAGCGCGGATGAGAGCCCGGTGGAGCTCGTCTGCCAGCCCTGGCAGTTTGCTTTCGCGGTTCCGGGCGGGAAACCGGTCTCCACTGCCTTGGAGCCGTGGCTAGTACTTCATCTGGATCTGCAGGTTCACCGGCTTGGAGCCCACCGTAAAGGCCGCGTCCTTGAAGCTCGGCGGACCGAAGCTGATGGACGGATTGTTCGAGAAGCCCACGCCCTGCTTGGGACGGCCGAAGAGACCGGTCTGCAATGCTGTCTCGTTGTGCTCCGCATGGAACAGCGCGACGGCATAGGTTCCGGGCGGTACGTCGCCGAAGGAACACTGTGACCGGCCCTGCGAGATCTGTCCGATCGCCTGCCTGGTTTCCTTTCCCGGCACGCGGAAGCCATCCGGACTGGAATAAAGCCCGCACCGCACCACGCCCTGATTGTTGCGAACGCCCGTTACCGTCACCGTGACCGTGCCGGCCAATGCGACCGATGAGAAACCGGCCGCAAGCAGCACGGCAAGCGAGATCCTGCCAGGAAGTCTGTTAAGCACGCTGCCCCTCATGAGTTTCCGTAAAGCTCGTGTTCCGTGACCGGCGCATCCACCTGCGCCGTGCCTTCCCGCCGTGCGCGCGTGCGCGCGGAGAACATGCTGCCGCGCGCCTGATGTTCGGGCGCGAATTTCCTGAAGCCAAGGCGCTGCGGCATGTTGACCGCGACGGTTTCCATGCCGCCACCCATGAAATAGGCCTCGTGCCAGAAGCCGGTGCCGCGCGTGTCCTTGACATAGGTCTGCACCACTCCCGGTGCGCGCCCGAGCGTGCCCAGGTCTCGAGGCTTTCGAAATCCTTCCAGTACTGGCGCATGCCCATGTGGAGCGGGAAGAGGGAGTAGATGATCCAGTCGTTGGCCAGCAGGCCGGGCGGCGGTTTGTCGATGACGGCCTGGATCTTGGACCGGAAGCTGAGGAGCGTGGGCAGCCCCCGCAACGAATTCACCCGCATTCCGAGATAAATGACGACGAGGTCGGGATAACCCGACAAATCGACGGTGTGCCGCTCCATGTCCCCCTCCGCACCGGCCATGCTGATACTTAGCCAGTTAATGCAGTGTGCAAAAAGTTCCGGTTTCGTCAAGAAACCGGCTCTCCGAGATGTGGTTGGATGCTGAAGAGGATGGGGCGGACACCGCCCTTGGGCGAATGATCGAGTGATGGCCAGCATGCCGGCGAGGGCGGCTGGCCGTTGCAGCCGGTATCAGGAGTGCCCGCGGGCTTCCGCTGCAAAAAGCTTGTAGGAGTGCGTGGCCTGTTCCGGCAGGGCCGTCCGCACCAATGCGGCGACGTACTTCACGTATTCCGTCGTCAGAACGCGGAAAGCGTCCGCATCCCTGATCCACGCGGTGCCGGTCAGAGGCGTGTTCACCACGGGATATGCCTTGAGTTCCGCGTTAGGCAGGATACGGCGCATTTCGAGCAGGCTGCGCGGCATGTGGTAGTTGTTCGTTACCACGATGATGCTGCGGAACGTGTTGGCGTTCGCCCACTTGGCGCTCTCCTCGGCATTGCCGATTGTATTGAGCGCGACGCGGTCGATGTCCACGCAGCAGTTGAACAGCGAGGTGTCTCCGCCGGTGACCCTGCTGAGATCGTTGACCCCTGCGGCCGGGTGTACGCCGCTGATGAGAAGCCGCTTGGCCTTTCCCGCCTTGAGCAGACTGAGGCCCGCATCGATGCGGGATGTGCCGCCGGTCAGCACCACGATGCCGTCCGCATCCGGGACTTCCGCGGGGGTTTCGAGGCTGGCGACGTGATCGACGAACACGAGGAATCCGGTCAGAAAGGCGAAGATGGCCAGACCGCAGATGGCAGTGCCGAGACGGCAAAGGGACCGCGCGCGGAGCCAGGCTCGCGATCTTTCGTCTACCCGAACATGTGCCATCTGAACCATGATGATATTTCTAACTCAAAATTCTAGCGGAGGGATAAGCGGCAACGGCCCCTGCGACAAAAATCGTTACACGCTGATTTGCCATGTGAGCTTTCGACCCGGTTAAGCCTCGATCCGCCGCAGATAGGTTATAACCGTAAAATGCGATGTAACCGCGGCAAGGATGGCGATAAGCACGACGATGATCGCCACCCCGGCATAACCGGACGCGCCGATGGAGAAGTTCCCGAACAGGGCCGAGGCCTGGTCGCCTTCCGGCGTTCCGAGGTTGCGGGAGGACCACCAGGAAAAAGCTACGAACACGATGACTGCGGCGATGCCTCCGCCGATGGCGCCCCGCAGGCCCGAGACGAGGAAATGGCGCCTGAATTCCCGCGCGATGAACGGCGCTTGCGCCCCTACGAAATGAAGCACCTCGATGACATGGAGATTGCCTGCCATGGCCCCGCGCGTGGCGAAAATGACGGTAAGCGCGGTCGCCGACAGCGTGAGAGCGAGGACTGCCACGCCGATGGTGACGGTCGTGTTGGCCATGGCCACCAGCCGGTCCACCCAGGTCCGGTGATCGTCGAGGATCGCTTGGGGCACCGTCTGCTTCAGTTCCTCGCGCATGGACTCGAAGTCCGGCGGCGAGGTCGGGTCGATCGTCACGATGACGAGGCGCGGCACGGGCAGCGTTTCAAGGTCCAGTCCCGATCCGAGCCACGGCTCCAGCAGGCGTACCGTTGCCGCCAGGTCAACGATCGTGGCCGAACGCACGCCCGCATAGGTCGAGGCGACCCGCTGGGCTTTCGCCAGAGCCTCCTCCATGTCGAAATCGTCACCCGGCTTGATCTGGATGGTAGCCTCTCGCGAGATCTGCGTCTGCCAGGTCGTGGCTGTGTCGCGCACCAGCGTGACGGCCCCGAGCGTCAGGCATGAAAGAAAGGTCATGATGGCGATGACCAGCACCATTGCGCGCGATGCCACGTTGTCGCGCGGCACGATCGGGCTTTGCGTGCGGCCGAACTGCCGCGCGGCGCGACCGGCGAGCCCGCCGCCGATGATGCGGATTTGGCTGAGGAATCCCGTGCGGCGGACCGAGCTAGTCATAGATTTCCAGCCTTCCCTCGGACAGGACCATGCGTCGCGCGTCCACCTGGTCCATCAGGCCCAGGTCGTGGGTGGCGATCACCACCGCGGTTCCCATGCGGTTGAGCTCGATGAACAGGCGGAGGAGCCGGCGCGCCAGCAGAGGATCCACGTTACCGGTGGGCTCGTCCGCCAGCAGGATCCGGGGCTGTTCGACCAACGCCCGGGCGATGGCCGCGCGCTGTTTCTCTCCGCCCGACAGCACCTGCGGGTAGACGTGCATCCGGTCGCCGAGACCCACCCATTTCAGGAGCTCGATGACATCGTTGCGATAGGTGGATTCGTCGCGTCCGCGCACGCGCAGCGGCAGCGCGACGTTCTCGTAGGTGGTGAGGTGGTCCAGCAACCGGAAGTCCTGGAACACCATGCCGATGTTGCGGCGAATCAGCGGGAGTTCTTCCCGCGTGATACGCGAGCGGTCCTTGCCGAAAATGGTGATCAGCCCGCGCGTCGGCTTGAGCGACATGAACAGCAGGCGCAGCAGGGTCGTCTTGCCGGTGCCCGACGGCCCGGTCAGAAACTGGAACGAACGCTCCGGGATGCGGAAGGAGATGTCTCGAAGGATCTCCGGGCCCATCCCGTACCTGAGGCCTACATTCTCGAAACGTATCACGGAAACGCCATCAATCCGGTTCTGGCTGCAGCAATTGCCTGAAGCCGTTGTTGGGACATTCGGCCCTTATGGTTAACGTCCGCTTAACACGGCGGACAGGTCCCCGAAAGAACCATGCGGCCTTCGCCTGCATCCGGCGCGCCAGCTGATGCCGGGGCCGGGGAGAAATGTCGATGTTCATGCCGCGCTGACTTGTAAACCGTTGCCTTTTTGTGGCACCGCATTATCGCATAAGTATGGTGCAGAAAGTTCATGGAGGCTTTGGAGAGACATGGCTGTAGTTCGCGGCAAGGATATCGAGGTTCTGTATTCGGCCTCCATGATCGCCAGGCGCAATCTGGAGCTGGCAAAGCAGGTGGCTGAGCGCGAGTATGACAACCTGCTGGTCATTTCCATTCTCAAGGGCTCGTTCATCTTCGCCGCTGACTTGATCCGCGCCATGTATGACGCGGGCATCTCGCCCGAGGTCGAGTTCATGATGATCTCCAGCTATGGCGCCGGCACCACCAGCGGCGAGATCAAGGTTCTGCGCGACATCGACAACGATGTCGCGGGCCGTGACATTCTGCTCATCGACGACATCCTGGAATCCGGCAAGACGTTGAAGTTTGTCCGCGACCTGATGCTTTCGCGGGGCGCGAAGTCGGTCTCGATCGCGGTGCTTCTGGACAAGCGCAGCCGTCGCCAGACGGATATTGAGGCGGATCACGTCGGTTTCGAGTGCCCGGATTATTTCGTGGTCGGTTACGGTATGGACGTCGCCCACGCATTCCGCGAGCTACCGTTCGTCGGCGTTGTTCGCGGCGATGCTTAACGGAATCTGGACGGCATTAACGGTCGCTAAAATCTAGAGAAATCAGGATATTACGCCGTCCCGGGATCACGGATGCGGAAGCGACGGCAGCTTCCGGCGGGGGATGTCCACCGCGCAACCGTTTGTTCACTTTGCCAGTTCAGCGAACCGTAACGTGTAGGTGCGAAGGTCCGCTCATGGCTAAGTTACTTGTTGTCGAAGACGATATCTCTGTACGCTCCTTCGTGGCTCGCGCGCTGATTGCCTCCGGATTTACGGTAGAGACAGCGGAAGACGGGCTCGACGGGTTGAACAAGATCATGGAAGCAGCAGGCGCCTATGACCTGGTGCTTTCCGATATCCGCATGCCCGCGATGGACGGCATCGAGATGGCCCGCCACGTTGCCAAGGCCTTCCCGCATCTGCGGCTGATGCTGATGACCGGCTATGCCGACCAGCGCGAGAGGGCGGTGGAGCTGGACGGCACGGTTCGCGCGGTCGTCAACAAACCCTTCACACTGATGGAACTGCGCGAGCGCGTGTCGCAGGTGCTGGCGGCTTGAGAATTTGCCGGGCGGGAAGGGGAACCGCGTCCCGTTCCGGGCCATTGCCATGAGCCCTGCGCCCGGAGGAAGAAACCCCGCCCATCCGTTGGACGGCGGGGGCAAGGTCTTACCCTTCTGCGTCGGCCGGTGCCGCGCTTTTCTCCTGCACGACCTGGCGCCCGAAGTCGGGGGCGGCCACGTCCTGGCCGGCATCGATGATTGATCGCCGGATCGCGCGCGTGCGGGTGAACAGGTTGAACAGCGTCTCCCCGTCGCCCCAGCGGATCGCGCGTTGCAGCGCCGACAGATCCTCCGAGAACCGCGCCAGCATCTCCAGGATCGCATCCTTGTTGTGCAGGCAGATGTCTCTCCACATGGTCGGGTCGGATGCCGCCAGTCGCGTGAAATCGCGGAAGCCGGACGCGGAATATTTGATCACCTCCGACTGGGTGACTGTCTCCAGATCATCCGCCGTGCCGACGATGTTGTAGGCGATGATGTGCGGCAGGTGCGAGACGATCGCCAGAACCTTGTCGTGATGGTCGGGGTCCATGGTATCGACGCGCGAGCCGCAGGCTTCCCAGAAACGGCTGAGTTTCTGCACCGCCTCGTCGCTCGCCCTGCCGATCGGCGTGAGGATGCACCAGCGGTTGCGGAACAGCTCGGCGAAGCCGGCGTCCGGGCCCGAATGCTCCGTGCCAGCGATGGGATGGCCGGGCACGAACTCGATGGTATCGGGCAGGACCGGCGCCATCTGCTGGATGACCGAACGCTTGGTCGAACCCACGTCGGTGACGATCGCGCCGGGCTTCAGCGCCGGCGCGATTTCGGCGGCGACCTGGCCGCAGGCGCCCACGGGCACGCACACGATGACGAGATCTGCGTCGCGAACCGCCTCTGCAGCACTGGAATAATAGTCGTCGCCAAGGTTGAGCTCCCGCGCGCGGTTCAGCGTTTCCTCGCGGCGGGTGTTGACGATGATCGTATTTGCCAGGTTTTCGCGGCGGATCACGCGCGCCAGCGAAGAGCCGATAAGGCCGATGCCGATCAGCGCGACCTTATTGAAGAGGGGTTCACTCACAAATCACCTGTTCAGGAATTCGCGCAGCGCGTCCACCACGCCGCGGTTTGCTTCTTCCGGTCCGATTGTCATGCGAAGGGCGTTCGGGAAGCCGTAGCCGCGAACCTGGCGCAGGATGTAACCGCGCGAGCACAGGAACTCGTCCGCCTCCGCCGCCCGCTTGCCGTCCTGATCCGGAAAATGGATCAGCAGGAAGTTGGTGACGGACGGCGTCACGCGCAGGCCCAGCTTGGTCAGCTCCTCGGTCAGCCAGTCCTTCCACTTGAGATTATACTCCAACGCGTTCTGCACGTGGGCACGGTCGCGCATCGCCGCAGCGCCCGCCTCGATGGCAAGCGCGTTGACATTGAACGGGCCGCGCACGCGGTTGAGCGCGTCGATGACATGCGCCGGGCCGTAAAGCCAGCCGATACGCAGGGCGGCGAGGCCGTGGATCTTCGAGAACGTGCGGGTCATCACCACGTTGTCCCACGAGGATACCAGCTCGAGGCCCGCCTCGTAATCGTTCTTGCGGACGTATTCCGCGTAGGCGGCATCGATCACCAGCAGCACGTTCTTCGGCAGTCCGGCATGCAGCCGGCGCACTTCCTCGGCCGGAATGTAGGTGCCGGTCGGGTTGGCGGGGTTGGCGAGGTAGACGAGCCGGGTCTTGTCCGTCACGGCCGCAAGGATCGCGTCCACGTCCACCGTCTCGTTTTTCTCCTTCACGACCACGGGCACGCCGCCTGCCGCCATGATCTGGATCTTGTAGACCAGGAAGCCGTGCTCGGTGATGATGCCCTCGTCGCCGGGCTGCAGATAGGTATGCGCCAGGAGTCCGAGCAGTTCGTCGGAACCGTTCGAGCAGATGATGTTGGCCGGGTTGAGGCCGTGTACTTCCGCGATGGCATCGCGAAGCTTGCGCGCGTCGCCGTCCGGATAGATCTCCAGACGGTCCGTTACCGCGGCGATGGCCTCCCTCGCCTTGGGGGAGGGCCCAAGCGGCGTTTCGTTGGACGAAAGCTTCCAAACCTTCGCCACGCCCTCGACAGTTTCCCTGCCTGGCACGTAGGCGGCGATATCCATGACACCCGGTCGGGGTTGCGGACGGTCAAGTGTATTCATCATCAGATCCATTGCTTCGGCGCCAATGCTTTATCCCATCAAATTCGTTGACGCAAAGGGGTTCCGGCTCTAAAGGAAGGACGTTCCGTGGTGATTTGGCCGGTCGGCTTGCAGCCACGTTAAATAAGTTGCTAAAGGACCGATCTGCGTTCCGTGACCGGCAATTGTTTCAACAATGCCGGTTTTTTTTGTTTCCGGCGAACGGCAAGCGTATGGAACAGTCAAGAGTAAGAACCGCACGCGACGAAGCGAATTCGCCGTCCAGTCTGCTGGTGAAGTTTGGTGAAGACAAGCCGCTGAGGCTGGAGTCGGGGGCTATTCTGTCCCCTTTTCAGATTGCCTATCAGACGGTGGGTGAGCTGAACGCCGATCGGTCGAATGCGATCCTCATCTGCCACGCGCTCACCGGTGACCAGCATGTGGCGAACACCCATCCGGTGACCGGCAAGCCCGGCTGGTGGGAGATGCTGGTCGGCCCCGGCAAGCCCATCGACACCAACCGCTTCTTCGTCATTTGCTCGAACGTCATCGGCGGTTGCATGGGCTCCTCCGGCCCGGCGACGGTCAATCCGGCGACGGGCAAGGCTTATGGCCTCGACTTTCCCGTCATCACCATCGGCGACATGGTGCGCGCCCAGTCCATGCTCGTGGATTGCCTCGGCATTGACCAGCTTCTTGCCGTCGTTGGCGGCTCGATGGGCGGCATGCAGGTGCTGGAATGGGCCCACAGTTTCCCGGAGCGGGTGCGCAACGCAATTCCGATCGCCACCGGCGCGCGCCACACGGCGCAGAACATCGCCTTCCACGAAGTGGGTCGCCAGGCGGTCATGGCCGATCCCGATTGGTGCGGTGGCGACTACATTGCGCAGGGACGCCACCCGGCCAAGGGCCTTGCCGTCGCCCGCATGGGCGCGCATATCACCTATCTGTCGGAGGCGGCCCTCCACCGCAAGTTCGGTCGCAATCTGCAGGACCGCAACCAGATCACCTTCGGCTTCGACGCCGATTTCCAGATCGAGAGCTATCTGCGCCACCAGGGTTTCACCTTCGTGGACCGGTTTGACGCCAATTCCTACCTCTATCTCACCCGCGCGATGGACTACTTCGATCTTGCCGCGGAGCACAACGGCCGCCTGGCCGATGCGTTCAAGGGCACGAAAACCCGGTTCTGTGTGGTCTCCTTCACCAGCGACTGGCTGTTCCCGACCGAGGAAAGCCGCATGGTTGTCCACGCTCTGAACGCCGCCGGCGCCTCCGTGTCCTTCGTTGAGATCGAATCCGACAAGGGTCACGATGCCTTTCTGCTGGATGAGCCCGAGTTCCACGCGGCCGTCCGCGGCTTCATCAATGCGGCAGCCCGTCAGATGGGGATCGGCGAATGAGCGTGAACACTGAACCCCGCGTTGACTTCCGCGTTATCGCCGACCTGATCAGTCCCGGCTCCCGGGTCCTCGATATCGGCTGCGGCGATGGCGAGCTTCTGGAATTGCTTGCGCGCGACAAGCAGGTGGACGGGCGCGGCCTGGAGATTTCCCAGCGTGGCGTGAACCAGTGCGTTGCCCGTGGCCTGTCGGTCATCCAGGGCGATGCCGACCACGATCTGCAGTACTACCCGGACAAGGGCTTCGACTACGTCATCCTGTCCCAGACGCTGCAGGCGACCCGCAACCCAAGGCATGTCCTGGATGAGCTGCTGCGGATCGGCGAGCGGGCCATCGTCTCCTTTCCGAACTTCGGCCACTGGCGCGTGCGCTTCTCGTTGCTGCTCAAGGGCCGCATGCCCGTGACAAAGGAGCTGCCTTACTCCTGGTACGACACGCCGAACATCCACTTCTGCACCATCCGCGACTTCGTGGAACTGTGCGATGAAGTGGGCGCGAAGGTTGAAAGCGCGGCGGCGCTGGACGCCAATGGCTCCAAGATCGGCTTTTCGATGCCCTGGTGGTTCTGGAACTTCTTCGGCCAGCAGGCGATCTTCCTGCTCCGGCGCTAGACTAGGTTGGGGTGCGTCCGGCCACCGGTTTCAGCCCCTGGGTTGCCGTCTGCGGCGTCAGCACGGGCATGAGTGCCCGCCGTGCCCGCTTGGCCGTCGCGGGAACGCCTTGGTAAAGCCTCTTCTCCGCCTCGACAATAAGGACGCCTGCGAAGAGCGGCCACATGCGCTTTCCCGCCTTGGCGAGCAGCGGCTGCATCCTGAGCAGCCACCGGCGTTCTGAGGGGGGAAAATGCAGGCTGTCGGCCCAGATGGTGGGGGTGAAATTCGCCTCCCGCAGCAGATCGGTGAGCTGCCGGCGCGAATAGGGTTGGCCATTGCCGAACGGCGTGTGCTCGAATCGGGCCCACAGGCCGCGGCGGTTTGGCACGACGATGACCAGCCGCCCGCCCGGCGCCAGCACCCGCCACGCTTCCAGCAGCATCTGCTCCGGGTTTTCCGCGTGTTCCAGCGCATGCACCATCAGGATGCGGTCCACCGCCGCGTCGGGAAGCGGCAGGTCGTCCTCGTGCACGAGCGCGGAGAGGGAAGGTCCATGTGAGGGCCAGCGGATCGCCCCCTGCCGTGCAGGCATGAAGGCGAACACGCGCTCCGCGTCCTTCCCCAGCCGTTCGAGCCAGGGCAGGGCGTAGCCGAGGCCCACCAGCCTCTCTTCCGGAAGCTTGCTCCAGATTCCGGCAAGCGCCGAACCGATGGACCGTTCGACCAGGTTTCCCAGCAGGCTTGTGTAGAAGGAGCGGAATTCAACGATGTCTGCGTTCATGCCCGGACGGTAAGCATCGGCTCCGCTTTCCGCAAGATGGGCCGGCCCTGCGGCATTCGACCCTAGCCTTGTCCGCCTCCGATCATGTTGAATGCGTCAAGGTGATTCCGTTTCGTTTCGGGATGCTCTAGCCTGTTGTGCAATAAAGAGGAGGTGGGTGCGCAATGCTCGAAGTTCATCAGTTCATGTGCCGCACGGACAATTTCTGTGTTCTGCTGCGGGACAGTGAGACGGGGGCTACGGCCCTCGTGGATGCGCCGGAGGAGGGGCCGATCCTGCGTGCCATTGAGGAGACGGGCTGGCAGCCGCCGTCGCTGCTTCTTGTCACCCACCATCATTTCGATCACGTGGAAGCAAACCTCGCACTGAAGGCGCGCTTTGGCCTGAGCATCGTCGGCCCCGCCCGCGAGGCGGAGAAGATCCCCGGTATCGACCGCTCGGTACGGGAAGGAGACTCGGTGCGGCTGGGCCGTTCGGAGGCGCTAGTCCTCGAGACGCCGGGCCACACCGCCGGCCATGTCAGCTACTATTTCGCCGATGCGGGCATCGTCTTCACGGCCGACACCCTGTTTGCGCTTGGCTGCGGCCGGCTGTTCGAGTGCCCGCCGCCCGTCATGTACCAGTCGCTGAAGAAGCTGGCTGCTCTCCCGCCGGAGACGGTCGTCTACTGCGGCCACGAATATACGCTGTCCAACGCCCGTTTCGCGCTGACGGTGGACCCGGGCAACCCCGCGCTCCAGGAGCGGGCCCGGAAGATCGAGGCCTTGGTGCAGGAGGGCAAGCCGACGCTCCCCACGACGATCGGTGAGGAACTCGCCACCAACCCGTTCCTGCGCTGGCATGATCCGGACATCCGCCGGAACCTTGGCATGGAGAACGCGCCTGATGAGGACGTTTTCGCCGAGATCCGCCGGCGCAAGGATGTGGCCTAGTCCCGCTGAACTTGTGGGAGATCAGGTTCTCTCTCAAGCAAACCAGTCACTTGGCCCCCGACAAGATGCTGCCAGAAGGGGGCGGCGCGAAGCGCGGGGACAGAACGACCGCGCTTTACTCCGCCGGGGTCGGTGCCTTGGCGCGCGGCCGTAGGATGATGTTCTTGGCCGCGAGTGCGGCGCCGCCGGTGATCAGCAGGCAGGCGATGAGCAGGTTGAGCGTCGGCTCCGCCCGTCCGGCCGCGATCAGCAGCAGCGTCGACAGCATGGGAATGATGTAGCTCGCCGTGCCGATGAGCTGGATGTTGCCGTGCTTCACGCCATAGTCCCAGGTGAAGAAGGCAGCACCCAGAGGAAACACGCCCATCAGCACCACCGCTGTCCACTCTCCTGTGGTGGCTGGCCATACGGTCTCCTCGAGGAGGATATGGCACACGGCTGAAAGAATGGCCGTCGCCCCGCAGAACCAGGTCACCGTGCTGGTCGGCACTTCGCCGAAGCGCCGCGACAGCAGCGAATAGCTGGACCAGAACAGCGCGGCTGTGGCCGCCGCCGCATATCCGAGCGCGTAGCGGCTCTCGAAGGCGAGCCCCCCGTCCTTGGCGACGATCAGGGCCGTGCCGCACAGCCCCGCCGCCGCGCCCGCGATGTGGTGCCAGCCGAGCCGCTCGCCCGGCATCAGCGCCGAGCCCAGCACGATCAGAAGCGGCCAGAGGTAGGAGATGAGGTTGGCCTCGACCGCCGGAGCGTTCTTGAGCGCCGTGAAATAGAGGAAGTGGTAGCCGAACAGGCCCGCGATGCCGACCAGCCAGGCCATTGGCGGGATTCGGGTGTTCTGCCGGAATGAGGGGAACATGATCTGCGCGAGGATGCCGACCGCCGTTCCGATCGCGAAGGCGATGGCCGACAGCTGAAAGGGCGGCACCGACCCGGACAGGGCGGTGAGCATGGCGAGCGGCGCCCACATGGCGAAGGTCGAAAGACCGATCAGTGTCGCGCGGATCATATGGATGTCCCCCGGAAGGCTGGATTCTTGTCAGGCAGGCCGGGCCCTCACGTGAACGGGCCCGATTTTCGTACCAATACTGGCTTCCACGGGAGAATAAAGCCTCTGATTGCCGAGTCGCGCGAAACCGATGCGGATTTTTGCCCTGTCGCGCAGATGCTTGATGGTGGAATGGTTGGGCCGATACCCGCCCACGGGTACGAACTTGGCGATACAGGTCACTTCCGCCCCGCTGAACTGTTCGCGCGGCGGCGCCGGTTGCAGCACCAGGTCGATCCGCGCCTTGCCGTCATAGACCCGGACGGTTCGGTTGCAGACCTGCTCGCGGCTGGCCGCCGGCAGCAGCAGCGCCGAAAGCGGGTCGCTTACACCCACCAGATGCTCCTCCTTGAGCTCCACCCAGTCCGCGTGTTTCCGGAGAGGCGGTTCGTTGACCGTGTTTGCCACCTTCCCGCCGTTGAACCGGATCCGCGTGAGCTGTTTCTTTTTTCCGCTGACGTAACTTAGCGTGTAGTCCTGCGGCTGACTTTCGCCGCCATTGAACCGTCCGGTCACCGAAATGGTCCCGTCGGTCTTGTCGAAGATACGGGCAAGCCCTGCGCTCGCGAATGAGCCCGAAATGGCGAAGCCTGCCTCGTTGATCCGGCTTTCGAGCACGGCGCGGGCGATCGGCAGCCCGAGCACCGACACGTCGTAGCGCACGCGCTGCGTCTGCGTTTCTGCCAGTGCGCCGGTGATGGTGGCGCCGAGTGCAAGCAATCCCAGAATTGCCTTGCTGAAATCCATCCAGGTTCTCCGCTGTTATCGAACCGGACGATGATTTCTCCGGTCAATTCTGGCCGTTCTATGGGGATTTGCCCGGCCGAAGTCTGCCCGGAGCTTGACCTGCTGTTGAAATATCTCTAAGGAAGCCCGGTTCCACGAGGCTTGGCCTTCGGTGGGCGGTTCGCGCCTGCTTGGGGGCTGACCCGAAAGATAAGGTAGAAAAATATGTCTCGCGCTTGTGAACTGACCGGCAAGGCCGTGATGAGCGGCCACAATGTGAGCCACGCCAACAACAAGACGAAGCGTCGCTTCCTTCCGAACCTCTGCGAAGTGACCCTGATGTCTGAGGCTCTGGGCAGGAGCTTCCGTCTGCGCGTTTCCGCTGCTGCGCTTCGCTCGGTCGAGCATCGTGGCGGCCTGGACGCCTTCCTGCTGAAGGAGAAGTCCAACAACCTGTCGCAGCGTGCTCGTCTGCTCAAGAAGCAGATCCAGAAGAAGCTCGCCGAAGACGCATCTGCGTCCGCCTGATTTCCAACTTGAGAGCGGGCTTTGCCCGCTCTCACTGGTTCCATCACCCAGGATAAAAAAATGAAATCCAATAGCCCAGTCTGGCCCTTCATGGTGGCCATGGCGGTTGTGGTAACCGCTTCCAACTTCCTCGTTCAGTTTCCCTTCGAACACTTCGGTTTGGGCGAAATCCTCACCTGGGGCGCCTTCACCTATCCCGTAGCCTTCCTGATCACCGACCTGACCAACCGCACGTTCGGCGTCCGGGCTGCCCGGCAGCTCGTGATGATCGGCTTCGTGCTGGCCTTCGGCATCTCGATGTGGCTTGCGAGCCCGCGCATTGCGCTGGCCTCTGGCACCGCTTTCCTGCTCGCGCAGCTGCTTGACGTGTTCATTTTCGACAAGCTGCGGGGCTCCACGTGGTGGCGTGCTCCGTTCATCTCGAGCTTCTGTGGCTCGGTTCTGGACACGATCGTCTTCTTCGGCGTGGCCTTCGCGGCTCCCTTTGCCTTTCTCGACACGAGCCTTGGCGTGGAAGACGGCTCCCTGCCGTTCCCGGTGCCGTTCTGGGGCTTCGGTCCGGAGATTCCACTCTGGGTTTCCCTGGCGGTGGGTGACTTCACCGTGAAGATCGTCATGGCCCTTATGATGCTGGTGCCCTACGGCGCGCTGTTGTCCATCTTCCAGCCGCTCCGTTCCACCAAGCCGGTGGCCTGAGGTCGCAGGCCCACAGCCTGGACAGAGACCACAAAGCCCGTCCTTTCCCGTATGGAGCCGCAGGGGCGGGCTTCTTCTATTCGCCGGTGTAGCGGAACTCGAGATAGACCGTCCGCTGGAAGAACGCCTGGTTGTCGTCGGATATCAGCGAGACCATGAGCGACCCGTCGGGCGCGCGCCACACGTCGAGCCCCTCCATGTTGTCGATGTAGTATCCCATGTCCGCTTCGAGGATCACCGGGCCGTCTGCAACGGCTCCGGGGTGGATTGAGCTCACCGGAATACGCCGCAGCCGCATGGCCAAGCCGCCAAGCAGCGAGAACCGCCGTTCCAGCAGCAGCAGGTCGCCATTGGGCAGGAACGCGGCGTCCGTGGGATCGTAGCCGCTGTCCCGCCTGACCGTGAAGATGCCTTTGCGCGGGCCCTCGAGAATGGCCGCGAAGGCGTTGCCGTTCTTGTCGATGCTTTGCTCGGTGATGACCACCAGCGCCCCTGCGAGGGGACTCTTCTCCGGCGCAAAAGCGAGGGCCTCGAAGCCGCGGTTGCGCCGCAACTCCCTCCGTGGAATCAGCGGATTGATGTCCCGAAGGGGCTTGATGGGGCGGCCGCTCCCGTCGATGGCGAACTCGACGATCCGGTGCGTGTACTCGAACCCGACCACGGCTTTCGAACCACGCACTGCGAAGGATTCGGCATCGGCCATGTGTTTCGGCTCGTCCGGCTTCTTGATGCCCGGAATGGGTTCGAGCGTGAAATTGCTGAAGCCGGCCGGCCGGAACGATGCGTCCCGTTCGATGGTCGCTGTGAACCACAGGCCGGTGTCGGTAATGCCGGCGATCCGCCGCCCGGTATCGAGGAATCGGAAGCCCGAGAACGAACCGAAAGCGGAATCGTTTGACGTGAGCGCCAGCCCGCCGGCAAATTCGAGCGGACCGAACCGGCTTTCGGCGGAGCCATGGCGGAAGGTCTGGATGATCCTGGCGCGGACATCAAGGTTTGCCTGGCTGTCGGCCATGCTGGTCGCAGACGCGACTACCGCTCCGGCCAGGATGAGCAGCGGCGGAAGAAGGCGTCGGGCGAACATGCGCGTCAACTGGCCTTGAGCAGCCTCCGGGATGCTGCCCGCCGTCCGCGCTTGCTTTCCTCCTCGAAGAGTGCCGCAAGCTGCTCGGTCATGGCGCCGGCCAGTTCCTCGGCGTCGACGATCGTCACCGCGCGGCGGTAGTAGCGCGTCACGTCATGGCCGATGCCGATGGCGATGAGTTCCACGGGCGACCGCGTCTCGATCAGTTCGATCACCGACCTGAGATGCCGCTCCAGGTAGTTGCCGGGGTTCACCGACAGCGTGGAGTCGTCCACCGGTGCGCCGTCCGAGATCATCATCAGGATCTTGCGCTGCTCGGGACGCGCGACCAGACGCTGGTGCGCCCACAGCAGGGCCTCGCCGTCGATATTTTCCTTGAGCAGGCCCTCGCGCATCATCAGACCGAGATTGCGCTTGGCGCGCCGCCAGGGCATGTCCGCCGACTTGTAGATCACATGGCGCAGGTCGTTGAGGCGACCGGGATTGGCCGGCTTGCCGTCCTTGAGCCACTTCTCGCGGGACTGGCCGCCCTTCCAGGCGCGCGTGGTGAAGCCGAGGATCTCGACGCGCACGCCGCAGCGCTCCAGCGTCCGAGCAAGGATGTCGGCGCAGGTGGCGGCGACAGAGATCGGCCGCCCGCGCATGGAGCCGGAATTGTCGATGAGCAGCGTCACCACGGTGTCACGGAAGTTGGTGTCCTTCTCCCGTTTGAACGATAGCGGCTGCATCGGGTCGATGATGAGGCGGGGTAGGCGGGCGGTGTCCAGCACGCCCTCCTCAAGATCGAATTCCCAGGACCGGTTCTGCTGCGCCATCAGGCGGCGCTGCAGGCGGTTGGCAAGCCGTCCCACCACGCCCTGCAGGTTGGCCAGCTGCTTGTCCAGATAGGCGCGCAGGCGGTCGAGCTCCTCTTCATCGCAGAGGTCTTCGGCAGCGACGACTTCATCGAATTCCGTCGTGTAGCGCTTGTAGTCGAATTCCGCGACGGCCTGGTCGAACGGATTGTCCGGCCGCCGTGCCTCGCCGGCATTTTCCTCGTCGAGGTCGGGATCCATCACCTCTTCGGAGGTGGTGGTGGCAGCCTCGCTTTCGCCGGCCTCGATTTCTTCGCCGGCCTGGTCGGCTTCCTCGGCCTGGGCCCGTTCGCCCTGGCTCTGGTCCTCGGTGCCTTCGTCTTCGTCGTTTTCGCCCTTGGGATCGTCGCCGTCCTGCTCCTCCTCGGAGTCGAGGTCCTGCTCCTCCAGCTCCTCGCCGAGCTCGATGGAGCTGAGCAGCTGACGGACGAGGCGTGCGAAGGCGTCCTGATCCTCGATCGCGTTCGCGAGCTGGTCGAGATCCTTGCCGGCCCGTTCCTCGATCCATTCGCGCCAGAGATTGACCAGCTTCTGGCCGCTGCGCGGCACGGGATCACCGGTGAGTCGCTCGCGCACCATCAGCGCGATGGCGTCGGCCAGCGGCGCTTCCGCGCGGTCGGTCACTTCCGCCAACGGCGAATGCGCATAGCGCTCTTCAAGCATGGAGGCGATGTTGTGCCGAACACCGAGCATCGCCCTGCTGCCGATGGATTCCACGCGGGCCTGTTCCACGGCGTCGAAGATCGCGCGCGCCTGATCGCCCTGCGGTGCGAGCTTCGCATGCAGGCTTTCGTCGTGGCAGGCCCGGCGCAGCGCCATGGCATCACCGGTTCCACGCACCACGGCGATTGCCTCGGGCGTGGGCTTCTTGCCAAGTTCCGGCAGCCGCACGTGCTTGCCCACGAGGGCAGGACGGTCCTTGGTGAAGGTGACGTCCAGCTCGTTGCTGCCGGCGACCGCACGGACCGTAACGGCAAGCGCCCGCTTCATCGCGTCGAGCGACGCGGCCTGCTGCAGAGCGGGGGTGCGGTTGCTGTGGCTACTCACGAAGGAGAACTCCGGCAGTTTCGCCATTCTGGGGCGGCGTCGTGGGCCCGGTCCGGAACGGCGTGGGTTGGTTCATGGCCGCGGATGCTTCAGCGGGAGCGCCCGTCGACCATTGTCGGGTTGAGGCTCTGTGGATCGACGCCGTCCAGGCAGCGGAGGTTGACGGCCACCATGCGGCGTCCGTCCGGCAGCTCGCCGCGCGAGAATGACTCCATGCCGCAGACCGAGCAGAACAGATGCGCGATCGTCCGGGTGTTGAAGCGGTACTCGGTCAGCTTGTCCTCGCCGCTTTCCAGGACGAAGTTCTGCTCCGGCGTGAAGGCCAGGATGCTGCCACGCTTCGTGCAGTAGGAACAGTTGCACGTGACCGGGTTCGACAGGTCGACCTCGACCCTGAACCGGACCGCGTTGCAGTGGCAGCCTCCCTGGTACTGCATTGTGCAGCCTCCTCCGACCTCAGCTCAAGACGACGTTGGCGGCCGACTCCGGCAGCTCCTCGCCAAAGGCGCGCTGGTAGAACTCGGCCACGATCGGGCGCTCCAGCTCGTCGCACTTGTTCAGGAACGTCAGGCGGAACGCGAAACCGACGTCGCCGAAGATCTCGGCGTTCTCGGCCCACATGATCACCGTGCGCGGGCTCATGACCGTCGACAGGTCGCCGTTCATGAAGGCGGAGCGGGTCGTGTCGGCAACGCGCACCATGCGGCTGACGATCTCACGGCCTTCCTCGTTCTGGTAATGCTTGGCCTTTGCCTGAACGATCGCCACTTCCTTGTCGTGCGGCAGGTAGTTGAGCGTCGTCACGATCGACCAGCGGTCCATCTGCGCCTGGTTGATCTGCTGCGTGCCGTGGTAGAGGCCGGTAGTGTCGCCGAGGCCGACGGTGTTGGCCGTCGCGAACAGGCGGAATGCCGGATGCGGGCGCAGCACGCGGCTCTGGTCGAGCAGCGTCAGTCGGCCGGACGATTCCAGCACGCGCTGGATCACGAACATCACATCCGGGCGGCCGGCGTCATACTCGTCGAACACCAGCGCGATGTTGTTCTGGTAAGCCCACGGCAGGATGCCGTCGCGGAATTCGGTGACCTGCTTGCCGTCCTTCAGTACGATGGCGTCCTTGCCGACCAGGTCGATACGGCTCACGTGGCTGTCGAGGTTCACGCGCACGCAGGGCCAGTTGAGGCGCGCGGCCACCTGCTCGATGTGTGTGGACTTGCCGGTGCCATGGTAGCCGGTCACCATCACGCGCCGGTTGTAGGCAAAGCCGGCCAGAATGGCGAGGGTGGTCTGGGGATCGAACAGGTAGTCCGGGTCCAGGTCCGGAACGTAGGGATCGGCCGCAGAATAGGCTGGCACCACCATGCTTGAGTCGAAGCCAAACACTTCCCGCACCGAAACAGTCGTATCCGGCAGATTAGAGATGTCGCGGTCGATCTTGTTCATCATTCCTCCGCGCGCGCGAAACCGGCGTCCGCGCCGCCATTAGGTTGTCTCAGACGGTCTCATAACAGAGACCAGGGCTAACAGTAACCCGATTGTTTGAGAAGACGGTAAGCCTGCAAAACGTCGCGCAGACGGGCCTCCGATCTCCTGTCTCCCCCATTCGCATCCGGATGATGGAGCTTCACCAACTGTTTATAGCGAGCCTTGATCTCCGCGCCAGTGGCTTTGGCGTCCAATCCAAGCGTTTCGAGTGCTTTTGCCTCGAGCGGCTTGACCATTCGGCCGGCCCGGGCCTGTTGGTAGTATCCGTGATTGCTGAAGAGGTTGAACGGATCGCCGATCCGGCGGAAATGGCCTGCATTGCCGGAACGGAAGGGCGCGAAATCCGGCGCCGCCTGGCCGCCCGCGTTGGAGCCGAACTTCCAGGTGGGGCGATGGCCCGTGAGAGCCTCCTTCTGGAAGCGCGCGATCTCGCTGTCCTTCAGACCCGAGAAATAGTTGTAATTCTTGTTGTATTCGCGGACGTGATCAAAGCAGAAAAAGAAATACTCGCCCTCCCGCTCGCGCCCGACCGGCGCGCGGTATGCCCCTTCGCCATCGCAACCATCCCACTGGCAGGGCCGCTGTCGTGGTTGGGTCGAGGGATCCGGCCGTATGCGGATTTTCTCGAAATATTTGGAATTGAGTTTCATTCCCTTCCAGAATCCAGCCAAATAAGCCTCAAGGTACCGCCTGACGGGGGCCTGAAACAAGAATTGACATTTCCCGTCATCAGTGCTTCGAGCGACGGTTCGGGTGCATACCTGCCGGCTCCCGCGGCCGCGCCCGGGAAAATGGTCCTGGGCAACGCGTCCCGCCGCGCGCGGCCCGTTGATGGTGCGGTCCACTCTGTTCAATATCCGATCCGCCGATACTCGCGGTCCGGCGGGCTTTGTGACAAGGTGGGATCGGCTGAGATATGGTATCAGGAGTGCGCTTTGTCCATACAGAAAGCGATCGAGGAAAAGCTGACCGCACAGTTCGCACCAGAGCGCCTGGAGGTGGTGAACGAGAGCCATCTGCATGCAGGCCACCATCACCATGGCCGTCAGGAAACCTTTGACGGCACCGGCGAGACACATTTCCGCGTCCGGATCGTCTCCCGCGTCTTCGAGGGCATGTCCCGGCTGGAGCGTCACCGCGCGATCAACAATGCGCTGGCCGAGGAACTGCAGCGGGGCGTCCACGCACTCGCCCTCGAACCCGCCGCGCCGGGCGAGCCCACCCGCTGGTAACCGCAGGCCGTCCTACCGCAGCTTCGCGCTTTCCTCGACGGAAATCGGGCGGATGCGCAGGCGGGTGATGCGGTTCTTTTCCCGCTTCATCACGATGAAGCGCTTGTCGAAGAAGGTGAAGGCCTGCTTCTCCTCGGGGATCGTCTGCGACTCGTGGATCACAAGCCCGGCGATGGTCGTGGCCTCGTCGTCGGGCAAATCCCAGTTGAGCGCGCGGTTGAGGTCGCGGATCGGCACCGAGCCCTCCACCACAATGGAGCCGTCCGCCTCCTGGCGCACGCCTTCCACCTCGACGTCGTGCTCGTCGGCGATGTCGCCGACGATTTCCTCGATGATGTCCTCCAGCGTGACCAGGCCCTGCACCTCGCCATATTCGTCGACGACGATGGCCATGTGCGCCTTGCGCCGCAGGAAAGCGTTGAGCTGCATGTGGACGCTGGTCGTGTCGGGGACGAACCAGGGTTTCGTGGCGATCCTGGTAATGTCGATGTTCTCGGCTCGGGGATCGGCGTGGAGCGCGCGCAGCAAGTCCTTTGTGTGCACGATCCCGATGATGTTCTCCGCGCTGCCACGCCAGACCGGCGTGCGCGTGTAGGGACTGCGCAACAGCTCCTCGACGACCGCCTTCGGATCGTCGTCCGCATTCACCGAACGCATCTTGGTGCGGTGGACCATCACGTCGGAGACCTCAAGCTCGCCCAGCTCGAGCAGCCTGCGGAGCAGGGGAACCTGATGTGCTTCGGGGCCCTGCTGCGATGCCGCCTTGTCCCATCCATCCGCTGTTTCGCTGTCGCCCTCTGCCGGCATGAGGAGTGGTGAGGCCGGCGAAGACTTTACGCCGGCGAGCTTGAGAAGCCCGCGCGTGAGTGTCGTTGCACCCGTGGCGAGGGGTCCGAGGACGGCCGAAAGGGTCTTCGTGACAACGCCGAACCGTCCCGCTGCCTTCTCCGGCCGCAAGAGTACGGCAGTCCGGGGCACGATTTCCCCAAACAGCACCAGCAGCACGGTCATAAGCAGCACTGCGTAGACGACACCCACCGGGCCAAAGACGGTCGTGAAGCCGAAAGTCGCGAGGGCTGCCGCTAGGACGAGGACGAACGTCTTGCCCAGGAGCAGGGCGCCTGCCACGCGGTCGCGCTCGGCAGTCTTCTCCGCTCCCGCGGCATCGGCGCTGCGGTAGGGCGTTCGTTTGCGGGATAGCGAGCTTGCGATCAGGCCGGCTTCGGCCGCCGACAGAAAGAATGCGAGAATGATCAGCGCCAGAACGGCGCCAGCCGTGACCGCAAGCCCCGTGATCATTGCTTCAGACTGTCCTCCAGGAACGCGAGAACTTCGGAAGCCGGAACATCCTTCGCTATGAAGGATTGTCCGATGCCCCGTGTCAGGATGAAGGTTAGCGCGCCGCGCGAGACCTTCTTGTCCTGCGCGATATACTCCAGCAGCCTGTCGGCGCCCGGCAGGCCACCCGGAATGTCCGAAAGCTTCGTGGGCAGCCCCACGGCCCTGAGATGCGCTTCGACGCGCTGGTAGTCGTCGGGGCTCGCCAGGTTGAGCCGCGCGGAGAACCGGTGGGCGAGCGCCATGCCGATCGCCACCCCTTCGCCATGTACGAGCCGTGAGCTGTCATATCCCGTCGCAGCCTCGAGCGCATGTCCGAAGGTGTGGCCGAGGTTGAGCAGCGCGCGGTCCCCGCTCTCGCGCTCGTCGCGGGCCACGACGTCGGCCTTCGCCCGGCAGGCTTCCGCGATGGCGTGCTCGCGCGCTTCACCCCCGGCAAAGACCTCCTGCCAGTTGGCCTCCAGCCAGGCGAAGAATTCCGGCCGGTCGATCAGGCCATACTTGACCGTCTCGGCATAGCCCGCGCGGAACTCGCGCGGCGGCAGCGTGTCGAGCACGCCGGTATCTGCCAGCACCAGTTTCGGCTGGTGGAAGACGCCGACCAGGTTCTTGCCGTGGGCGGTATTGATGCCGGTCTTGCCGCCGACCGACGAGTCGACCTGCGCGAGCAGGGTGGTCGGCACCTGCACGAAATCCATGCCACGCCGGACGATGCCGGCCGCGAAGCCCGAGAGGTCGCCCACCACGCCGCCGCCGAGCGCAATCACCACATCGCGCCGTTCGAGCCGGGCGGCGAGGATGGCGTCCACCACGGTTTCCAGCACCGGGAAGCTCTTGCTCTGCTCGCCCGCGGGCACGCGGATCGCCGTGCCCTGGATCCCGGCAGCCTTGAGACTTTCCTCGATCGTGGCAAGATGCAGCGCGGCGACGTTTGCGTCCGTGATGATGGCGGCACGCGCGCCGGGCATGCGTGCGGCGATTTCCTGGCCCGCCCGCTCCAGAAGGTTTCTGCCGATCAGGATGTCGTAGGCGCGCTCTTCCAGGCCCACGCGGATTGTTCTGGCGGTCGTCATTGTGGCTTTTTCTTCTTCCTCTTTCTTTTCCTCGGTGCGGGAAGGTGTTGCAGCAGACCGGCGATGACCTCCGCCGCGATCTGATCCTTGGAAACGTCGCGGGAGTGTATGGTGACGTCCGCCAGCGAATAGACGGGGCAGCGCGCCGCCATTAGCCGTTCCATGACCTCGCGCGGGTTTTCCGTGTTGAGCAGCGGGCGGTTCTGGCGCCTGGAAACCCGGTTCATCAGCGTTTCGATGTCCGCCTTGAGCCAGACCGACACGCCCCGCCGCTTGATGTTGTTCCTCGTGGTCTCGCTCATGAACGCGCCGCCGCCCGTGGAGATGACCTGCGGACCGTTGCGCAGCAGCCGTTCGATGACGCGCTCCTCAAGCGCGCGGAATTCCGGTTCACCGTAGGTGGCGAAAAGTTCCGGAATTGTCATGCGCGAGACTTTTTCGATCTCGTGGTCGCTGTCATGGAAGGGGAGATTGCACATCGCGGCCACCCGCCGTCCGATGACGGTCTTGCCGGCGCCCATGATGCCCACGAACACGATGCTCCGTCGGCCGAGTCGCTTGAGCAGACGGGCGGTGTCGGAAGGATCTTTTTCGGTCACGGCCGTCACCGGCGGGGTAGCGGTATCGAATGGCATTCTGCGTCAAGCGGCTGGTAACAATACGGGTATAATCTAGTGCTTCATCGACATCCATAAGCTGGTCGTCGGAAAACAGGAATAGGAAAACGCCACCTATGCCCACCCTTACCAGGCTCGTTGTTATCCTCTTCCTCCTGGCGTGCTGTATTTATGTGGTGATGTACGGACTGGCGGAGTTTGTCGAGCCAAGACGGGTTGAGACGATTCTCGATGTGCCGGTGGAGCAACTCCCATGAGTGGGTCGGGTGCGCAGATTGAAGCTTTTCTCGAGATGATGGCGGCCGAACGGGGCGCCAGCGACAACACGTTGCGCTCCTACCGGCGCGATCTCGAGGATGCGGAAGCCTTCTTTTCCGCGACGGGCGGCAGCCTCGTGAACGCGGGCACCGCGGGTATCAGCGCCTGGATCGCGGACATGGGCAAGCGCCATTTCGCCACCAGCACGGTGGCGCGCAAGACCTCCGCTGTGCGGCAGTTCTTCAAGTTTCTCTACACCGAGGGTGTACGTGGCGACGACCCCACCGGCCTGCTTGACACTCCGAAGAAGGTGCGGGCCCTGCCGAAGATCCTCTCGGAAAAGGAGGTGCGGCGGCTGCTGGACCGTGCGGAGGAGGAAGCCCGCGCAGCCGAGCCTGGCTCCTCCCAGCGTCTGGTGGCACAGCGGCTGTCCACGCTGCTGGAGCTGCTCTATGCGACGGGACTGCGCGTCTCCGAGCTGGTTTCTCTTCCCGTGACGGTGGCGAAAAGGGACGACCGTTTCTTCCCTGTGCGGGGCAAGGGCGGCAAGGAGCGTGTCGTGCCCCTGTCCGCGCGGGCGAAAAAGTCGATTGCTGCGTGGATGGAAGAGCGCGCGCGCCACCCTGGCATGGCGGATAGTCCGTTTCTTTTCCCGGCTGGCTCAAGGCAGGGCTATCTGCCCCGCCAGGTCTTTGCGCGGGAGCTGAAGCTGTTGAGTGCGCGGGCTGGCATCCCCACCGCCAAAACTTCGCCACATGTATTGCGTCATGCCTTTGCGAGTCATCTGCTGCAGAACGGCGCTGACCTGCGTGCGGTCCAGCAGCTGCTTGGACATACGGACATATCGACGACCCAGATCTACACGCATGTGCTGGAAAAACGGCTTCGGGACCTTGTGCAGAACAACCATCCGCTTGCCGATTAGTCGGTTGACCGCTATGTGAAACCGGACACTGGTTAGCCAGATACCAGGGCTGACCTCACGAATTCCTACCGATTTGGCGGGTTGATGTACAACTATCTGGATTTTGAAAAACCGGTTGCCGATCTCGAGGGCAAGATTCTGGAGCTGAAGAAGCTCACGGAAAGCGGCGAGGCAGTTGATGTCGCCGATGAGATCGCCCGGCTGGAGAAGCGCTCGAAGGATGCGCTGCGGGATCTCTACAAGGCACTGACGCCCTGGCAGAAGGCGCAGGTGGCGCGTCATCCGGATCGGCCCCACTGCATGGATTACGTGAAGGCTCTCTTCACCGATTTCACGCCTCTGGCGGGCGACCGTACCTTCGGTGAGGACCGGGCCATCGTTGCGGGCTTTGCCCGTTTCAAGGGACAGTCCGTGGCGATCATCGGCCAGGAGAAGGGCAATGACACGCAGAGCCGCCTGCGTCACAACTTCGGCATGGCCCGTCCGGAAGGCTATCGCAAGGCGATCCGTGTCATGGACCTTGCCGACCGCTTCGGCATTCCGGTGATCTCGCTCGTCGATACGGCCGGTGCCTATCCCGGGGTCGGTGCGGAGGAGCGCGGCCAGGCGGAGGCCATTGCGCGCTCCACCTCCAAGTGCCTGTCGCTCAAGGTCCCCAACATCGCAGTCGTCATCGGCGAAGGCGGTTCGGGCGGCGCGATTGCGATCGCCACGGCTAATCTTGTCTATATGCTGGAGCACTCGATCTACTCCGTCATCTCGCCGGAGGGAGCGGCCAGCATTCTCTGGCGCGACGCGACGCGCGCCAAGGACGCCGCGACCAACATGAAGATCACGGCGCAGGACCTGCTGCAGCTCAAGGTCATCGATGGCATCATTCCGGAACCGGTGGGCGGCGCGCACCGTGACCCTGCCGCGGCCATCGAGGCGACGGGCCGGACCATTGAAGAGGGCTTCGCCCAGCTTGCCGCGCTTGGACCCGACTATCGGGAGCTGCGCCGCGAGAAGTTCCTCGCCATCGGCCGCACGCTCTGACGGCAGCGGTCGCCAGGCGGCTAAGGTCCGGGAACGTCGTCTGTCCCTGAGCGGCCAAGTCGGAGCTTCCGGGCGATCAATCGTAGCGCCGGGCGGACTCCTAGGCAGTCAGATCACCAAGTTTTGAACGGAACCGCCGATGCAGAATGCAGAACTGCATCGGCGGTTTTCGTGTCGTTTTCCGGCAAATCGTGTGCCAACGTGCCCGCGCGAGCGGTGCCGGAAAGGGGCGGACGGCTCCACGTAAGGAGGATGTATTCTTTCGGTACAATCCTTGCGCGCTGTTTCAGGAAAATGTTACACCGCGAACAGTTTGATGCTGCGAGTAACGCTTTATCAAGCATGTGGGTCTTAACACTGAAGTTTGCCGCTGGCAGGCGGGCTCTTGGACCAGCAGGTGGGGTATGAAAAACCGCATTGCACGTGCTTTTGTGATTGGTGTTGCTCTGGCCGTTCTTGCCGGGTGCAGTGGCGGTGGCCTTGAGGACATCGCCCCGACCTCGAAGAAGGCTCTGCGTCCCCTGCCGCAGAAGATCGTTACCCAGATGAATGCCAAGGGGATGAAGAAATCGTCCCCCATCCTGATGCGCATCTTCAAGGAAGAGAATGTCCTTGAGGTCTGGAAGCAAAAGACCAACGGTAAGTTCGATCTGATCGCCAGCTACGAGATCTGCAAGTGGTCGGGCGAGCTTGGCCCGAAGTACATCGAAGGCGACCGGCAGGCGCCCGAGGGGTTCTACACGGTTACGCCCGCACAGATGAACCCGAACTCGCTGTATCACCTGTCGTTCAATCTCGGTTATCCGAACGCCTATGACCGGGCCAACGGCCGCACCGGTTCGCATCTGATGGTGCATGGCGACTGCTCCTCCGCCGGGTGCTACTCGATGACGGACGAGCAGATGGAGCAGATCTGGGCCTTCGCCCGCGACGCGTTCGAGGGTGGCCAGACCGCCTTCCAGGTGCAGGCCTTCCCCTTCCGCATGACGCCCGAGAACATGGCGCGCTACAAGGACGATCCGAACTTCGAGTTCTGGAAGATGCTCAAGGTCGGATATGACATGTTCGAGATCACCAAGCAGCCGCCCAAGGTGGATGTCTGCGAGGCGAAGTACCAGTTCAATCAGATCGCGGCCCCCGGCTACTCGTTCAACCCGGCCGGCCCCTGCCCGCCCATGTCTCTGCCCGAGTCGCTGGCCGTACAATATGCCAAGCACAAGGCCGAGCAGGACAAGGCTTTCTCCCGTGCTGTCCAGCTTGCATGGCTGACCAACAAGCCGCGCAGCGAGACGATCCTTGGCATTGAGGAGGCCAGGCTGGTGGCCGACTGGACGCGCCGCCGCGCGCGGGGCGAGAAGGTTGCCTCGCGGCCTCCGTCGCTGCCGTCACCGACGGCTGTCGCCTCGGCGAAGCCCGCCCAGACCCAGCAGAAGGATGTGGCCGCCGTTGCATCCGCCGTTCCGGCGCCTGCCGCCGAAACCCCGGCGACCAGCCTGCCGGCAACGGCCTTCGTTGCGACGCTGCGGAAGAGTGAGACGGCGCCTTCCGCTGGTGCCATGCCGGATTTTCCCGCCGCCGCGCCCGATGCTGCAGCGGCGGCTTCCCCATCCGTTGCGGTCGCCGTTCCGACGCCGGATCCGCGAAACCAGGGCGGGCAGGAGGTGGCCGCTGCCGCCGAACCGAAGGCCCAGCGCCGGACGCTCGGAGCCCTTTTCTCCCGCATCATGGGAAACTGACCGGGGATGGCCGAACCCGACACCTACGACCTCAGGGGGCTTAAGTGCCCCTTGCCGGTGATGCGGGCGCGCAAGCGGTTGGCTGCGCTCGCTCCGGGCGACCGTGTCTGGCTTGAAACCACCGATCCGCTTGCTGTGATCGACATCCCCGCCTTCTGCCAGCAGGAGGGCCATCGCCTGCTGGAAACCGTTGCCACGTCTGATGGTCACCGTTTCCTGGTGGAAAAGGGAATGCCCGCGTCGGAGTAAGGGCCGCGTCATCAATCTGATTGCCGGCAGAGGGAAGCGGACAGAAGACGGCGTCATCGCCCCGACTGAAGAAAGGGTGCGCAAGCGGACGATACACCGCGAGCCCGGAATTGATCATTGCTCACGGCACGGCTGGGCGTGCAGGCAACTGGACCGTTCCGGCCGTTCTGGCTTGGGAGCTCTGGGCCAGGAACCGGATTCTCCCGTTTGAATCGTCTCAGCCGCCCTGGCCGTAAGCCATCGGCGCGTAATCGGGTCTTGGCCTGGGGCGCGGAACGTTCACGACACGGCCGATGTCAACGCCCTTGGCTGCATTGGCGGTCTTGGTCTTGCCCGCGGACGGACTGTAGATCAGGCCCACCTGCACGAGCCTTGGCTCCCGGGGTGTCTGCGCAAGATATGGAGAGTTGAAGATCAGCCGTCCCTGCTTGTCGCGCTTTTCGTTGCGCTTGGCGATCGCCTCCGGCGTGCAGATCTGCTTCGACATGTCCACCGGCCCGGAAACGGTCCCGCTGGGCCGCAGGTTGGTGATCGGGGTGCCGCCTCCGCCCTTGCGGAAACCTTGCGTGAGAAGGGCGGCGGCCTTGTCCGCGCGCTCCGTCTGGGACTCCGCGCCGAGCACGATGGCCGCCAGCGTCCGCCCGTTGCGCGTTGCCGTGGAAATGAGGTTGAAGCCGGAGGCACAGATATAGCCTGTCTTCATGCCGTCCGTTCCGGGAAACCGGCCGATCAGCGGATTGCCGTTCGGCATCTTGGCCTTGCCGGAAAGGATCCCTTCGATCGAGAACAGGCCCGTATACTGGGGGAACTCGGTGCGGATCGCCCGCACGAGGATGGCGAGATCCCGTGCGGTGGTGAACTGTTCGGGCGAGTGCAGGCCGTGCGCGTTGACGAAATGGGTGTCGCGCATTCCGAGCCGCCCGGCCTCGGCGTTCATCCATGCGGCGAACCCTTCCTCCGAGCCTGCCAGGCTTTCGGCGATCGAGCGCGCCACGTCATTGGCGGACTTGACCATGATGATCTTGAGCGCGTCCTCGAGCGTCAGCTGCGAGCCGGCCGGGTAGCCCATCTTCGCGGGCGGAAGCTTGGCCGCCGCTGCCGAAATTGTGATGGGCGTCTGCATCGTCGCATCGCCGTTCTGGATCATGCGGAACGCGACATAGGCCGTCATTAACTTGGTGAGCGAGGCCGGGTACCAGCGCTGAAAGGCATTTTCCTGCGCGATGACCTGTCCGGATGCGACGTCCATGAGAAGGTAGGGCCCTGCCTTCGCCGAGCCGGCGGACAGCGCGATGAGAAGAGCCCCTGCGAGGAACAGTTTGGCCCGAGCTGGCCGCTTCAGGTCAAGAAACTTCATGGAAACACATCCTGTAGCGTGGGACGAAACAGCGTTGCCCACTCACGTCAGTTCATGACAATGTGTCTGCTATTTAAAGCATGTGACCGTATAATGGCAAGGAAACGCCCCGCACGGTCGAATCGCGTATCAACCAGGGAATTCTCCACCATGACACTGCTTCCCGACATATCCACCCTACAGGCCGAAGCGACTCGTTGGCGCCGCTCTCTGCATGAGAAGCCGGAGCTTCTTTTCGATGTCCACGAGACGGCCCGCTTCATCGAGCAGAAGTTGCGCGACTTTGGGTGTGACGAGGTGGTGACCGGCCTGGGGCGTACCGGCGTGGTGGGCATCATCCACGGCCGCAAGGGAGCAGGGTCTGTCGTTGGCCTCCGTTCCGACATGGACGCCCTGCCGATCGAGGAACAGACCAATTTGCCATACCGGTCGACCGTTCCAGGGAAGATGCACGCCTGCGGGCATGACGGCCACATGGCCATGCTGCTGGGCGCGGCCAAGTACCTGGCTGCGACACGGAATTTCCGCGGCTCGGTTGCTGTCATCTTTCAGCCGGCGGAGGAGGGCGGTGGCGGCGGCCGCGAAATGGTAAATGATGGCCTGATGGAGCGCTTCGGCATCCGGACCGTTTTCGGCATGCACAATGTGCCGGGCCTGCCCGTCGGGCATTTTGCGATTCGGCCGGGCCCGATCATGGCTGCCACCGCCGAGGTTGACGTAGCGGTCATCGGCAGGGGCGGTCATGCAGCCCAACCGCAGGGGACAGCCGATCCGGTGGTCGCCGCGGCCCAGATGATCACGGCCCTGCAGACCGTAGTTTCGCGGTCCGTCGACCCAGTCGACGCGCTGGTACTGTCCATCACGAAGATCAATGCCGGTACGAGCCACAACATCATTCCCGACCGCGTGGATTTTGCCGGAACCGTCCGCACCCTTCGTTCCGAGGTGGCTGCAATGGCAGAGGAACGCATCCGCTCCATTTGTTCCGGTATCGCCTTGGCCCAGGGGGTTAAGGTGGAGGTGAGCTACCATCCCAATTATCCGCCGACGCGGAACGATCCGGCCCAGACCGAGCTGGCCGCTAACGTAGCTGCGGGGATCGTGGGCAGGGACTGCGTCGATGCCAATACGAACCCGATGATGGCGGGCGAGGATTTCGCCTACATGCTGGAGGCAAGGCCCGGCGCGTTGATTTTCATCGGCAACGGTGACACCGCAGGCTTGCACAACCCTCACTATGACTTCAACGACGACGCCATTCCGTACGGCGTGAGCTACTGGGTGCGCCTGGCCGAAACGACGCTGGAGCAGGGCTGACGCTTGTCGCTGCCGGTGCGGGGTTGAAGCCTTGCACCGGCCGCGTTGGATCGGCTATTAGGTCTTGGCGAACAGCTTTTCGCACGCTATGTGTGCCGCCGAGTGGTCCCGTAGCTCAGTAGGATAGAGCATCAGATTCCTAATCTGAGGGTCACAGGTTCGAATCCTGTCGGGATCACCATAAAAATCAACGACTTATCAATTTTCTTCCGTCGTCACGATTGGGTTGGGCGCAGTGGTCTGGCGCTTGCGGTCTGCGCGCGAATGCTTCGTCCTGCAGCCGCGACGGTCCCGCTGCGAGTTTTCGGTTCAAGGTGGCATCCTTCTGCACAAAATACGGCTCCGGCCGACGAATAACATGAAGTGGCAGGTGATCCTTTCACCGGGGTCATCATCGCTTCCGTGCAGGTTGCAGCGCAATCGGCCGGTTAAGGGGCGCCTGGAGAGTGGACCTTGGTCTTCTGTCCGGATCCGCTCCATTCCTCAGTTGGGTGCGACAGGAAGTCCAGGTCTGGAAGACGTTTTGCGAACCAGAGTTTGATCCACGTCAGAGCGGCCGCGCGGGCCCTATAAGAATATGCTTCTCGCAGCGGCTTCCTCCTCCTCTCTACCTTTGACCTTACCCTCCTCCAGGTAGCCGCTGCGATTTCCCTTTCGCATGTGTGAAAACCACCGCTGGGCGTCCATTCCCATCTGGGGGTTGGGGCGCTGATATCCGCCTGGGCTCTGCCCCGTGGCCTCGGCCGGGATCTGGACGATCACGGAAGAATCGCTCTCCCGTGGCCGGAGGCGGCGTTTGGGCAGGTCGTGTCGCGGACAAAAAATCGCTGCTACCCCTGCTTGCGTTTGACATAAGGCGGAGCTATCTGCCCCGACTGATAGAAGCTAGTTTTGCCGATTGTGTTGGATCGAGGATCCGGTGTTCGGGCATCTTTGCGCGTGGGGGTCAATTCACATGCCTCGTTGTGGGTATGAGGTCAGTCTGCCCTTAATTCGCCGCAACCGGACATTATTTCCCCCAGGATTGCAGTTGCCAAAGAGGGTGATAGCAATCGCTGATTGTGACAGCAGGATTCACGAATTGAGCGCCGCCGCCTCAACCTTTTCTTAGTCATAACATTCATATGACGCGATCCTTTCACCATCGTTCGCCAGAAGCCTTCCTGAGAAAGTAGGAGCTATATGCACCGTAGATCGTTCCTCGCTTCCGGAGTCAGCATGCTCATGTTCGCCTCCGGGGGATTGTCGCTTGATGCGTGGGCGCAGGATACCTCTCCGAATGTGGTAGAGGGGGCTGCACAGCCCTTCTCTTTTGATGTGCTGAGCGAGCGAATGAAGGAACGTGCCAGGCAGGCATACGAGGCGCCTGCGGAAGACCTTCCCGACGTTGTGAGCTCGCTCAACTACGATCAGCACCGTGCCATCCGGTTCCGCCCGGACCATGCGCTCTGGCAGGGTGAAGCCCCTTTTGAGCTGCAGGCGTTTCATCCCGGATGGCTGTTCAAGCAGCCGGTGAAGATCCATGTCGTCGAAAATGGGCAGGAGACGGAGGTCCATTTCGACAGCAGCATGTTTGAATACCGCCCGCCGCTCGACGCGTCGCAGTTCGCTGGTCTCGAGCTTCCGGGCGTTGCGGGCTTCCGGCTTCATTACCCCTTGAACGATCCGCAGGTGATGGACGAGCTTGTGGCCTTTCTGGGCGCTAGCTATTTCCGGGCATTGGGCCGCGGCAGCTTCTACGGGATTTCCGCGCGCGGACTCGCCGTCAACACGGCAACGTCGGAGGGCGAGGAATTCCCGCGCTTCAGTGAGTTCTGGATCGAGAAACCGTCGCGCCAGAGCCGCGAGATCAACATCTATGCGGCGCTCGACAGCCAAAGCGTCACCGGCGCCTATCATTTCAAGATTACGCCTGGCCCGAACACTGTAATGGACGTGACGGCGCGCCTATATATCCGGAAGGACATTCGCCGGCTGGGAATTGCGCCGATGACCTCGATGTTCCTGTTCTCGGAGAATAACCGCGCCGCCTTCGACGACTACCGGAACCAGGTCCACGACAGCGACGGGCTGAAGATTGTCCGCTCCAACGGCGAGGAGCTGTGGCGCAGCCTGAACAATCCTTCGGAGTTGGCGAACTCGTTCTTCATCGAGACCAACCCGAAGGCGTTCGGCCTGTTCCAGCGTGACCGCGATTTCGATCACTACCAGGATTCGGAAGCCGGTTACGAGCGTCGGCCCTCGCTTCTGGTGGAACCCCTCGGCGACTGGGGTAAGGGCGCGATAAACCTGGTCGAGCTGCCGACGGAGCTGGAGGTCAATGACAACATCGTGGCGTTCTGGATTCCGGAGGGCGAGGTCAAGGCGGGACAGGAGTTTGAGTACCGCTACCGCCTGACGTGGGGCTCGATCGAGGAATCGACGGAGAAGCTGGCGCGGGTTGTGGCGCTGCGCTCCGGCATCGGCGGAACTTCCGGTGTGGAGAATTCTCAAAATCTCCGCAAATTCGTGATCGATTTCGCCGGTGAGATCCTTCGGACGCTTACGCCGGAAGACAAGGTTGAAGCCGTCCTCAACGTTGGCAAGGCCAAGATCATTCATAACAGCATCACCTACGTGCCTGCCGGCGATGTCTGGCGCGTGGTGATGGATCTCGAACCCGGCGGCGATGACCCTGTCGAGATGAATGGTTATCTCAAGGTCGGGGACAACAGAATTTCTGAAGTATGGGCGTATCAGTGGAGACGTAATGATGGTCAGCGAAAATAAGCGAGCGGCTGTACGCCGCGTGATAGAACAAAGCGGCCTTCCTTCTGCGCCTCTGATTATGCCGGATCAGGTTCTGGTCCGTGAGCGGGCTTTCCTGAGGTTCAAGCCTCTCGCCCATTGGCTGGCCGTTCGCTGAACGGCCACCGGTCCTCTGACGCGCAGGTAACACGCAATGGTGCAGGCACGCCGACTGGTCTCGATTCTGTTCGCGCTCGTGACTGCGTATGCGGCGAGCCTGCTGGGTGCCGGCTACTTCTTTGCAGATGGGGCCCAGTGGCTTGATTTCGTGCGTGTTGGCCTGCTGGCGATCACCACCGCATGGCTGGCCTGGGGTGCGGTCATGGGGATCAGCGGGCTGTTCTGGGGCAGGGGGCCGCACCGTGCTCCCAGAACCCGGGCGCCATCGGTCCGCACGGCGGTTCTCGTTCCGATCTACAACGAGGACCCGGTCAAGACCTTCTCCCATGTCGCGGCGATGGTGGAGAGCCTCAAGGCTCTCGGCGTCGCCCATCAGTTCGATTTTGCCATCCTCTCGGACACCACCAACCCGGCCATCGCCGAGGAGGAGGAGCTGTGGTTCGCCCGGCTGAAGCTGGAACATGGCGATGGTTGCGGCATCTTTTACCGCCGGCGCGCGGTCAACACGGGCAAGAAGTCAGGCAATATCGCGGATTTCATCAAGACCTCCGGCAGCCTCTACGAGTATCTCATCATTCTCGACGCCGACAGCCTGATGGAAGGCGCGACGATGGTGGAGATGGTGCACCGGATGGAGGACGATCCGCAGTTGGGCCTTCTCCAGACGCTGCCCAAGGTCATTCGTGCCCGCTCTTACTTCGGCCGCGCGATCCAGTTTTCCGCCTCGTACTATTCGCCGGTTTATTCCCGCGGTCTTGCGGCCCTGCAGGGCGACGAGGGCCCCTTCTGGGGCCACAACGCCATCACGCGCACCCGCGCGTTCGCCGAAAGCTGCGGTCTTCCGCCCCTGCCTGGCAAGCCGCCGTTCGGCGGCCATATCCTGAGTCACGACTATGTCGAGGCCGCGCTTCTTGCCCGCAACGGCTGGACGGTTCGGGTCGATCCCGATCTGGAAGGGTCCTACGAGGAAGGGCCGGATAATGTGCTGGATTACGCCAAGCGCGACCGCCGCTGGTGTCAGGGCAATCTGCAGCACGGCAGGCTGCTTGCGGCACCCGGCCTGAAGCCCTGGAGCAGGTTCGTTTTCGTGCAGGGCATCATGGCCTATATCGCCGCGCCCCTGTGGGCGCTGTTCCTGATTGCTGCGGTAATTGCCCCGGCCATGAAGATCATCCCGGACTATTTCCCGCAGCCGGGCATGCCGGTGTTCCCCCGCGTCATGCAGGAGGACGCCGTGGCGCTGCTCACGGGCGTCCTCGGGCTTCTGATCGGTCCGAAGATCCTGATCTACATCGACGCCGTTCTCACCCGCCGTAATCGCGCCTACGGCGGCGACCTGAGGGCGCTTCAGGGCGTCGTGACGGAGATCCTGTGCTCCAGCGTTCTCGCCCCGATAATGATGCTGTTTCAGACCCGCGCCGTGCTGCAGGTGCTGTCGGGCATAGACGGCGGCTGGCCGGCCGCCAATCGCGAGGCGGGCAGGGTGAGCCTGTCAGAGGCCTGGGCGGCGAGCTGGTGGATTTCCGTCATCGGCTGCATCACGCTCGGGACGGCATGGCAGCTCGCTCACGATTATATAATTTACATCCTTCTGGTTGCCGGTCCCCAGATACTGGCGCCATTCCTCATCAGTCTGACATCCGGCGGTGGACGCTATGCGCGCAGGGGATTGTTCCAGACTGCCGAGGAGGCCAGCCCAACCCCTGTCATGACGGCTCAGCAGGCGATACTCGCCCGCTGGAGGAGTGAGCCGGAAGCCGACCTTGGCCCCGCGCAGGACACTGCGTTGCGGATGGGTCAGATTCTGCCGAACTGAGCCTTGGAGAAGTTCCGTGACACCAAACACAACCCTTCCTGGGGGTAGAGACCATCGTCTCGACATTTTCCGTGGTCTGGCGCTGATGATGATCTTCATCAATCACGTGCCGGGCAACGTCTTTGAGCATCTGACGTCGCGGAACTTCGGTTTTTCGGATGCCGCCGAGGCCTTCGTGCTGATGTCGGGTATTGCAGTGGGCCTTGCTTATTCGCGCGGCTTCGCAAACGGTCCGCTTCTGGATGCGCTGCTCAAGGTATGGCGCCGCGCCGGCAAGATCTACGTTACCCACATTGTGATCACCGCCTGGGCGATCGCCATCATCGCTGCCGGCATCGTCTTCCTGGACACTGCCGACATGGTGCAGAAGGTGAATTTCACGCGCCTTCTCGACCGGCCGCTGGCGGCCATGATCGGCATTCCGCTGCTGACGCATCAGCTCGGCTACTTCAACATCCTGCCGCTTTATTTCGTCCTGCTGGTCATCTCGCCGGTCTACATCATGATTGGGCAGCGCAGCCGCCTGGCGCTCGTCATGGTGGCGGCGGTGATCTGGTTCATCGCGGGCACGCACCGCCTGAACCTGCCGAACTACCCCAATCCTGGCGGCTGGTTCTTCAATCCTTTCAGCTGGCAGCTTCTCTATGCCATCGGCATCGCCGCGGGCCTCGAGGCGAAGGAGGGGCGTAAGCTCGTACCCTATGACGGCAACCTCTTCGCGATTGCCGCAGGCTTCCTCGTCCTCTCGCTGGTCTGGGTGAAATTCAGGCTCGGCGCTTTCCCGGGAAGTGGCACGCTGCCGTTTTTCATCAGCGGCTACGACAAGACCTTCCTTGCCCTGCCGCGGCTCCTGCACGCTCTGGCGCTCGCCTATGTTCTTACGAACATGGACGCCGTCACCCGTCTGCTCGCCACCCGTCCGTTCAAGCCCCTGGAACTGATGGGCCAGCACGGACTCTACGTTTTCGCCGCCGGCTCGGTGCTTTCGATCGCGCTGCAGGTGCTCCGCATCCGCTACGAGACGACCCTACTGCAGGACGCTGCCCTGCTCATGACGGGCATCCTCATTCAGTACTGGCTGGCGCTGCTCCTGTCCTATGTGTCGCCGAAGGCGCGCAAGGCCGCAGCCGAAAAGGCGAAAGCGCAGGAAGACCTGGGCGGACATGCCGCGCTGTTGCGGCGCTGATTGTTCTGAAGGTCACCAAGCCCTTGCCCTGATCCCGTCGAGGGGCAAGGGCGTCCAGAGGACGCCGCAATTCGTCTTTCCACAAGCTCAGGATGAAGGCGAAAGAAGCCATCGCCGCGGCGTCATGAATTCCCTGAAGTGCGCCGGAAATCCCGGCTGGTCTCACAGCCAGTCCGGGATCGAGTCCATGCCGATGAGCTGCTCGTAGGTCGGGCGCGGCCGGATGACGTGGAACCTGTCCCCGTTCACCAACACCTCCGGAACGAGCAGGCGGGTGTTGTAGGTGCTGGAAAGCACCGCGCCATAGGCGCCAGCCGTGCTGACACAGATCAGGTCGCCCGCCTTCATCAGCGGCAGCTCGCGGTCCTGGGCCAGAAAGTCGCCCGTCTCGCAAACCGGACCGACCACATCCACGGTGATGCGCTCGGCATCCGGCGCGGCCTGCACCACCGGTTTGATCGTATGGTACGCGTCGTAAAGCGTGGGGCGGATGAGGTCGTTCATTGCCGCGTCGACGATGAGGAAGTTCTTCGCCTCGCCGCGCTTGAGGTAAATGACCTCGGCAACCAGGATACCGGCGTTCCCCGCGATCAGCCGGCCCGGCTCCACGATCACCTTCACCCCTAGCCGCTTGATGTGCTTGGACACGATCTCGGCATAGGCGTCGGGCAGGGGCGGCGGCTCGTTGTCCTCCCGGTAGGGAACGCCAAGCCCGCCACCGATGTCCACATGGTCGATCTCGTGACCGTCCTCGCGCAGCGTCTCGGTGAGTTCGCTGAGCAGCGCGAATGCCTGATCGAACGGCCCGAGGTCCGTGATCTGGCTGCCGATGTGCATGTCGATGCCGGTGACCTTCAGACCCGGCAGCTCCGCCGCGCGGCGGTAGGCATCCCGCGCATCCTTCCAGGAGATGCCGAACTTGTTCTCCGCCTTGCCGGTGGAGATCTTCTTGTGCGTCTTGGCGTCCACGTCCGGATTGATGCGAAGCGACACCGAAGCCGTCTTGCCGAGCGCCTGTGCCCGCGCCGAGATGGCCTCGAGCTCCGGCATGGACTCCACGTTGAAGCAGAGAATCCCCGCCTCGAGTGCGAAGTCGATCTCGCGCGCCGTCTTGCCGACGCCGGAGAACAGGATCTTGTCCGCGGGAATTCCGGCGGCCAGCCCCCGTCGCAGCTCGCCCTCGGACACCACGTCGGCGCCGCTGCCGAGCTTCGCCAGCGTCTTCAGTACCGCCTGGTTCGAGTTCGCCTTCATTGCGTAGCAGACGAGCGAGTCGAAATCTGACAGCGCGTTCGAGAACACGTTGTAATGCCGTGTCAGCGTCGCCGTGGAATAGCAGTAGAACGGCGTGCCGACCGCCGCGGCGATCTGCGGGACGGGCACGTCTTCGGCATACAGGATGCCATCACGGTATTCAAAATGGTTCACGACAGGGAACCTTTCTTGAGCTGGGGCCCAACCTTCCGGCGGGGGCTGAAGGCCCTTCCACGGGAAACGATACTAGCTTCGCGTTGCGTCCGGCCGGCTCAGATCAGCGGGTCGAGGAAGAACTTGCGGTCCCTCGCCGGTCTCTTGGGTTCCGGCGGCAGCGGCTCCTTGTTGCGTTCCGCCTCGCGGCGCGCATCGACCGCAGCCTGGTAGGGCGTGTCGAGCGAGGTCTTGCGCCCGCAGGCGGTGAGAGCCACGACGGCGCTCAGGAGAACGATGGTCATCGAAGTGCGAACAGTCATGCCGAAACCCGCCTTGTCGATCAGTGCCGCTGGTGCAGATCACCTCCGCTTCCGATGATCTGCACCATTACCGTGCCGGAATGCAATCCCGGGCGGCTTCCGCCGTTCTCCCCGGGGCGCGATTTACCCGTTTTTCTGGGCTGCCTTGTTCTCCTTGGCAAGGCGCCGCCGCCAGTAGCGGATCTGCTTGCGCACTTCCGAAGGCGCCGTGCCGCCGTAGGACGTGCGGCTCTTCACCGAATTGTTGACGGACAGCACCGAGTAGACGCCCTCGTTGATCGCCGGATTGATGCTCCTGAGCTCCTCCAGCGTGAGCTTCTCGAGGCCGCACTTTTTCTGCTCGGCGAGCGCCACCGCCCGGCCGGTGACGTGATGCGCCTCGCGGAAGGGCAGGCCCGCCTCGCGCACCAGCCAGTCGGCGAGGTCCGTGGCCGTCGAGAAGCCCGAGCCCGCGGCCTTCTTCATGGCGGCACTGTTGATCTCCATGTCCTTGACCATGCCGGTCATCGCCGCGAGCATCAGGTCGAGTGTCTCGGCGGTATCGAATACCGCCTCCTTGTCTTCCTGCATGTCCTTGGAATAGGCGAGCGGCAGGCCCTTCATGACCGTGAGCAGGCCGACCAGGTGCCCGTTGATGCGTCCGGTCTTGGCGCGGATGAGTTCCGCCGCATCCGGGTTCTTTTTCTGCGGCATGATCGAGGAGCCGGTCGAGAAGGAGTCCGACAGCCGCACGAAGCCGAACTGCGGCGTCGACCAGATGACGATCTCTTCCGCCAGCCGCGACAGGTGCACGCCGCAGATCGCCGCGATGGAGAGGAATTCGAGCGCAAAGTCGCGATCGGAGACCGTGTCGATGGAATTGCGGGTGGGCTCGCGGAAGCCGAGCGTCTCGGCCGTCATGTGCCGGTCGATCGGGAAGCCCGTGCCGGCGAGTGCGGCCGCGCCCAGCGGGCATTCGTCCATCCGCTCGATCGCGTCGCGCACGCGCGAGCGGTCACGCCCGAACATTTCCACATAGGCCATCAGATGGTGGCCGAAGGTCACCGGCTGCGCCGTCTGCAGGTGGGTGAAGCCCGGCATCACCGTAGCGTAATGTTCCTCGGCGCGGTTGAGGAAAGCCTCGATCAGGTCGCCCAGCGCGCGGTCGATGCGCTGCAACTCTTCCTTGACCCAGAGGCGGAAATCGACGGCCACCTGGTCGTTGCGCGAGCGCGCCGTGTGCAGGCGTCCGGCCGCCGGACCGATCAGCTCCGCCAGCCGCGCCTCGATGTTCATGTGGATGTCTTCGAGGCGCGTGGAGAACTCGAACTTGCCGGACTCGATCTTTGACAGGATCATGTTCAGGCCGTCGGCGATTTGCCTTTCGTCTTCCGCCGAAATAATGCCAGTTTTTGCCAGCATGGCGGCGTGGGCGAGGCTTCCGCGAATGTCCTGCGTGTAGAGCTTGCGGTCGAAGCCGATGGAGGCGTTGATGGCTTCCATGATGGCATCGGGTCCTGAGGCAAAACGTCCGCCCCACATGCGGTTGCTGGCTTTGTTTTCACTCATCGTGTTTAACCGGGCGCTGAAAGAGTTCTGAAATGCTGGAGACCAAGTCGAAAGTGCCTACGCTGCGTCTTGTCGCGCTTGCCGCTGTTGCAGGCATCCTCGTCGGAACTACAGCCCTATACGTGATGGGTGCCATTGATGGCAACCGTTCCGAAGAGCAAGTGGTGGCACAGGGGGAAGCCTCCTGTCCAGCGCAGGCTGAAAGGCTGGCCGCGCTTGACCCGCTGATCCGGGGAGATGTGGCTGCCCTGCTGCCCGCGAAGGAGGCGCAGTCGGTGGGCGATCTCGCCTTCCGCGGCCCCGATGGCAGCGACATGAAGCTCGCCGACCTTTCGGGCAAGGTGCTGCTGGTCAATCTCTGGGCCACCTGGTGCGCGCCGTGCCGCGAGGAAATGCCGGCGCTCGACCAGCTTCAGGCGGAAAAGGGCTCCGACCGCTTCGAAGTGGTGGCCGTCAATATCGATCGGGGCGGCGACGAGAAGCCGAAGGGGTTCCTGGACGAGATCGGCGTCCGGTCGCTGGCCTATTATCGCGACGAAACGACCGGCATCTTCAACGAACTGCGCCGCCGCAACCTGGCGCTCGGCCTGCCCGTGACGCTTCTCGTGGACGAGGACGGCTGCCTGCTTGCACACATGAACGGCCCGGCCCACTGGTCCGGCGATGATGCGGAGAAGCTGATCGAGGCGGCGCTCGGCCGGCCCGCCGGCTGATCCGGACTGCTGCCCCGAAGACCATTGCTTATGCCGCATTCTTGTCGCGCATCCGACAACCCGTTAGGTTGCGCGCAAGGAGACTATCATGCGGATCAGACTTCTCGCGCTTACGCTGTTTCTTGCCAGCCAGGTTTCTGCGGCCGAACTCGCCATCCCGATTCCCGATCAGGATCACCTGACGCCGGAGACCCTTAATGTCGTCTACGACTGCTCCGGCCAGAAGCTGGAGGTGGATTACATCAACGCTGGCCCGGGTTCGCTTGCCGTTTTTGTCCGTAATGGCGAGCTGGTGGTCGCCTCCAACGTGCTGTCCGGCTCGGGCGCGCGCTATGCGGGCGGCAAGTACATCTGGTGGACCAAGGGTGCGGACGGCTCCCTTTATGATCTCACTCAAGGCGAGGATGCCGATCCCGTCCTTGAATGTTCGGAAGTGAAGAATACGAAGCCTTAGCGCGCAGGTCCGGCTCGGCACGGTCCTGCGGAGTGGCGGACGGCGCAGCCTTGACCCGAGGCCGCCACCTTCCTGCCCGCTTTGGTCTTATGGTTGTCCCTGAAGTGACAGTGAGGTGAGCCGCATGGACTTCCGAACCTTCCGCCGCGAACGCCTGTCTCGCCCGATCTTCCGCTGGGCATCTCGTCTCATGCCGCCCATCTCGGAGACCGAACGCGAGGCGATCGACGCGGGAACGGTCTGGTGGGACGGCGCGCTCTTCAGCGGCAATCCGGACTGGGACGAGCTGCTGTCCATGCCGCCGGCGCAGCTCTCGCCCGAGGAGCAGGCCTTCATCGATGGTCCGGTCCGGCAGCTTTGCGGCATGCTGGACGACTGGAGCCTCAACTGGCGCAACCGCGACCTGCCTCAGGAGGTCTGGGATTTTTTGAAGCGGGAACGCTTCTTCGGCATGGTCATCCCGCGCCAGTACGGCGGCTTCGGCTTTTCCAACTACGCCCATTCGGAGGTGGTGCGCACGGTCGCTTCCGCCAGCGTGGTGGCCTCCGTCACCGTCATGGTGCCGAACTCGCTCGGCCCGGGCGAGCTGCTGCTCCACTTCGGCACCGAGGAACAGAAAAATTACTGGCTGCCGCGCCTGGCGGAAGGATCGGAGATTCCCTGCTTCGGTCTCACCTCCGAGCACGCCGGCTCCGACGCCGCCTCCATGACCGACACCGGCGTTGTGGAATACGGCGAGTGGGAGGGAGAGCGGGTGCTTGGCATCCGCCTGAACTTTGCCAAGCGTTATATCACCCTGGGTCCGATCGCGACCGTCATGGGCCTCGCCTTCCGCATGCTGGACCCCGGGAACCACCTTGGACGTGGCGAGGACCTGGGAATTACCGTCGCCCTCCTGCCGATGAACCTGCCGGGCATCAGCCACGGCCACCGGCACATTCCGCTGCAGTCCTTCTTTCAGAACGGCCCGATCTTCGGGCACGACGTCTTCGTGCCGCTGTCCTTCATCCTCGGCGGCGAGGCGCAGATCGGCAAGGGCTGGAAGATGCTGATGACAGCGCTGGCCGCCGGCCGCAGCATCTCGCTGCCGTCGCAGTCGGCGGCCTCCTGCGCCATGGCTGCGCGCGCAAGCGGCGCTTATGCCGCCGTCCGCAAACAGTTCGGCCTTCCGATCGGCCGCTTCGAGGGCATCCAGGAGGCGCTCGCCGAGCTTGCCGCCAACGCCTATCTGGTCGACGCCGCCCGCCGCATGACGCTCGCCGCCCTCGACCGGGGCCATCGGCCGTCGGTTCTGTCGGCCATCATGAAGTACCACGCGACCGAGCGCATGCGTCAGTCGCTGAACCTTGCGATGGACATACACGGCGGCAAGGGCATCATCGAAGGGCCGAAGAACTATCTGGCGGCCGGCTATCGCGCAGTCCCCATCGGCATCACGGTGGAGGGCGCCAACATCCTCACCCGCAGTCTGATGATTTTCGGTCAGGGCGCCATCCGCTCCCACCCTTACATGCTGGAGGAACTGCTGGCCCTCTCCGATCCTGACAGCGACAAGGGCTTCGAGCGCTTCGAGACCGCCTTCTGGTCCCATGTCGGCCATTCGCTCAAGAATGCGGGCAGGGCCTTTCTGCGCGGCTGGAGCTTCGGCCTGCTGGCGCCCGCGCCGCGCCGCGGCGCCAATGCGCGCCACTGGCGGATGCTGTCGCGCTACGCTTCCGCCTTCGCGCTGCTCGCCGACATGGCGCTGCTCACGCTCGGCGGCAATCTCAAGCGCCGCGAGATGCTCTCGGCCCGTCTCGGCGACATCCTTTCCGAGCTCTATTTGCTGTCAGCCGCGCTGAAGCGCTACGAGGACGAGGGCCGTCCTTCCGAGGATGCGCCGCTGGTTGACTATGTGATGCGCAGGGGTGAGGGCAGGCTCGCTTCAGCCTTCGCCGGCGTGCTCAAGAACCTTCCCGCCCGCTGGGCGGCCTGGGTCGTGCGACTGGTGGCTTTTCCGCTCGGTGTCCCGCATCCGGCGCCCTCCGACCGGCTCACGCAGCAGGTGGCGGAAATCCTGCTGCAGCCCGGCGCGCAGCGCGACCGCCTGACCCCGAACCTCTACCTGGGTGAGTGGCGCGACGGCCATCCGGTGCGCGATCTCGAGGAAGCCTTCCGTCTGGTGAGCGAAGCCCACGGCGTGTTGAAGCGCATCCGGGGTGCCGGTGCAGAGAGTCCACAAGAGGCGGTCCAGCGCGGCCTCATCACTCCGGCCCAGCAGGAACTGCTCGAAAAGGCCGAAGCGGCGGTGGCCAGGGTGGTCGCGGTCGATGCCTTCGATCCGGACGAACTGGTGCCGAAGGGCGGCCGCGTCACCCATCATGTGCCCCGCCACGCCAAGGCCTGCACGATCCCGCAGGACATTCCTCCCGCCACCGATGAGGCGGCGGAGTGAGCCCGCAGGGGAAGGAACAGCCTGTTACCGCATCAGCGCGTCGGAACCGGAGGGTCCTCGCGGTAGTCGTAGAAGCCGCGGCCGGTCTTGCGGCCGAGCCAGCCCGCCTCGACATATTTCACCAGTAGCGGGCAGGGGCGGTACTTGGAATCGGCCAGCCCCTCGTATAGCACCTGCATGATCGACAGCACCGTGTCGAGTCCGATGAAGTCGGCGAGCTGCAGCGGACCCATCGGATGGTTGGCGCCGAGGCGCATGGCCGTATCTATGGCTTCCACCGAGCCCACGCCTTCATAGAGCGTGTAGATGGCCTCATTGATCATCGGCAGCAGGATGCGGTTGACGATGAAGGCCGGGAAGTCCTCAGCGACGGTCGTCACCTTGTCGAGGCTTTCCACGAAGGCGCGCGCCGTCTCGAAGGTCTCGTCGACCGTGGCGATGCCGCGGATGAGTTCCACCAGTTTCATCACCGGCACCGGGTTCATGAAATGGATGCCGATGAAGCGCTCCGGCCGGTCCGTCTGCGAGGCCAGCCGGGTGATGGAGATGGATGAGGTGTTCGATGCGATGATGGCTTCGGGGTTCAGGACGGGGCAGAGCTGCGCGAAGATCTTGCGTTTGATGCTTTCGTCCTCGGTTGCCGCCTCGATCACCAGATCGGTGTCGGCCAGGGCCTCGAGCGAGTCGGCCAGCTGAATGCGCTTGAGTGCCTCCTGACGGCTCTTTTCGTCGATCTTCCCTGCGGCAACCTGCCGCGCCAGATTCCCGCTGATCGTGGCCAGACCTGCCTGCAGTTTCTCCTGGACCACATCGTACAGCTTCACATCATAGCCAGCGACCGCGACGACATGGGCAATGCCGTTGCCCATCTGGCCTGCTCCGATGACGCCGACCGATTTGATGTTTTTCGTCATGACCGTGCTCCGCGGGAGTGTTCGCACACCATCCATCGAGAATCAAAAAGGGCAGGTCAGCTGCCTGACCAGCCCTCCAATGTGCATGTGCGTGCGCGAAAGTCAAAGCGCCTTTTCGAGCTCGGGGAGGATCTGGAAGAGGTCGCCGACGAGGCCGTAGTCGGCGACCTGGAAGATCGGCGCCTCCTCGTCCTTGTTGATCGCCA
>NZ_BAABGS010000019.1:0-110941 GCF_039541695.1 Chelativorans composti | reverse complement strand
GCGGGCGGCCCTGCAACCCCAACCAGCGATGCCGCCCGCGCTGGCGCCACGACCATCATTGCACTAACAATCAAATTGGACCCGTCCGTGGGGGCCGATCACGGACCTGGACCTGGCGCTTGAGAAGCGGCCGGAGATCAACCGCTTCCTGCAGCAGGACATGGACGAGAACGAAACCTTCGAGTCGACGCTCGAAAAGCTGAGGAGGCTGGCCGGATGAGTTCGGTTCTCCGCTCCCTTCTTTTCCTCAGGGAAGTGAAGCGGCAGGCCGCCTGGCTTGTCTTGCAGCGCAAGCGCCAGGAGCTTGAGCGCGCGGGACAGCGTCACCGTCAGGCGGAAGAAGCGTTGCTGCTTCTCCGGTCCCGCTACGGCGAGGAGGTCGACGCCTGCTACGCGCCTGTGATGGGGAAGATCACCGACCTCAATCGGCTGCAGGACATTGCGGCGATGGTTGCGGATCTCGATGGCCGCATCGAGCGACAGGTCGAAGACCTCCATGACGCCGCCGACCACCTGGCGGACCTGACGGAAGAGCATCGAGAGATGCTTCAATCCTTTATGGAACGTTCGAGGAAGGATGAGCAGTTCGCCGATGTTGTTCTGGAAATCGAGCGAGCGGCTCGCGCGAAGGCCGAGCGTCAGGCGGAGGCGTCCGTCGAGGAAATTGTTACTGGCATCAGGGAGCGGGAGCGAGTCGCATGATGCGCATAACGGGTATCGGGGGGAAACCGCCGGCAGAGGTTCGAAGGCCGGACGCATCCGCGCCGGCGACAGGACAGAAGATCCGCAAGAAGGCCGGGGGAATGCAGGAACGTGTTCCGGACAAGCCCGTTGCCGGACCGCCGCAGTCGGAGGGCGCAGCCAGCCTGTTTACGCTCAGGTTGCACCAGGCGCAGCACGGTAGGAAGCATGGGCCTGACCCGGCTGTCAAGCAACATGGGCGCGGGCAGGAACTGGCCGCTGGAGAAAGCCAGCCGGCTCTTCTCGTCTCCATCCACCCCTGGGGAGTGCAGGTTGCGCCTGCCGCGCACGCGGCGCATGCCCCGGTCGATGCGGGGCTTTCCGGAGCCCAAAGGGTGGAATGGGTGGATGGTCTTGTAACCCGGATCGACCAGGCGCTGATGGCCGCGCCGAGGACCGCGGATGGCTTCACCACCGTTGCAATTCAGCTTGCCTCGGATGGGGTGGAAGGACTTCGCGGCGTGGAATTGTTCATGTCGCCGATGGCGCTCGACATCGTTCTGTCCCGTTCCGAGGGGCAGGCGACGGCGGAATATCTTGCCGCGACGCAGGTTCTCGCGCAGCGCCTCCATGAGCGCTTTCCCACCCGGATCGTCCGCATCCATGAGGTGCTGGGTGAGAGGCCGAGATCGTCCGCCCCCATGGACGGAGTACGGAGTGAGCGGAGTAAGCGGGAAGGGGAGGCATGACGACCCTCTGGACACCGCCGCTGCTGTCCCTCGAACCCGATACTGCTTCCGGCTGGAACAGTGTCATCTCCTTCACCGGTGAGCCCATTCCTCTTGGCCCGGCTGGCGAGGAACTGACTTTCCGGCCCACCTCTGCCCCCGCGGCGGATGCGTTGGTCGCTCCCGTCAGGGCATCGGGTTTGGCGCGGCCGGTCCTTGTGCATTTCCGCGCCTTCCCGTTCGCGGACCTGTGCAGCGCTGATCTCACGCCGTCGGACCTGGAGCTGCTCCCGTCTGGCCTGCGCGATGCCCTTTACGAGGGCATGGTTGCCCATGTTTGGAGCCTGCTCGCACCGGATGCCGTCTGGAGTCCTTCGGTCGGCGATACTGCACCGCTTGAGGCATGCGCGGGCCGACCGGCGCCCGACGACCAGTGGCTCGAGCTCGCCGTTGGCCGGGAGGGCAACCGGCCATTCCGGCTTGTCGTCGGGATCTCCATGGGAGACCTGCTTCGTGTCTTGAAGCTGAAGCCATTTACTGGGCCGGGGGCTGCCGGCGTTCCGTTCTCGGCAGCCATTTCTGCCGCCGCTGATTTCACTATTGGCACGCTCATCGTCACCTATGGGCAGTTGGCGTCCGTTGGTCCCGGCAGCATCGTCGTCATGGCGCGCCAGGATGCTGGGACATGTCTCGTGCGCGTCGGCGAAACGCTCTGCACCCTTGTCGCCACCGACGAAGGATGGTGCTGCGCGAGTCTCGAGCCGCTGCCGCAAGTCACCTCGGGGGGCGGCAGGTTCTGGAGCCACCACGGTCAAACCATGCCCGACGACAGGGACAAGACAGGACGGCGCGCATCGCTGCAGGAGCTGCGATGCACGCTCACCTTCGAGATCGGCCGCAGAAGCATCACGCTCGCTGAACTGGCGCACTGGCGGGAGGGCGCGCTGGTCGAGCTTGACCCGCCGGAACTGGCGGACGGCATGGAAGTCACCATCCGGGCGAACGGTGACGTCATCGGCTCAGGCGACCTCGTTCGCAACGATGACCGCATCGCCGTCCGGGTGACCTGGCTGGCACTGTGATGATTCCGGGCGTTTGAGGCCAGTCCATGATTGATCCGCTTGATCTCATCGTCATCATGTCGGCGGCGGCGCTGTTCCCCTTCCTTGCGGTGGTGGCCACCAGCTTCGTCAAGCTGTCGGTGGTCTTCTTCCTTGTCCGTCACGCCATCGGTGTCCAGAACATTCCGCCCAACATGGCGCTGAACGCCCTGGCCATCATCCTGTCGGCTACATCATGGCTCCGGTGGTGGCGCAGACCTATGACATCCTCGCGGCCGGCCATTATCAGTTGGACACGGTCGAGGGGCTGCGCGCTGCCTACGAGGCTGCCCGCAAGCCCATGGTCGACTTCCTGACCCGACACGCGGCGGAACGCGAGAAGCACTTCTTCCTTGAGGCCGCGCGGGAGCTGTGGCCGAAGGACATGTCGGCATCGCTCGACACGGAAAGCCTTGCCGTGGTGCTTCCGTCCTTCACGGTGACACAGCTGAGGGAAGCGTTCGAGATAGGCTTCCTTCTCTACCTGCCGTTCATCGTCATTGATCTCGTGGTCTCCAACATTCTGCTGGCCATGGGCATGATGATGGTAAGCCCCCTGACCATCTCGCTGCCGTTCAAGCTGTTTCTCTTCGTCATGGTCGATGGCTGGTCGCGTCTCATCCTGGGCCTGGTGAAGAGTTATGCGTGAGGCCAGTTCCCGTGTCGCCTGACATCGCCCTCCAGCAGCTCACCGAAGCCATGCTTCTGGTCATGGTCCTGTCGTTGCCGCCGATAATTGCCGCCTCGGTGGTCGGCATCCTGGTGAGCCTGCTTCAGGCGCTCACCCAGTTGCAGGAACAGACGGTGGCCTTCGCGGTGAAGCTCATTGCCGTCGGCCTGACGCTCGCTCTGATGGCGGGCATGCTGGGCACCGAGATCGTCAACTTCGCCCTGAAGCTCTTCAACGATTTCCCGGCGATGATATGAAGGAACTCCTCGCCATCGCCCGTGTCTATCTCGACCTTTTCGAGCGCGAATTCACGGCGCTGATACTCACGCTGCCGCGCATCTACATCTTCTTCGTCGTGTCGCAGGTAATGGGCATGCAGGCGGTTTCCCGTCTGGTTCGCAATACGGTGGTGATTGTGCTGGCGGCCTTCGCGGCGCCTATAAACCTGGGGGCGCTCGGGAGTTTCGACGGCACCGTCGTCTCCTATGCGTTCCACTTTCTCAAGGAAGCGCTGATCGGCATCCTGCTCGGATATCTGGTGGGCTGGATCTACTGGGCCGTGCAGTCCGCCGGCACCTTCATAGACAACCAGCGAGGTTCGGCCCTTGCCGGTTCGGTCGACCCGCTGCACGGCCACGAGACGACGCCCTTCGGCATACTCTTCTCCCAGGCGTTCCTGACCTACACGTTCATCACCGGGGCGGTGCTCCACATCGTCATGCTGTTGTTCCTGTCCTTCGTGCTTTGGCCGGCCGGCAGCCCGATCCCCGAACCCGCGGCGGCCTTTGCCCCGCTGATGCTGGCTATCGCCGACAATGGCATGCGCCTCATCGTGATCATCGGCATGCCTGTCGTGGCTCCGATGTTTCTGGCTGAGTTTGCAATCGCCCTGGTAAGCCGCTTCGCGCCTCAGGTGCAGGTGTTCATCCTCGCCATGCCGATCAAGAGCGCGCTGGCCGTCCTGGTTCTGCTGTTCTACTTCTCCCGGCTGCTGCCCTATGCCACCGGCGCGCTGATGGAGATGGATGGCACCTTCGCCGGACTTTTTGAGCTCCTGGGCATCAGCGGTTCCGCAGGCGTCCCGGGGGGTGTGCCGCGATGAGCCGCCAGTCGGAGAAGACCGAACAGCCGACACCGAAACGCCTGCGTGACGCGCGCCAGAAGGGGCAGGTTGCGCGCAGCCAGGAGCTGGTAACGTCCATTTCGCTGTTCGCCATCATAGGCACGCTGTGGTTCGGGTGGTCCGCCTTCTACTCCCGCCTTGTACTTCTGTTCGACGGGGTGGCTGCCCACGCGGCGGATTTTTCCGACCACCGTCTGATGGCGGCGCTGTACGAGGTGGCCTGGCTGGCGATCGTCATGGTGTTTCCTGTTCTGGCGGCAACCGTCCTTGCCGGGCTGCTCGCGAACTTCCTGCAGGTGGGGGCTCTGTTCACCGCCGAAGCCGTCAAGCCCAAGGGGGAGCGCATCAACCCGGCCACCGGCCTCCGCCGCATCTTCTCGCGCCGTCAGCTCACGGAACTGTTGAAGTCCGTGCTCAAGATCTGCTTCTTGTCGCTGCTGCTGTTCCTGGTCATCCGCGAGGCGATCAACCCGTTCATGAGCTCGCTTTTCTGCGGCCTGCTCTGCCAGACGGGCATAGCCCTTTCGGCCCTCGCGCATGTTCTCGTCTGGTCCGCCCTGGCATTTGGAGCGGTTGCCGTCGCCGATCTCGTCTACCAGAGACGGGCCCATATCCGCAGCTTGATGATGACGCGCGAGGAGGTGAAGCGCGAGTTCAAGGAGATGGAGGGTGATCCCCATATCAAGAGCAAGCGCCGGCAACTTGCGCAGGAGCTGGCGATGGAGGACCGCGGGCAGGCGGCGCGCAAGGCCACCGCCATCGTCATCAACCCGACCCATCTCGCCGTAGCCATCTACTATTCGCCGGAAAAGGTGCCCGTCCCGGTGGTCACCGCAAAGGGGCGCAACAAGGAGGCCTATCACATGATCGGCCAGGCGGAGGAAACCGGCGTCCCCATCTTCCGCAGTGTGGAGCTTGCCCGATCCCTCTATGCCGACGTGGATCTCTATCAGCCCGTTCCGGAGGAACTGTTCGACGCGGTGGCCGAAATCCTGGCCTGGGTGGCCGATCACCGAGATGCGCTTTATGCAGGCCGGCTCGAACACGGCGTCATCGACGTGGAGGATCTGCGCTCCCGGCGCCAGGCTGGATGAGCGACTGGGGTGGCTCGAGCCCGGCCCGCCGCCCGCACCCGGTGAAGGTTTCCGCGCGCGGCATGGAAACGCGTGGGAAGCCAGTGCAGGCAGGAAAACGGGTGGCGCGAATTTCGCATTCCGCGCAAACCGGAAATGATCTAAAGACAGACCGCTGCGCCTGAGCCGCATGTTCCGGGGGATTTGATGTCTTTCGTTCCTGACTTCAGCACGATTGTCCAGTTTGCCATCGCGACCTTCATCATCACGATCACGCCCGGACCCGACATGACCCTGTTCCTCGGGCGCGCCCTGTCGCAGGGCAAATGGGCAGGAATTGCCTGCATGAGCGGCGCCATGACCGGCATCGTGATCCACACGACGCTGGTCGCGGTGGGCCTGTCGGCTCTGCTCGTCGCATCTCCCACGGCCTTCTGGACTCTGAAGATCGGCGGCGCCGGCTACCTCGTGTGGCTTGCCATACAGGCCGTCCGCCACGGCTCGGCTTTCAACCCCGATTCCAGCCAGACAGCGCCCGCATCCTTTGCGAAGAACTGGGCCACGGGCCTTGGCATCAACCTGCTGAACCCGAAGATCATCCTCTTCTTCATGACCTTCCTGCCGCAGTTCGTGACCCCCGGCGATCCGAATGCCCCGGGGCAGCTCTTCTTTCTCGGCATGATGTTCATCGTGGAGGCGTTGCCGTTCACCGTCGCCATGATCCTTGTGGCTGACAGTCTGGCGAGCCTCCTGCGTCGCAGCCAGGTGGTGACGAGGGTTGTGGACTATCTCTTCGCGGGCGTATTCTCTGCATTTGCGGTCAAGATCCTGACGACGCAGGCAAGATGAGGCACGCATGACGGAGTCGCCGAGGAAGAGCCACCTGGTTCTGCCGGACGGCCGGCAGCTGGCGCGGTCCGAATGGGGCCCTGAGCATGGCGCGCCCGTCCTCTTCTGTACCGGCGCCGGAATGAGCGGCTCCCTGGGCTTCGGCGTGGAGCACCTCGATAGTCTCGGCGTCCGGCTGATTGCCATCGACCGCCCCGGGCTCGGCCGTTCTTCACATGATCCGGAAAAGTCTCTCTCTAGCTGGGCTTCGGATGTCGAAACCCTGATCGCCAAACTTGGGCTTGCCGATCCTGGCGCGGTAGGCTTTTCGCAGGGAGGACCCTTCGCCCTTGCGCTTGCCGCAAGGGGCCTTGTGAAAGCCGTCGCGCTTGTCTCAGCCCAGAACGACCTGGGCCATCCGGCTATCAGATCCCTCTTGCCTGAACAGGTCGCCGGAATGGTGGACGCTGCCCGCACTGATCCGGGCGGGTTCGAGGCACAGATGGCGCGCATGGCCACGGACGAGTTTCTCTGGACCCTGATCCGCGACATGAGCGCGCCGTGCGACAGGGAGATCTATGAATCTCCGGATTTTGCCCCGCAGTATCGGACCTCGCTCCAGGAAGGCTTCGCGCAGGGAGCCGCCGGCTACGCGCGCGACCTCGTCATTGCGCTCAACGAATGGCCGTTCGCACTGGAGGAAATCGCCACGCCCGTGGACCTCTGGTACGGAGCGCTGGATACGAGCCCTGTCCATTCGCCCGATTTTGGCCGGACGCTCGCGTCCCGCCTGCCGGCCGCGTCCCTGACCGTAGACCCGGATCGTGGCAGCTCCCTGCTCTGGACCCGGTCGCGGAAATCCTGGAGAAACTCCTGGCGCACAGATAGGGGCCTGAAAAGGGGTAAGCTCTCCGTCCTGAACCCCGATAGCAATAAGGCCGGGTGTTCCTGCCCGGCCCTATAGGTTGTTGCGGCTCTTGCCCGTCCTTACTCGCCGTGTCCCGCGATCATCATCGCTTCGAGCTGCAGGCGGTCGGACTTGCGCATGCGCTCCGACTGCGACTTTAGCTGGCCGCAGGCGGCGAGAATGTCGCGTCCGCGCGGCGTGCGGATCGGCGAGGCATAGCCCGCGCGGTTAATGAAGTCCGCGAACTTCTCGATCTGCTCCCAGTCCGAACACTCATACTTGCTGCCCGGCCACGGGTTGAACGGAATGAGGTTGATCTTGGCCGGAATGCCCTTGAGCAGCCGTACCAGCTCGCGCGCATCATCCAGCGAGTCGTTCACGCCCTTGAGCATCACGTACTCGAAGGTGATGCGCTTGGCGTTGGAAAGCCCCGGGTAGTTGCGGCAAGCCTCCATCAGCTCGGCCAGCGGATACTTCTTGTTGATGGGCACCAGTTCGTTGCGCAGCTCGTCGCGCACCGCGTGCAGCGAGATCGCGAGCATTACGCCGATCTCTTTGCCGGTCCGGTAGATTTCGGGGACCACGCCGGAGGTGGACAGGGTGATGCGCCGCTTGGACAGCGACAGGCCGTCGCCGTCGGAGGCGATGAGCAGGGCCTTCTTCACGTTCTCGAAATTGTAGAGTGGCTCGCCCATGCCCATCATCACGATGTTCGTGACCTTGCGGCCCTCGGCCGGGACGATCGCGCCGTCGGGTGTGTCCGCATCGGGGAAATCGCCCAGCCGGTCGCGCGCCATGAGCAGCTGTTCGAGGATTTCGCCCGCCGTCAGGTTGCGCACCATGCGCTGCGTGCCGGTATGGCAGAACGAGCAGGTGAGCGTGCAGCCGACCTGGCTCGAAATGCAAAGCGTGCCGCGTCCTTCCTCGGGAATGTAGACCGTCTCCACCTCGACCGGCCGGCCGGCGCCGCGCGCCGGAAAGCGCAGCAGCCACTTGCGGGTGCCGTCCGTGGAAATCAGCTCCTCGACGATCTCCGGCCGCGTGATCGAGTAATGTTCCTCTAGCTTGGCCCGCAGGTCCTTGGAGACATTCGACATCTGGGCGAAACTCGAGATGCCGCGCACATAAAGCCAGTGCCACAGCTGGCGCACGCGCATGCCGATCTGCCGTTCGGGCACGCCGATGGCGGCCAGCTCCGCGGCTAGCTCTTCACGGGTGAGGCCGATCAGCGACTTCTTCTCGACGGCGGTCTGGCTCGGCCGCGGACGGCTTTCTGGGTTCAGCGTATCAATCGTCAGGGTCATCTGATGCACAAACAGCGTTTGGGGCGTCTCTCACGCCCACATAGTACATTCTGCAGACAAGTGCTAATCCACTCGGTCTCGCACAATGCGGCCAAACACGAACTCGAACGCGCGCCATTCTGGCTCTGAGGGCGCACAAAGAGTTTCTTCGTGGCGCGCTCATAACACAGAACCTTTCTGCCGTCACCTCCCGCCCTCAGCCAAAATGGTTGGGCCGGCTACGCCCTATGGACGATCCGTTCGGGCCGTTGTCTCCGTGCGGGAACATTGTCATGTTCATGGAACGGGCGTATCTTCCGCCGCGATCAGAAGGACGGAGACTGCGGCGTAGGAGGTGACGCCGCCCGTATCGCCGGGAATTCCGGCTTTCCCCGACGAAAACCATGGTTGGCAAAGGCTTGTTCCGGACGGTGCGCGTCCGGCCTGAGCCTGTTGGCGCATGGACGGATCTGCGGCAGGCCGGGCGCTTTCCGGCGCTCCTCTTTCTGGGCAAGTCACCGGTGCAACACGAGGAGGACCCGATGCCGAATATCGCGCACCTGTATTTCCGGACTGCAATCGTATTTCTGCTGCTCGGCGTGGCGATGGGACTGCACATGGCCATGTCCGGCCAGCACAATGTCATTGGCCCGCACGCGCACACCAACCTTCTCGGCTGGGTCACGATGGCGCTGTTCGGCGGATATTACGCGCTGAACCCCGCCAAGGCCGAAAGCCGCTTCGCCGGCATTCAGTACATGACCTATGCAACCGGCGTGGCGCTCATGACCGTGTCCCTTTACCTGCTCTATCGTGGCTACGCGTCGCTGGAGCCTGTGGTCGCGGTGAGTTCCCTGATCGTCTTGGCGGGCATCGTGATGTTTGCGGTGATCGTGTTCGGCCGCGAGCCGGTTGCGAATCCTGTTCGTGGCGAGGCTCTCCGGCACTGACCTGCCCGGTTCCGTTGAAAAAGAGGGTGGAGCCGGAAACCGGTTCCACCCGCTCAAGTGACAGGTGCTGAAAATCGAGGTCAAGAATGCAACTGGCGAGGGAGTTGCCAGTGATTGAAAAATCTTGGCTTGTGACAAGAAGCTTCACGCGCCAAGGAATAAATTGCTTGGTGATGTAAATCAAAGCAACTATGGGTTTACATTATTCGTTAGTTATTGGTGATTTTGTGACAAAAGGCGATGAAATTTATTTGATTTAACGTTACAATACATCTCTGTTGCGGTTTTGTTTACTGTTATCTTTATAATGAATTATAATTAATTTTGTGATTCAACTGATCGTGGCGCTTCTCTGGCTGAGGTGGCCGGGCTGCTCGGCACATCGCACAGGAGCAGCTGAAGCGCAGCTAGTTGCAAATGAGTTGCAATTGCATTATAGGAATGAAAGGTTTGTCATTGTGGGGAATTGTGTGAACACCTTTGGAAGGGAACGCATGAAGGATTGGACCAGGCGGTCTGTTCTCCTGGGCCTCGGTGGCTCGGTGATCGCGGCCGCGGTGCCTGCGCGGGCTTCGGATGGACCTCTCAAGGTTGTTGCGACAACGGGAATGATTGCGGACGCCGCCCGAACAGTGGGCGGGGAGTTCGTGAACGTGACGGCCCTGATGGGCCCCGGTGTGGATCCTCACAGTTACCGGCAGACGCGGTCCGACATTCTGGCCATGACACGGGCGGACCTGACGCTTTACCACGGCCTCTATCTTGAAGCGCAGATGGAGGAGTTTCTGGATACCCTGGCGGAAGAGCGCCGCGTCGTTGCCGTCGCAGAGTCCATCCCGTCCGACCGGCTGATCGCCCATGACGAGTACAAGAATCAGTTTGATCCGCATGTCTGGATGGACCCCGAGCTCTGGATCATTGTGGTGGAAGCGGTGCGCGATGCCTTGATCAGCATCGTGCCGCAACTCGAGATCGACTTCAGGGCAAACGCCAGTGCCCACATCGCAGAGATCCGCGAGCTCCACGATTACTCGAAGGCGGTGCTGTCGTCGGTTCCCGAGTCCTCCAGGACCCTGGTCACGTCCCACGATGCCTTCAGCTATTTCGGCCGCGCCTACGGTTACGAAGTTATGGGTGTGCAGGGCATATCGACCCAGAGCGAGGCCGGCCTCACGCGCGTTGCGGATCTTGTTTCGCTCCTGGTCGAGCGGGATATTTCCGCTATCTTCGTGGAATCCTCGGTGTCGGATCGCAACATCAAGGCCCTGATCGAGGGAGCTGCGGCCCGAAACCACAAGGTTCACATTGGCGGGCATCTGTTCTCCGATGCGATGGGGCCCGAGGGAACCTACGAAGGCACCTATATCGGCATGATTGACCACAACGTGACGACCATCGCGAATGCTCTCGGCGGCGAGGCGCCGGAGCGGGGCATGCGAGGGCTCTTGTCACTGAACTTGTAACGGTTCCGACCCCGGCCGCAGTGGTTGCCGTTCTTCTGCTGGCGGGCCGCAACAGAATGAGACACGTGAATGGATCAGCTTGCTTTTGGACAAAATTATTGCGTCGACCAGAATCTGCGATCCAGTGACTGTGCGCTCGAAATTTCCGGTCTGTCGGTAACCTATGGGGAGAGGCCGGTGCTGATTGATATCGGTGCCCAGGTGCCCGTCGGCTCGATGACGGCAATCATCGGGCCGAACGGTGCCGGCAAGTCGACGCTGATGAAGTCGAGCCTGGGAATCGTTCCCCGCAGCGCAGGCGAGGTGAGGGCCTTCGGTGAGCCGCTTTCCCGGCAGATGCACAGGCTTGCCTACGTTCCCCAGCGCGCGTCCGTGGACTGGGATTTCCCGACCCGCGTGATCGATGTCGTCCTGATGGGCATGTACCGGGAGCTTGGCATGTTCGGGCGCGTCCGCCCGCAGCACCGGGAAAAGGCGATGGCCTGTCTCGACCGTGTCGGAATGGCTGATTACGCCGCCCGGCAGATCGGCCAGCTATCTGGCGGCCAGCAGCAGCGCGTGTTTCTGGCCCGCGCGCTGGCGCAATCGGCTGACCTCTATCTCCTCGATGAGCCGCTCGCCGGTGTGGATGCGGCGACGGAAAAGGCCATCATCGGCGTGCTGAAGTCGCTTCAGGCGGAGGGTCGCACGGTCATCTGCGTGCACCACGATCTGTCCACCGTACCGGACTATTTCGACCGCGTCCTTTTCATCAATGTCCGCAAGATTGCCGAAGGCCCACTGGAGACCGCGTTCACGCCGGAAAATCTCCAGCTCACCTATGGCGGACGCCTGGCGACGGCACACATCAACCGGCTGCGGACGGCGGTGTGACCATGTGGGACGCGTTTCTGAAGGCTTTGCTGTTTCAGTCCGGGTATAACGCCTCGCTGGTTGCGATCGGCGCGGCGCTGCTGGGGGCTGCGGCCGGCAGTTGCGGCACGTTCCTCTTTCTGCGCAAGCGGGCGCTGGTGAGCGATGCTTTGGCGCATTCGACCCTGCCCGGTATCTGCGTTGCCTTCATTGTCATGGTGCTGCTGGGCGGCACCGGCCGTAATCTGGCGGGCCTGCTGCTCGGCTCTGCTGCGTCGGCAGGGCTGGGGGTCTTCGTCGTCCACTGGCTTTCCACCCGCACTCGGCTTCCCGAGGACGCCGCCATAGGCGCAATCCTCTCGACCTTCTTCGGGTTTGGTGTCGTGCTGCTCACGGTCATCCAGTCCATGCGCAGCGGATATCAGGCCGGACTTGAGAGCTTCCTGCTCGGCTCCACGGCCGGCATGTTGTTCGAGGACGCGTTGCTGATCGCCGTTGGCGGTGCGCTCGCGGTTCTGTTTGTCCTGCTGTTCCGGCGTCCTCTCGCCCTGACCTCCTTCGATCCCGAATTCGCGTCAACGGTCGGCGTGAGGGTAGGGGCAATGGATCTTGCCATGATGCTTCTGGCCATGGGGGTGGTGGTCATTGGCCTCAAGATCGTGGGTCTCGTGCTGATCGTGGCGCTGCTGGTCATTCCGCCGGTCGCCGCGCGCTTCTGGACGGACCGTGTAGAGTTCGTGATGCTGCTGGCGGGAATCTTCGGCGGCCTCTCCGGATATCTTGGCGCCGCCATCTCCGCCTCTGCTCCGCGCATGCCCACGGGCCCGATCATCATCCTGGTTGGGGCTGCAATTTTTGTGCTGTCCCTGGTTCTGTCGCCCCGCCGTGGACTGGTGGTGGAGCTGCGACGCCGCCGGCGGGCCCAGGCGCGGTTGCTTGCCGGATGGCCGGTTGATCCGCAGCCGGATGCGGCTTCTGCGCCCCAGGCTTGTGTGCGCGGTCATCTGGACCCGTCGCGATAGGAGGAGTGGAATGGGAGCCGAATTCGTCCAGCTCAGCCTTACACCGCTTCTCATTGCCGTTCTTGCTGCTGTGGCATGCGCCCTGCCGGGCAATTTCCTCTTGCTGCGCCGGCAGGCGCTGGTCGGCGATGCGATCAGCCATGTGGTTCTTCCCGGCATCGTGCTCGCCTTCTTGATATCGGGCACGCTGGCGACCGGGCCCGTCCTGCTTGGAGCGATGGCCGCGGCCGTTTTCGCCGCTGTCCTCATTGAGCTGGTCAAGCGGGTTGGCAAGGTGGAGCCTGGCGCTGCCATGGGAGTGGTGTTCTCGAGCCTCTTCGCGGCCGGTGTCCTGCTTCTCGAGCAAACCGACACCAGCGGCGTTCATCTGGATGTCGAGCATGCCCTTTACGGCAATCTCGAAAGCCTGATCTGGCTGGCGGCGGATGGATGGCATTCGCTGCTCGATCCCGCCGCCCTGAAGCGCATGCCGACCGAGCTTTTCCGTATGGGAGCCGTTGCGATCCTGATTGCCGTGCTGACGGTTCTCTTCTGGCGTCCGCTCAAGCTCTCGACCTTTGACGAGGGTTTCGCCCGCACCGTCGGCGTGCCAACGCTGCTTGTGAGTTTCGCGCTGGTCGTCGTCACGGCAATCGCCGTGGTCGCGGCATTCGATGCCGTCGGCTCGATCATCGTGATTGCGATGCTGATTTGTCCGCCCGCCGCCGCGCGCCTCATGACCAACCGTCTCGAGGTTCAGGTGGTGTGGAGCGTCGTGTTTGCGATCTTGTCAGCCGTGGGCGGCTATGTCCTTGGCGGCTACGGCCCGCTCTGGCTGGGCTCCGAATATGCGGTAAGTGCCGCCGGGATGATCGCTACCGTTTCCGGCGTCATTCTCCTGTGCGCCGCTCTGTGGGGACCGTGCCGGAAGCGCATCGGCGAACCGGTCGCCTCCTGATAATTTTCCACCTCTGATTGTACACACTTGTCAGTTCGCCTGCCCGTTTAGCGTGTATATGCTGGATATCCACAGGCATTATGCGTAATGATTTCATGCGGTTAGCCTGTTCTCTATCCCTCATGATGAAAATTTTCGATAAACGGTAACTCGTTTAAGTTGTAATCGTACAACTTTGGCATTAAACCTAATGTTGTCCTGATGGACGGGTGGGGGAGTTACTCAGCGTTATTTGTCCAGTTAGTTGCTGTAGCTCGTAACCGGTGTTCGGTTGGGATTTCGGGCGCTTGGCCTTTTTCCAAGTCGTGCCGGGACGGTTTCCCACATTGGCGTAAGGCATTTGGCGGTCAGGTCCGGGGAAGGTGCTTCTCCGGCGACGGAAATCCTATGCCTGAAGAGATGCGGGTCAGTTCATAGCAGGGGGCGTATCCAAAGGCGATGCCATAAACGGTAAACAGAAGGTGCAGGACGATGAGCTCACAGAAGCAGGAAGGTCTTTCATTTGCCACTTTGCGCGCTGCCGAGGCGGTCATCGAGACGAAGAGTCTGACCGGAGCGGCGTTGAAGCTTGGTATCAGCCAGCCGGCGATCAGTATGCATCTTGGCAGGCTCGAGCGTACGATTGGCACGTCGCTGATCAAGAAGGTTGGCAACAAGATCATCATCAAGGAGGAGATCTCCCGGCTGATCCGGCAGATGCTTGACCTCGAGCGCCGCCTGAAAACCGTTGGTTACGAGAAGAACATCTCCAAGCTGAAGGTTGGAATTTGCACCTATTGCGCTCCGCTTCTGCTGGAAAGGGTAGGCGCCCTGGGCAAGCTGAAGGAGACGCTGGCCTGGCGGATCGCCGATTCCCGCCGCCTTGAGGAAATGTATGAGCAGGGGGAGCTGGATGCCGTTTTCCGCGCCCTGTATCCCTCGGAGATCGCGCCCGACCTTTCGACGGAGTTTCCCCTTCGCTGGATCGGCGAGAAGCAGCTTCTGGATTTCACGAAGCATGATGGCCACGGGATCGAGGTTGTTCTGCCATCCTCCCATACGCCGCTTGGCGCCGTGGCGAGGGATTGGCTGCGCCGGCACGAGATTGCTTACGATGTGGTGGGCGAGGTGGACGACATCATGACCGCCATACGGTTGGTCACCAGCGGCATAGCTCTCTCACCGTTGCCGGCCTATGTACACGACAATTCGGTCACCGAATTGAACGGTTGCACGCAGGTGATGCCGGGCCAGATCGAGGCGCGTTACGGGATGTTCTTCGATGAGCGCCGCTTCAACCTGCGCGCAGCGCTCGACATTTTCGAGCTGCTCCAGGGAGAGATGCGGCGGCTTCCCGCCCCCATAGAAGTGGGGGCACGGGCAAGCCTGGCCCAATAGGCGCACCGAGCGGACGAGCGGCGACGGACGCGAGCTCATAGCCGCTCCTCATCCGGCGCTGTCGGTTGGGTGGTTGAGGAGTTCGGATGAACCGTTTCCGGCCCGAGAACGTCCAGCCGTGATCACCGCTCAACCGGCCGTCCGGTCGACTGTCGCACGTGCAGTTCCGGTTTGATCAGCTCCTGCGTCGGCGCCACCTCGGCGCCGTTCAGGCGGTCGAGAAGCACCCGGGCGGCGCGACGTCCCACCTCTCGCTGCCCGTTCCAGACGGTCGTGAGCGCCGGTGTGGCGATCGCCGCTTCCTCGAGGTCGTCGTAGCCTGTGACCGAGATGTCGCGCCCGGGGACGAGTCCCGCGCGGGCGATGCCGTTCATGAGCCCGATGGCCACCAGATCGCTCCAGCACACGGCCGCTGTCGGCTTGTCCTTCAGGGCCAGGAAGGCGCCGGCGATCTCGAAACCGGCTTGCTTGGTGCGCGGTCCCGGAAAGCGCCATTCAGGCTTGACCTCGAGGCCGGCGGCCTGCATGGCGGCGACGTAGCCGCGGTAGCGTTCGCGGCCGGTGGATGTGTGATCGGTACCACCGATCATGGCGATGCGGGTGTGGCCGAGCGAGATGAGGTGATTGGTCGCCAGGCTGATGCCGTAGGCGTCATCGCCGCGGAAGACGGGCACGTTCGCACCTTCCACGGAACGGGCGATGAGAACGGTCGGCAAGCCGTTCTCCTCTGCCATGCGGATGTCTTCCGCCGGCGTGCCGATCGCCGGGCTCATGATCACGCCATCGGCGCCGAGCTGCAGCAGCGTGTCGATGAAGGTGCGCTGCTTTTCCAGCTGGTCGTAGTGGTTGGAGAGCAGGAAAGTCTGCCGCGAGCGGTCGAGTTCGCTTTCGATGGACCGGAGGATTTCGGCATAGAACGGGTTCATGATGTCGTGAACCACGACACCGATGATTCCGGACCGGGAGGTCCTCAGGCTCGCCGCCCGCCGGTTATAGATGTATCCGATCGTGCGTGCGTATTCCTTGATGCGCTGCCTGGTGGTGTCGGCGACAAGAGGACTGTCGCGCAAAGCCAGGGAAACCGTTGCGGTCGAAACTCCCAGCGCATCAGCAATGGTCGAAAGCTTGATCTTCTGCGCCAGAACGCCCCTCCTGCCGGTAGCCGGTCACGTTTAAAGAGTTTAAGAGGCGAATTACCGCAGGGAGGCGTTTGAGGTCAAAACCTTTTTTGTATAGGTGGCTCGCGGCTGCGTCGCTAGCGGTCGCGGGCGGCGGCGGTCAGGCCGAACTCGATCGTGCGAGGCTGGAGCCGGGCTCCGGTGCGTTCGTCTGCTTCTTCTTTGGCGTCCTGCCAGGCGTCAGGTTCTGGGAAATCTGCTCGAGCAGCCGGCGCAGGGTCTTCAGATCTTCCTTGTCGATGCCGTCCAGCGCCTGCGCTTCGACTTTTCGCAGGGAGTTCTCGATCTCGTGGATGGTCTGCTCGCCGAGCGGCGTGAGAAAAATGTGGGTACGCCGCGCGTCCTCTTCCGAGGAGCGCTTTTCCAGGAAGCCCTGCGCCATGAGCCGGTTGATCGTCTTGGTCACCGTCGGCGGTTTGACACGCAGCTTCTGGGCCAGCGCTCCGGGCGTCTGTCCGTCTTCCTGTGCGAGCGCCAGGATGATCTTGTCCTGGCCGGCGTAAAGGCCAACCTCAAGCAGGCGCTTGGCCGATACCGTCCGGACCAGTCGAGCCACCGATTGCAGCATCGTCAGGACGACGCTTCTGTTGCTGGTCATCAATTATCCTTTTGCGATCCGATGAAGTTCGCTGTTAAAGGGAAACTATGGCAGCAAGGCGTCTAGGCAACCAGTCTGCACAATCATAATGCTGGCGGCGTGGTGAACGTGCCGCCTCCCGGACATTGATGACTGTGCGCCTTGATGATGGAGCGGAAACTGGACACGCGCGCAACGATTGCAATACTTCCGCTCGGAGCGACCGAGCAGCACGGGCCGCATCTGCCTCTCGAGACGGATTGGCTGATCGCGGAGGACGTTGCGCACCGCGCGCGCGAACAGGCGCGGGACTTGTCCCTTCTGGTCCTTCCGGTGGAAAAGGTGGGCTATTCCATCGAGCACTCGGATCATCCGGGCACACGGACGCTTTCCTACGGCGAGGCGATAGAACGCTGGATCGGAATCGGCGAGCGCCTTGCCGCCGAGGGCATCCGCAAGCTGGTGCTGCTCAATGCGCATGGTGGAAATTCGCCGCTGATGACCATCGTTGCGACGGAGCTGCGTGTCCGCGCCCGCATGCTGGCGGTTGCGACCAGCTGGACCCGTTTCGGCTACCCGGCCGACCTCGTTTCCGACGAGGAGCGCGCCATCGGCATCCATGGCGGTTTCATCGAGACCTCCGTGATGCTCGCGATCCGTCCCGATCTGGTGGACATGGCGAAGGCCCGTGACTTCGCGTCCGAGCAGTCGCGGTTCCAGCGTGAGTTCCGCCACCTCCGCGCCTATGGGCCGCATGCCTTCGGCTGGATGATGCGCGATCTGTCCCCCGCGGGCGTCACCGGCAATGCCGCCGCTGCCACGCCCGCGGCCGGCGAGCGCATTCTCCAGCATGCGGTGAATGGTCTTGTCGAGCTGCTTAGGGACGTCGACCGCTTCGACCTGGCGGCCTTGCGTCATGGTCATGATGGTTAGCGGGTTTGCTTTTCCGGTGAAACTCACCGATTGAGGTGGTGCATCGGTCTCCTTAAGTTCCTATATGGAAGGCTGAGGGCAGTTCCACTGCATTCCTGCGGACGCCATCCGGAACTGCCGCAGAAACAACAGTCTCGCCTCCTTGCAAGGCGACGAAGTCAAGGGATTGGAATACATGTCCGATCAGATGCAGCCAGCCAGGGTTCAGATCCCGGTAACCGTGCTTACCGGTTTTCTCGGCGCCGGAAAGACCACGCTTTTGAACCGCATCCTCTCCGAAGATCACGGCAAGCGCTATGCGGTGATCGTCAATGAGTTCGGCGAGATCGGCATCGACAACGACCTGATCGTCGAGTCGGACGAAGAAATCTACGAGATGAACAACGGCTGCGTCTGCTGCACGGTGCGCGGCGACCTGATCCGCACGCTCGAAGGTCTCATGCGCCGCCCTGGCCGCTTTGACGCGATCATTGTGGAGACCACCGGCCTCGCCGATCCCGCGCCCGTGGCGCAAACCTTCTTCATGGACGATGATGTGCGCAACAAGACTGCGCTCGATGCCGTTGTGGCGCTGGTGGATGCCAAGCACCTGCCCCTCCGCCTGAAGGATTCGCCGGAGGCCCAGAACCAGATCGCCTTTGCCGACGTGATCGTTCTGAACAAGATCGACCTGGTGACACCGGAAGACATCGCCCAGATCGAGCGCACGGTACGCTCCATCAATCCTGTGGCCACCATTATCCGCGCCGAGCGCGCGAACGTTCCGCTCGACCAGATCCTGGATCGCGGCGCCTTTGACTTGAACCGGGTTCTCGCCAACGATCCGCACTTTCTGGATGGCGACGATCACGACCATCACCATCATGATCACGATCACGATCACGATCACGACCACGACCACGATCATGATCATCACCATTGCGACGACCCGAACTGCACCCACGAGCACCATCACCACCACTCGCATATCGACGAGCTGGGCGTGAAGGCGATATCGCTGCGTGGGGGCGAGATGGATCCGGCCCGCTTCCTGCAATGGATCCAGCGTGTGGCCCAGACCGATGGCCCAAATATCCTGCGGATGAAGGGTATCATCGCCTTCAAGGATGACCCGCAGCGCTATGTGGTGCAGGGCGTTCACATGATCCTTGAGGGCAACCATCAGCGCGACTGGCGTGAGGGCGAAAAGCGCGAGAGCCGTCTGGTCTTCATCGGCCGCGAGCTGAACGAAGACCTTCTGCGCAAAGAGTTTGAAGTCTGCCAGGCCTGACATGCCGACGGTTGCACCTCTCGATTTGCCGGCGCACTGCATCGGCACCTTCTGGCTGCGGAACATTCCCCATTTCGCCCTGGCCGATGGCACCGTCCATCGGCTGGACGATGGCCACAAGTCGGTCGAACTGCATGACGGCCTCTTGTCTGCCGCTCAGGCGGGCGACCGCCTGCTGACCGGCGGAGAGGACGGCAAGGTCCGCGCGCTGAACGCCGACGGTTCGTTCGAGACGATGGCCGACATCGGACACAAGTGGGTGACCAGTGTCGCTGCCGGGCCGCAGAACATTGTCGGCTTCGCCAGCGGCCGGACGGCCTATGTCCGGTTCGCGGACGGCCGCATCAAGGAACTCCAGCATCCCCGCACGGTCGAGGCGATTGCTTTCGCGCCGAAGGGTGTGCGCCTCGGCGTCGCCCGCTACAATGGCGTGACGCTGCATTTCCCTGGAACCGAAGGCCAACCCACCGAGCTGGAATGGGCCGGCCCTCACATCAACATCACCTTCTCGCCCGACGGCAAGTACGTGGTCACCAGCATGCAGGAAAACGCGCTGCACGGCTGGCGGCTCACCGACGGCAAGCACATGCGCATGGCGGGTTATCCCGCCAAGGTGAAGAGCTGGTCGTGGAGCGCGAAGGGCCGGTGGCTTGCCACCTCCGGCGCGCCGGCGGCCATCGTCTGGCCGTTCCACTACAAGGACGGGCCGATGGGCAAGGCGCCGCTGGAACTCGGCACCCGCGGTACTACGCTGGTCACCAGCGTCTGCTGCCATCCGGCCGAGGAGGTCGTGGCCATCGGCTTCATCGACGGCATGATCCTGGCCGCCCGCTTCGAGGACGGCAAGGAGGCGGTTCTCCGCCGCGGCGGCACCTCGGCCATCACCGCAATGGCCTGGGACAATGAGGGACGCAGGCTCGCCTTCGGTAGCGAGGACGGCTCCTGCGGCATCGTCGATATTGCCGGATAGAGCGGTTCGGGACGTCCCGGCGGGCTGATGCTCTTCGCCTTCATCCCGCTGGGAGCAGGTCCAGGAAAAGTGGAAACCGGTTTTCCGTCCGGAACCGCGACAAGACCATTATTGGGAGCAATTCAGAGTTTCCGAGAAAATCTGAATTGCTCTGGTCGAGAGATGAAGGCGAAGGGCAACCGGTGCCTTTTTTGAACCTTCGCCCTTCGTTTCGGCTCTTACTTCACGAGGATGGCGCGGAAGTCGTTCACGTTGGTGCCGGTTGGCCCCGGCGTGAACAGGTCGCCAAGGGCATTGAACGCCGTCCAGCTGTCATGACTCGCGAGCAGCGCCTTCGCATCGAGGCCGTGTTCCGCGAGCCGCCGGACGGTTGTGAAGTCGGCGAAAGCTCCTGCATTCGTTTCGGAACCGTCGATCCCGTCTGTATCCGCCGCGAAACCCTCGATGCCTTTCATCTCTGCCACGGCAATCGCGAAGGAGAGCAGGAATTCGCCGTTGCGGCCACCCTTGCCGGTCTCGCCGTGACCAAGGGTGACGGTCGTCTCTCCGCCCGAAAGCAGCAGCACCGGTCTTGCGAACGGCTGGTCTCGGAGCGCGATCTCGCGCGCGATCGCCCCGTGGACCAGTCCCACGTCCCGCGCCTCGCCCTCGATCGCGTCGGAGAGGATCGCGGTCCGGATACCTTGCGCTTCCGCCCATCCTGCGGCGGCCTCGAGCGACAGCCGTGCTGAGGCGATGACCTTCACCTCGTTGCCTGCAAGCCGCGGATCGTCTGGCCGGGGGGCATCCGCTGCCGGCGAATGCAGATGATCGAGGGCCGCCTGCGGCAGCTTGAGGCGATAGCGATCGATGATGGCGAGCGCATCCTGCCGCGTGGACGCGGTCGGTACCGTCGGTCCCGACGAGACAAGCCCCGGATCGTCTCCCGGAATGTCCGACACCACCAGCGTGACGACGCGGGCAGGATGAGCCGCCAGTGCAAGCCGTCCGCCCTTGATCGCGGAGACATGCTTACGCACCGTGTTCATCGCGGATATGGGCGCGCCGGAGGTGAGCAGGACCTCGTTGATCCGAATCTCATCTTCGAGCGTGAGCCCGCCGGCTGGCGCCGGCAGCAGGGCGGAGCCGCCGCCGGTGATCAGCGCAATGACGAGGTCGTCCCTGGTGAGCCCCTGTACGAGTTCGAGCAGGCGCCTGGCGCCGCGGTTGCCCGCTTCGTCCGGTACGGGATGGGATGCCTCGATGACCTCGATCCGTTTCGTAGCCGCGCCGAAGCCCCGTCGGGTTACGATCGCGCCTTCCAGCGGACCGTCCCAGACGTTTTCAAGGACCTGCGCGAGCTGCGCCGCCCCCTTGCCGGCGCCGACGACGACCGTGCGTCCCTTCGGCCTTGGGGGAAGATGCGGCGGCAGGCAGACCGCCGGATCCGCGGCGCGGATCGCCACGTGGAACAGGCGCTGGAAAAAAGCCTTGGGATTGTCAGCCATGCCCCAGAGAGGATTTCACGGGCTTTCCCGCCACATAAGTTTCGACAACGCTGCGATCATCGCCCATGGTTTGCAGGATGAAAAGCTCCTCCGCGAGGGTTTCGGCCTTCTCCATGCGCAGCCGCATTGCCGGCGTGGCGTGCGCATCTAGCACCACAAGGTCGGCGTCCGTGCCCGGCTCGAGCGTTCCGATGCGCGTTTCGAGCCCCAGCGCCTGCGCGTTGCCGCGCGTGATCTGCCAGAAGGAGAGAAGCGGCGGGATCTTCTCGCCCTGCAGCGCGATCATCTTGTAGCCCTCGTCCATGGTGCGCAGCATGGAATAATTGGTGCCGGCGCCTACGTCCGTGGCAGAGGCAATGCGAAGGCTCTTCGGCCGCCGCTTGTAGCGGAAATAGTTGAACAGGCCGGAGCCCAGGAAGAAGTTCGATGTCGGGCAGAACACCGCCACCGCCCCGGCGTCCGAGAGCGCGTCGGCTTCGCGGTCGGTCAGGTGGATGCAGTGGCCGAACAGGCTCTTGGGCCCCACGAGGCCGTAGCGCTCGTAGATGTCGGTGTAGTCCTTCGCCTCGGGGAACAGCGAGCAGGCGAATTCGATCTCCGCCCTGTTCTCCGAAAGATGCGTCTGGATGTGCAGGTCCGGACATTCGCCCGCGAGCGCCTTGGAGGCCTCCATCTGCTCGTATGTGGAGGTGATGGCGAAGCGCGGCGTGATGGCGTAATGCAGGCGCCCCTTGCCGTGCCAGCGGGCGATCAGCGCCTTGGTCTCGTCATAGCCCTGCTGGGCCGTGTCGCGCAGCCCGTCGGGGGCGTTGCGGTCCATCATCACCTTGCCGGCGATGACGCACATGTTCCGGCGCTCCGCTTCTGAGAACAGTGCTTCCGCCGATTGGGGGTGAACGCTGCAGTAGAGCGCGGCGGTCGTGGTTCCGTGCCGGAACAGCTCGTCAAGGAAGAGCTTCGCGACCCGCCGGGCATGGGCCTCGTCTGAAAACTCCAGCTCGGCCGGGAACGTGTAGGTGTTCAGCCAGTCCAGCAGTTCCTCTCCGAAACTGCCGATGATCTGCGCCTGCGGGAAATGGGCGTGCGAATCGATGAACCCCGGCAGGACGAGGTGGGGCCGGTGGTCGACGACTGCCACGCCGTCTTCCGCCTGCCGCTGGACATCCGCGAACGCGCCAAACGCCTTGATGGCGCCGTCTTCGATCAGCAGGCCGCCGTCTTCCTCGTAACGGTAGGAGTCATGATCGTCGGCCGCTTGCGGCTCGGAGACAAACGAAAGAAGTCGCGCGCGGATAAGTGTCGGCATGTCTAGCCACCTCCCATTCCTTGAACCGGGCTCCGAGTTGCGCGAAAAGTTCCATCAACGCCCGTCGCAGCCGGATGATGCCGGCCCGCCTCGAGCAGCTCCAGGAGGAGTGAAACCAGTGTCCTGTCCGGAACCCAGATAAATCAAAATCTTAAAACAACTCAGGCTCTTGAGAAAATCCGTACCTCGCTAGCGCGCCTCCTCGAACCAGGTGACGATGAGGCGCCGTTCCTCGTCAGTGATGCCGGACACGTTGCCCGGGGGCATCGCGTGGCTGCGTCCGGCCTGAAGATAGATTTCGCGGGCGTGGGCCGCGATTTCGTTGTCGTTGTCGAGAAGCACGTTCTTCGGGGCGTGATGGACGCCCTCGTAGAATGGCTCCTGCGTGTGACACATGCTGCAGCGGCCGAGTATCGTATCACGCACCGCGGGGAAATGCGCCGAGGCCAGGAAGCGTTCCTCCGCGCTGGAAAGCTTGCGTTCGCCGGTCAGCACCTGCGGCACGGTGGACAGCCACATGATGATGATGAACAGGATCGCCGTGAGCAGCCACGTCCAGTGCGGATTACCCTTCCGCGCGTGCCGCGTGTTGAAATAGTGCCGGATGAGCACGCCCATCAGGAACACGAGTGAGGCGATCACCCAGTTGAATTCCGTGGCGAAGGCCAGCGGATAGTGGTTCGACAGCATCAGGAAGATGACCGGCAGCGTCAGGTAGTTGTTGTGCGTCGAACGCTGCTTGGCCTGGGCGCCGAGGTAAGCCGGCGGTGTCTTTCCCGCCTTGAGGTCGGCGACGACCTTCTTCTGGTTCGGGATGATGATGAAGAACACGTTGGCCGTCATGATGGTGGCCGTGAAGGCGCCCAGGTGGATGAAGGCCGCGCGGCCGGTGAAGAGCTGCGTGTAGCCCCAGGCCATCGCCACCAGGATCACGTAGAGGACCAGCATGAGCGCCGTCGCGTTCTTGCCGAGCGGCGACTTGCAGAGCTGGTCATACAGGATCCAGCCAAGGCCGAGCGAGGCCAGCGAGATCAGGATCGCGACGTAGCTGGGGACGTCTAGCACGTTGCGGTCGACCAGATAGAGGTCTGCGCCAGCGTAGTACAGCACCGCCAGCATGGCGAAGCCTGACATCCAGGTCGTGTAGGATTCCCACTTGAACCAGGTCAGGTGTTCGGGAAGGTGCTCGGGCGCAACGAGATATTTCTGGATGTGGTAGAACCCGCCTCCGTGGACCTGCCATTCCTCACCGTAAACCCCCTTGGGCAGACCGGGCCGCTGCACCAGTCCGAGGTCGAGCGCAATGAAATAGAAGGAGGAGCCGATCCAGGCGATGGCGGTCACGACATGCAGCCATCGAATCGCAAAGGAGGCCCACTCCCAGAATATGGCGAAATCGTCCATGCGCGTCCCCTTATCGTTTTTTAGGAAAGATTACTGTGTTCTTTCCCGAGGAAAAGCCGTTCGGATAACCATGTCTTTCAAAAAAATATGTAAAATCGCGCTCACATGTTGTTTGAGTGGAGGGACAGCGGATTGGCGTACCTCGACAATGTCCTCGTTTTCGTCCGCGTCGTGGAACTGGGAAACCTCTCTTCCGCTGGGCGGGCGTTGCGCATATCCCCGGCGGTTGCGTCCAACCGGGTGAAGGAACTGGAGAAGCATCTTGGCGCTCGCCTCCTGAACAGGACGACGCGGCACCTGACGCCCACCGAGCAGGGGCGTGTCTTCTATGAGGGCGCCAAGAAGATCCTGGAGGCGGTGCGCGATGCCGAGGCGGCCGTTGCCGCCGTGTCCGGCAAGCCGCGCGGCACCATCCACGTTACGGCCCCGCTTGGCCTCGGCCGGCGCATCATCGCCAGCGGCATTCCGGAGTTCCGCGAGCGTTATCCCGAAATCGAGGTGCGCCTGCGCCTCTCCGACCGCGAGGTCGACATCATGCGGGAGGGCATCGACGTCGCCTTCAAGCTGGGCGTTCTGGAGGATTCCAGCCTGCGCCTGCGCGGCATCATGGACTGTGAGCGCGTGCTGGCGGCGTCGCCCGCCTATCTCTCCCGTCGCGGCGAGCCGCAACGCCCGGAAGATCTGATCACGCAGGGTCACGACTGCCTGCTGCTGCGATTCCCGGGTGCGCGTGAGTATTTCTGGACGCTGCAGACGGAGGAGGGACCAAGGAAGTTCGAGGTCCGCGGCCCCTTCGATACGGACGACGGCGACGTGCTGACGGGCTGGGCGCTGGCCGGTCACGGCATTATCAACAAGCCGCGTTTTGAGATCGAGCCCTATTTGCGCGATGGCAGCCTGAAGGTCATCCTGCCGGATTATCCGCCTACGCCGGTGAAGCTTGCGGCGGTCTACCCGCACCGCAACCTCCAGGATCCGAAGTTGAAGCTGCTGGTTGATTTCATGGCGGAGCGCTGCCAGCGCATGATCGGCGATATTCTGAACACCCGGCGCTGATCCTCGCGCCGCGCCTGTGAAGCCCATGCTTCGACAGGCTGGGCATGAGGTGCGGGGAGACATCACTCCCGCCCCGACAGCAGCGCGCGGGTGATCTCGGCGGCAGTGAGCGCGGCGATCACCTCCGGCCGCTTGTCGCGGATATCCTCCCCGCCGATGGGTGAGACGAGCTGAGCGAATTCGGCTTCGCTTCCGCCCTGCCTGGTAAACCAGCCGCGGAAGGTCGCCTTCTTTGTCTCCGACCCGATCATCCCGACATAGGCCGCATCCTTCCGCCTCAGCGCCTCCGCGGCGATGAGGAAATCGAGCGCATGGTCATGCGTGAGGATCGCGAAGGCGGAAGCCGGTGGCGCGTCGCGCACGATGGCCTCCGGCATGGCCGTGAGGATGGTTTCCACGCCCGGCGCGATGCCGGCGAGCATGTCCTCCCGGGTGTCGACCAGAATGACGCGAAAGGGCAGGGCGGAGAGTGCTGCGGCCAGCGCCTTGCCCACGTGACCGGCCCCGAAAAGGTAGACGCGCGGCCGCTTCTCCACCTCCGTCTTGATCCTGTCCGCAAGGGCCTCCCGTTCCCGATCTCCCACGATGCGGATGTCGAGCGCCACGCGCCCGCCGCAGCATTGGCCAATCTCGGGCCCGAGCGGGATCGTCATGGTCCCGTGGGCGACATTGCGGGCGATCAGCTCGCGCGCCTTGTCGATGGCAAGGAATTCGAGCTGTCCGCCCCCGATGGTGCCGAGCGTCGCTACGGGCGAAACAAGCATCCACGCGCCGCTCTCGCGGGGCGTGGAGCCCTTCACCTCGGTGATTTCCACGAGGGCTGCGCGCGGGAAACGCTCGAAGAACTCGGCCAGCCTGCGCGTCATGGCGTCCATCGGTCGTCTCCCGCCGATTTCCCGGTCAGCGTGCTGCCACCCTGAGCCGCTCCACCGCCATCAGCACGCGTTCCGGTGTGGCCGGCGCATCGAGGCGCGGGCAGATCCTGTGTCCCGCCACGCTTGCCACCGCGTCCGAGATGGCATGCAGCACCGAAATGCCGAGCACAAACGGCGGTTCGCCCACGGCCTTGGAGCGGTAGACCGTCGGTTCCGCGTTTTGCGACCACTCCGCGAGCTTCACGTTGAAGACCTTCGGCCGGTCGGACGCGAGCGGTATCTTGTAGGTGGAAGGAGCGTGGGTCATGAGCCGGCCCTTCTCGTCCCAGACCAGCTCCTCGGTGGTGAGCCATCCCATGCCCTGCACGAACCCGCCTTCCACCTGGCCCTTGTCGAGCGCCGGATTGAGCGAGCGGCCCACGTCGTGGAGGATGTCCACACGTTCGACCAGATATTCGCCGGTCAGCGTGTCGACGGACACCTCGCTGCACGCAGCGCCATAAGCGAAATAGTAGAACGGGTGGCCTTCGCCCTTCTCGCGGTCCCAGTGGATCTTCGGCGTTTTGTAGAACCCGGCAGCCGACAGCTGTACGCGTGCCATGTAGGCCTCGCGGATGAGGTCGTTGAAGCCGACCTCCTGGTTGCCGATCCTCACTCGGTTGGGCAGGAACACGATCTGATCCTTCGGCACGCCGTGCTTTTCGGAGGCGAAGTCGATGAGCCTGTTCTTGATCTGCCGCGCGGCGTTGAGCGCCGCCATGCCGTTGAGGTCCGAGCCGGACGAGGCGGCGGTGGCCGACGTGTTGGGCACCTTGCCGGTGGTGGTGGCGGTGATCTTCACCCGGTCGATGTCGATCTGGAACTCCTCCGCCACGACCTGCGCTACCTTCTGGTTCAGACCCTGACCCATCTCCGTGCCGCCGTGGTTGAGGTGGACGGATCCGTCCGTGTAGACATGCACCAGCGCGCCGGCCTGGTTGTACTGTGTGGCCGTGAAGGAAATGCCGAACTTCACCGGTGTCAGCGCAATGCCGCGCTTGACGATCGGGCTTTTCGCGTTGAAGGCCGCAATCTCTTCGCGCCGCTCGCGGTACCTGCAGTCCGCCTCCAGCTCCTCGACGATCCGGTGAATGATGTTGTCCTCCACCGTCTGGTGGTGGGGCGTCACGTTACGGTCCGTGGTGCCGTAGAAATTGAGCTTGCGGATCTCGAGCGGATCCTTGCCGAGCGCATAGGCGATCTCTTCGATCACCCGCTCGGCACCCACGATGCCCTGAGGCCCGCCGAAGCCGCGGAAGGCCGTGTTCGACACCGTGTTGGTGTAGAGCGGTTTCGCCGCCGCGTGCACGGCCGGATAGAAGTAGGTATTGTCGCAGTGGAACAGCGCGCGGTCGGTTACCGCGCCCGACAGGTCGGCCGCATATCCGCAGCGCGCGGCATAGGTGAAATCGGCGCCAAGAATGCGTCCCTCGTCGTCAAAGCCGACATCGTAGTCGATGATGAAGTCGTGACGCTTGCCGGTGGCGGTCATGTCATCGTCCCGGTCGGGACGGATCTTGACTGGCCGGTTGAGCTTCTTCGCCGCGATGGCCGCCACGGTGGCGAACATGTTCGCCTGCGTTTCCTTGCCGCCGAAACCGCCGCCCATGCGCCGTACCTCGATCGTGACCGCGTGGGACGGCACGCCCAGCGCATGCGCCACCATGTGCTGCACTTCGCTCGGGTGCTGGGTGGACGAGTAGACAAGCACGTCCATGTCCTCGCCCGGCACGGCGAGCGCGATGTGCCCTTCGAGGTAGAAGTGGTCCTGCCCGCCCACGTTCATACGACCCGTAAGGCGCCGGGGCGCCTTCTCGATCGCTGCCCGTGCGTCGCCCCGGCGAAGCACCATCGGCTTCGTGACAAGGCGGGGATTGACCGGGTCGGCCTGCTCCGGTTCGATGATCGCCGGCAATTCCTCGTATTCGACTTTCGCCTTCTGGCAGGCGCGGCGAGCCTGCTCGCGCGTCTCGGCCACCACTGCGAAGATTGGCTGACCCAGAAACTGCACGAGGGAATCCGCGAGGATCGGCTCGTCATTGGCTCCGGTGGCACTGATGTCGTTCATGCCGGGGATGTCGCGGGCCGTCAGCACCGCGACCACGCCGGGTGCGGCCTCCACTTCCGAAAGGTCCATGGCGACGATCTTTCCATGCGCGACGGTGGAAAGGCCCAGATAGGCATGCAGGGTCCCCGCCGGCTCCGGCATGTCGTCGATATAGATGGCCTCTCCGGTCACATGCTTGTGCGCAGAGTCATGGGTGCGGCCTTCCCCGACGCCGCCCCGGATCTTGTTTGCGGTAATCTCCGCAACCGTGTGCCTGTTCATGTCCACGCTCCGGCAAGGCTGGTTCTTGTTGTCATTATGCAGCTTCGTAACGCGTCACCGTCAGGGGTGTCGTGCCCTGTGTCGTGTGCAGGTGGAACCGCCGCAGCAGGTTCTTCGCGGCCAGCATCCGATATTCCGCCGACGCGCGCATATCACTTATCGGTGTGAAGTCGGCGTCATAGGCGGAAAGCGCGGCTTCAACCGTCTCCTCCGTCCACGGTTTGCCCTGCAGGGCAGCCTCCACGGCCTTCGCCCGCTTCGGCGTTGCCGCCATGCCGCCATAGGCGATGCGGATGGACTGCACCGCGCCGTCATCGCCAAGCTTCATGGCAAAGGCGCCCAGCAGCGCGCTGATGTCCTCGTCGCGTCGCTTTGAAACCTTCCATGCCGCGAAGTGCGTGTCCGCGTCCGGCAGCGGCACGTGGATCGCCTCGACGAATTCGCCCGGCTGCCGGTCCTGCTTGCCGTAGGCGATGAAGAAGTCTTCGAGCGGAATGGTCCGCCGTGTAGCCCCTTTGCGCAGCGTGAGGCGCGCGTTGAGCGCGATCAGCGCCGGCGGGGTATCGCCGATTGGCGAGCCGTTGGCGATGTTGCCGCCGATCGTGCCCATGTTGCGCACCTGCTCGCCGCCGATCCGGTCGATCAGCTGCGCGAAGGCCGGAATGTGCTCGGCAAGCACGGCCTTCGCGTCCGTGTAGCTCGTGAGTGCGCCGATGGTGAGTTCTCGCTTCTCTGCATCGAGCGAAATGCCGCGCAGCTCGTCGATTCCGCCGATGAACACCACCGGCGCGATGTTGCGCATGAACTTGGTGACCCACAGTCCCACGTCCGTGGATCCCGCGACGATTCTGGCGCCAGGCAACTCCTCGAGCACGGCTGCCAGATCGTCGGCGCTCGCCGGCACGATGAACCGGTCCTGGCCCTCGCCGACCTCGACGCGGCGTCCGTCGCGTATGGCCCTGAGGGCCGCAACGACCTGGGAACGCTCCTGGAACAGCGGATCCTCTTCCGGTGAGCCATAGCTGGAAATGGCGAGCGCCGCCTTCACGATCGGCTCGTAGCCCGTGCAGCGGCAGAGGTTGCCCTGCAGGGCCTTTTCGATGGCCTCGACAGTCGGGTGGGGATCGTTCATCCAAAGACCGTAGAGGGCCATGACGAAGCCAGGCGTGCAGAATCCGCACTGGGAGCCGTGATGGTCCACCAGCGCCTGCTGCACCGGGTGAAGGCTGCCGTCCGGCCGCTTGAGATGCTCGACCGTCACCACATGGCAGCCGTCGAGGGAGCCCACGAAGCGGATGCAGCTGTTGACCGTCTCATAGGAAATCGTGTCGCCGTCGAGCCGGCCGACCAGCACCGTACAGGCGCCGCAGTCGCCTTCGGCGCAGCCTTCCTTCGTGCCTCGGAGGCGCTGGTCGAGTCGGAGAAAGTCGAGAAGGGTCTGGTCGGGGCGGACCGAAGAGAGGGCGATTTGCCGGTCATTGAGCAGGAAGCGGAGTTCCCTGCGTACGGGCGATTCCGACGGTGTGGTCATGCTCAGCTTCCCCTGTAGGTGGAGTATCCGTACGGCGAGACCAGCAGCGGCACGTGATAGTGCGCCCGCTCGGCGATCCCGAACCGGATGGGAACGATGTCGAGGAAGGCAGGTTCCGGCAGCACGACATTCTGTTGCCTGAGATAGGCGCCGACCTCGAACACGAGTTCGTAGGTTCCCGGCTCGAACGCGTCACCTTCAAGCAGGGGGGCGTCGCAGCGTCCGTCCGCATTGGTCGTGACGGACTTGAGCAGGGTACGGGCCTCTCCCGAGATCCGGTAGAGGGACACTGTCATTCCTGCTGCGGGGCGCCCCGCCGCCGTATCGAGGACATGCGTTGTCAGACGGCCATGCTTCTCGTCGCTCACCGATCACTCCTCCTGCAATCGAATTTTTTGATTGTGAGACAATTCGGCGGAGAGGATAAGCTATGTTTCTGGAAGTCTTATCAAAAAGTGTTTCAAAATTTTCTGGGGAATTGGGTTTCGCGCTATCAAGTAGGTTTGATGCGCTTTGGTGGTGGACAGCAACATGGATCAGGTCAAACGATATTGCCGGAATATGCGTGGCTACGGTGCCAACCCGCCGAACGCCAATTGGCCCGGGGGCGCATACGTGGCTGTTCAGTTTGTCATCAACTACGAGGAGGGCGGTGAGAACTGCATCCTGCACGGGGATGCGGCTTCCGAAGCGTTCCTGTCCGAGGTGGTCGGCGCCGTCCCGTGGGAAGGCATGCGCCACTGGAACATGGAGTCCATTTACGAATACGGGGCGCGCGCCGGTTTCTGGCGCCTTCACCGCATGTTTACCGCGGCTGGCGTTCCGGTGACCGTCTATGGCGTGGCAAGCGCCTTGGCGCGCTCGCCCGATCAGGTGGCCGCCATGAAGGAGGCGGGCTGGGAGATCGCCAGCCACGGCCTGAAGTGGATCGATTACAGAGCCCACAGGGAGGAGGACGAGCGCCGTGACCTTCAGGAGGCGATCCGCCTCCATACCGAGGTCGTCGGTGAGCCACCGAGGGGGCTTTATGTCGGCCGCACGTCGGTGAATACGGTGAAGCTTGCCATCGAGGCGGGTTGCTTCGACTGGATCTCCGACACCTATGACGACGATCTGCCCTACTGGATCGACCACGACGGCCAGGGCCACCTGACCCGCCCGCAACTCGTCATACCCTATACGCTTGAAGCCAACGACATGCGCTTCGCGACGGCGCAGGGCTTCAACTCCGGCGACCAGTTCTTCACCTACCTCAAGGATGCCTTCGACACGCTCTACGAGGAAGGCAGGCGGGGCCGTCCGGCCATGATGAGCATCGGCCTGCACTGCCGCCTGATCGGCCGTCCGGGCCGTGCGGCTTCCCTGAAGCGCTTCATCGACTACGTGCAGAGCCATGACAAGGTCTGGCTGCCGCGCCGCATCGACATTGCCCGGCACTGGATGGAGCATCATCCGTATCAGCCGCCGGCGCTCCGCCCGAGCTGCATGAGCCGCGAGGAGTTCGTCCAGCGGTTCGGTGGCATCTTTGAGCATTCGCCGTGGATTGCCGAACGCGCATATGAGCTGGAGCTGGGCTTCGCCCACGACACCGCTGGCGGCCTGCACAACGCGCTGGCGCGCGTCTTCCGCTCGGCCTCCGAGGAGGAGCGGCTGGGCGTCCTCAAGGCCCATCCGGATCTGGCCGGCAAACTCGCGGCGGCCCGCCGCCTGACGCCGGAATCGACGCGCGAGCAGGCGTCCGCCGGCCTCGATGCGTTGACGGACGAGGAGAGGGCAACCTTCACTGACCTGAATACGCGCTACATGCAGAAGTTCGGCTTCCCCTTCATCATCGCCGTCAAGGACAACACGAAGGAAAGCATTCTCGCCGCCTTCCGAAAGCGCATCGAGAACAGCCGGGAGGAGGAGTTCACCACCGCCTGCCAGCAGGTGGAGCGCATCGCCTACCTTCGCCTGAAGGAGATACTGCCGTCATGAACCGAACCTACTACGCCGTCCATGGGGGGCACCCGCCGCAGACGGATCTTCTGACCGACCGGGCCGTCTTCACCGAGGCCTATGCGGTGATCCCCAAGGGGGTGATGCGTGACATCGTCACCAGCAACCTGCCGCACTGGGAGAAGACGCGGGCCTGGATCATCGCGCGCCCGCTCTCCGGCTTCGCCGAGACCTTCGCCCAGTACATCATGGAAGTGCAGCCGGGCGGTGGCAGCGACCGCCCCGAGCCCGACCCGGAGGCCGAAGGCGTGCTGTTCGTGGTCGAGGGCGCGCTGACGGTGTCGCTCGACGGCGAGGACCACGTGCTGGAGCCGGGCGGCTATGCCTTCCTTCCGCCGGCCGCGCGCTGGACGGCGCGCAACCGCGGGTCCGAGGCTGCCCGCTTCCACTGGATCCGCAAGGCCTACGAGCGCGTCGACGGCATCGACGTGCCGGAAGCCTTCTTCACCAACGAGAAGGACATTGCGCCCAACCCGATGCCGGGCACCGAAGGCCGCTGGGCGACGACCCGTTTTGTCGATCCCGATGATGTGCGCTACGACATGCATGTCAACATCGTGACCTTCGAGCCGGGGGCAGTGATCCCCTTCGCCGAGACGCACATCATGGAACACGGGCTCTATGTGCTGGAGGGCAAGGCGGTCTACCGGCTGAACCAGGACTGGGTGGAGGTAGAGGCAGGCGACTTCATGTGGCTGCGCGCCTTCTGTCCGCAGGCCTGCTACGCAGGTGGTCCGGGCCGCTTCCGCTATCTGCTCTACAAGGATGTCAACCGGCATCCGTCCCTGCGCCCCATGTGGCGGTCCGGACGATGAGCAGGATCGTTGCCCGTCCTCTCACACGCGAGGCCTTCGCCCCGTTCGGCGACGTGATCGAGGCCGACGGCACGGTGGAGAGCTTCCTCATCAACCGGGGCAAGTGCCGCCGTTTCCATGACCTGGCGAAGGTGGAGGTCACGGGCGAGAACGCCCGCGTTCTCATAAACATCTTCCGTGGCGAGCCCTATCCGATGCCACACCGGCTCGACATGGTGGAGCGGCATCCGCTCGGCAGCCAGGCCTTCATGCCGCTGTCGCCGCGGCCCTTCCTGGTGACCGTCGCCCCGGACGAGGGCGGCCGTCCCGGCACGCCGCAAGCCTTCATTGCCGCGCCGGGGCAGGGGGTGAACTACGCCCGCGGTACCTGGCACGGCGTGCTGACCGTGATCGGCGACGAGCCGCAGGACTTCATCGTCGTTGACCGTGGCGGCGATGGCAACAATCTCGAAGAATTCTACTTCGACACGCCCTACGTGATCGTGCTGCCCTAATTGCAGCTCCGTGCCTCCCTCCACCCCTTACGGTGAGGCTGTCGAACCGTGAGGTGGGGGATGGTTCGACAGGCTCACCATGAAGTCGGCTTCGGTCCGCCGAGCTTTCCGTTCCATATCAGGCATGACGTGCTTCCAACCCGCCCCGGACATGAAAAAAGGGGAGCGGGCTGGGCCTGCTCCCCTTCATTCCGTTCAGCGTGTCTGCACTGGTTAGGCGCGTTCCAGCGCGATCGAGATGCCCTGGCCGACGCCGATGCACATGGTGGCGAGTGCCAGCCTGGCCTTGCGCTCGACGAGCTCCAGCGCAGCCGTGCCGGTGATGCGGGCGCCGGACATGCCGAGCGGGTGGCCGAGCGCGATCGCGCCGCCGTTCGGATTGACGTGCTCCGCGTCGTCCGGAATGCCGAGGTCGCGCAGCACTGCGAGGCCCTGTGCGGCAAAGGCCTCGTTGAGTTCGATGACGTCGAAGTCGGTCACCTTGATGCCGAGGCGGGCGCACAGCTTCTTGGTCGAGGGGGCCGGGCCGAAGCCCATGATGCGCGGAGGCACGCCGGCCGTCGCGCCGCCGACGATGCGGGCGATCGGCGTCAGTCCATACTTCGCGGCGGCTTCCGCGGTGGCGATGATGAGCGCGGCGGCGCCGTCATTGACGCCGGAGGCGTTGCCTGCCGTCACCGAGCCGCCCTCGCGGAACGGCGCGGGGAGCTTGGCCAGGCCCTCGAGCGTGGTGTCCGGGCGCGGGTGCTCGTCCTTGTCGACCACGATCGGGTCGCCCTTGCGCTGCGGGATGTGGACCGGGGTGATTTCCTTGGCGAGGCGTCCGTTGGTCATGGCGGCGGCAGCCTTCTGCTGGCTGCGGAATGCCATCTTGTCCTGGTCCTCACGGCTGATGTTGAAGTCCTCGGCCACATTCTCGGCAGTCTCGGGCATGGAGTCGACGCCATACTGCTTTTTCATCAGCGGATTGATGAAGCGCCAGCCAATGGTCGTGTCATGGATCTCCATGGTGCGTTGGAACGCGGTGGTAGCCTTCGGCATCACGAAGGGCGCGCGGCTCATCGACTCCACTCCTCCGGCGATGATGAGTTCGGCCTCGCCCGCCTTGATCGCGCGGGCGGCGGTGATGATGGCATCCATGCCGGAACCGCACAGACGGTTGACCGTCGCGCCCGGCACCTCCACCGGCAGGCCGGCCAGCAGCAGGGACATGCGCGCGACGTTGCGGTTGTCCTCGCCCGCCTGGTTGGCGCAGCCGAAGATCACTTCATCGACGGCGCCCCAGTCGACGTTCGGATTGCGCGCCATCAGGGCCTTGAGGGGAATGGCGCCCAGGTCGTCCGCGCGGACGGATGACAGCGCTCCGCCAAAGCGGCCGATCGGGGTACGGATATAGTCGCAGATAAATGCTTCAGCCATGATCGTCTTTCACTGTTCGAGCGGCCAATGCCCGCCGCGGCGGGCTTCTCACCCTGGCATCCCGCACCAGCGTCGCGCATTTCCGCTGTCGTGGCAAACGGCGATTGCGGATGCATGGCTGCCAATGTTCGTATTGCGAACAATTGTTTTGTATGTGATATTTTTTAGAACCATGACATTGGGGAGTCAAATCGTTTGGCGGCGAGTGCGGACAAGGATGCGCCCGACATCGTCGGGTCACTGTCGAAGGGGTTGAAGGTTCTGGAGATCCTGGCCTCTGCGCCGGACGGCATGCGTCTGACGGAAGTCGCCAACGCGGCCAACCTTACCCGCGCGGGGGCGCGCCGCCTGCTGCTGACCTTTGTGGCGGAAGGCTGGGTTCTGCAGGAAGGCAGGCAGTTCCTGTTGTCCGCGAAGCTCTTGACGGTGGTGCGCAACTGGCTCGGCAAGACGCCGCTCTGGCGCCATGCCGTGCCGATACTGAGGGCCGTTTCGCAATCGGTGGGGGAATCCTGCTCCGTTTCCGTGCTGCAGGGGGAGGACATCGTCTACGTGGCGCGCGTGGTTGGCAGCTCCATTCTGGCGGAGTCGCTAGACATTGGCGCGCGGTTGCCTGCCCATTGCACGTCCATGGGCAGGGTTCTGCTGTCAGAACTGGATGATGCCGAACTCGCCCGTTTTCTGCGCCAGATAACGATTCGCGCGCGCACGCCACGCACGGTAACCGATCCCGACCGTCTGGCGGCATGCGTGGCGGAAGTCCGCCGCAACGGTTACGCCATTGTGGACGAGGAGCTGGAGCTGGGGCTGCGCTCGATTGCGGTGCCGGTCCGCGCGCGCTCCGGCCGGATCGTCGCTGCCGTAAACGTTTCCACGCAGACTGGCCGGCACAGCTGCGAGGAGATGCGGCGGCTTTTCCTGCCGCATCTTCGCTGGGCCGCCGAAAGGATAGAGGAGTATCTGCCCCTTTACTGACTGTTGAAGCGGGCGAGGGCGGCGCGTCCGCGTTCCCCCGTTCCGCTCGGTTGGAGTTCTGGGCCGGAGAAAGACGATTTCGGCTGTCATGCCTGGACGCCCGGCCTGTTCTGGTGATCGCCTTCCAGGGTCTTGCGCATCATGCGCGAGACCCTGAACTGCATCCGCTCATGGATCAGCTTTTGCCACGCATCGCCGCTCATGTCGGCGCGGGGTGGGATCGCGAGCAACGCATCTACAACAGACGAGTACTCGCCCTTCGCAAGCAGGGCATCGATTTCAGCCTCAACGCTTTCGTCGACTTCCATTGCGTACCTCCAATTCCACGCGGCGAGTTGTGCCTGTCGAACCTGACTGGAAGAAGGCGGTACGATGAAACTTTGACGGCACTCCTATAACGTTACATTTCAAGGCCTTAAGGCTTATGGCCAGATCGTGGCCACAAGCCTCCGCCACCGCCTGTTTCAGACAATTAGATATAGCGGTTGACGATATTTTCCAGGATCTCCTGCTTTCCGGACCGCGGCTTGGGATCAATGCCTTCCCGCAGCACGCGCTCGGAAATCTCCTCGAGCGACCGTTTGCCCGAGAGCATCGCCTGCGCCTCCGGCGTCTGCCAGCCGGCATAGCGTTCCTTCAGCGGGTCGGTGAGAGCCTTGTCCTCCAGCATCTTCGCCGCCGCCTTGAGGCCGCGGGCGCAGGTATCCATTCCGCCGACATGAGCCGCGATCAGGTCTTCGGGGTCGAGCGACTGGCGCCGCAGCTTGGCGTCGAAATTGGTGCCGCCCGTGGTGAACCCGCCTGCCAGCAGGATCTCGTAATAGGCGAGCGCCACTTCCAGGGGATTGTTCGGGAACTGGTCGGTGTCCCAGCCCGACTGGTAGTCGTTGCGGTTCATGTCGATCGAGCCGAACAGGCCGAAGGTGCGCGCCATGGCGAGCTCGTGCTCGAACGAGTGGCCGGCGAGAATGGCATGACCCTGTTCGATGTTGAGCTTCACCTCATTTTCCAGGCCGTAGCGCTGCAGGAAGCCATAGACGGTCGCTACGTCGAAGTCATACTGGTGCTTGGTCGGCTCCTGCGGCTTCGGCTCGATCAGGATCGTGCCCTTGAAGCCGATCTTGTGCTTGTAGTCGACGACCAGCGACAGGAAGCGGCCGAGCTGGTCCAGCTCCTGGCCAAGGTCGGTGTTGAGCAGTGTCTCGTAGCCTTCGCGCCCGCCCCACAACACGTAGTTCTCGCCGTTGAGCCGGTGCGTAACGTCGATGCACGATTTCACCGTGGCGGCCGCATAGGCGAACACATCGGGATCGGGGTTGGTCGCGGCGCCTGCCATGTAGCGCCGGTGGCCGAACAGGTTGGCGGTGCCCCACAAGAGCTTCACGCCCGTTTCGGCCATCTTCTTCCCGAAATAGTCGGCGATCTCGTTGAGCCCGGCGATGCTCTCGGCGAGTGTGGCGCCCTCGGGTCGCACGTCGGCGTCATGGAAGGTGAAGTAGGGCACGCCGAGCAGCTCGAACATCTCAAAGGCAGCATCTGCCTTGAGCTTTGCCTGCTCCATGCTGTCGCCGAACCAGGGCCGTTGGAAGGTCTGGCCGCCGAACGGGTCATTACCCGGCCACACGAAGCTGTGCCAGTAGCAGACGGCGAAGCGCAGATGCTCCTTGAGCGACTTGCCGAGAACCACCTCGTCGGGATTGTAATGGCGGAAGGCAAGCGGATTGGTGCTCTCGGGCCCCTCGTAGGCCACCGGCTTCATATCGCCGAAAAATCCAGTGCTCATGACGAAACTCCTCGAATGGCAGGGTAAAGCTTGCGGAAGCGCGCATAGGCTTCCTCGAACGCGTCCCTGAGGGAGCGTTCCGGTTCGATGGTTCTTGCGATGGGCGGCGGTGTGCAGACGCTTGCCGGATCTGCCCCCGTGGCGGCGATCAGCCCGAGCCGCGCCGCGCCGAAGGCGGTACCCCGGTCGCTGTCCTCGGGAACGTCGACCGGCAGGTTGAGTGCGGTGGCGATAGCCTTGAGCCAGTAGGGCGAGCGCGAGCCGCCGCCGACCGCCATGACGCGCTCGAGCACCGTGCCCGCCTGGCGCAGCGCCTCCAGATTGTCGCGGAAGGCGAAGGCGACGCCTTCCATCACCGCCTGCGTGAGCCGCGACCGGTCGGTCGCGTGCTCGATGCCGGTGAAGCTGCCGCGGATCAGCGCGTCGTTGTGCGGAGTTCGCTCGCCGGAGAGATAGGGCAGGAAGGTGACGGACGAGGGCGCGCGCAGGCTCTCACCAAGCTCCGCCGAAAGATCGGCGGCGGACGCTCCCGTGATCCCCGAAAGCCAGTTGAGCGAATCGGTCGCCGACAGGATCACGCCCATCTGGTGCCAGGTGCCGGGCAGGGCGTGGCAGAACGTGTGCACCGCGCTTTCCGGGTTGGGCAGGTAGCGGTCTGTGGCGGCGAACAGCACGCCCGAGGTGCCGAGCGAGAGGAAGGCCGCTCCCGCGCTGACGGTTCCCGCGCCGCAGGCCGAGGCGGCATTATCGCCCGCGCCGCCCGCGACCGTGACGGGACCGCTGACCCCCCATCGCTCTGCCAGTTCCTTGCGCAGCATACCGGCCGGCTGAGTGCCTTCGACCAGCGCGGGCATATGGGCGCGCGTAAGTCCGGTGGCTTCCAGAAGAACGTCGGACCACGTCCGATGCTTGACGTCGAGCCAGGACGTGCCCGCCGCATCCGACATTTCCGAAATGTGCTCGCCCGTGAGCCACAGCCGCAGATAGTCCTTCGGCAGCAGCACCTTGGCGGTGGCCTCGAAGATCGCCGGCTCGTGTTTTTTCACCCATACCAGCTTGGGCGCGGTGAAGCCGGGGAACACGATGTTGCCCGTGATCTTCCGGAACCGGGGATCGGCATCCAGTGTCGCCGCCTCGACATGCGAGCGCGTGTCGTTCCAGAGAATGCATGGCCGCAGCACCCGGTCTGCCCGGTCGAGCAGCACCGCCCCGTGCATCTGGCCCGAAAGGCCGATGCCCTTCACGGCGGAAAGCGCCTTGGCGTGGTCGGCCTTGAGCTGTTCGATGGCCTGTTCCGTTGCGCTGATCCAGTCTGTCGGGTTCTGTTCGGACCAGCCCGTTTGCCTGCGCTGCACGTCCAGCGGCGATGTCGCGCTTGCGACGACCGTCTGGTCTGGCGCCATCAGCAGCACTTTGACGCCGGACGTGCCGAGATCGATACCGAGATACATGCCTCCTCCCCCGCGGCAGCTGCCGGCTGCCGTCTGTCCGATATTTATTTCGGATTGCGAATAAATAAGCACACTTTGCCGCGGATAGGCAACGGCCGCCCTTTGCCGCTTAAAAGTTCCTGGAATCTCAGCGTTCTATAACGGTTGGCGCTTCGTTACTGCACTTGTGCGGCCAGGATGTCGTCCTCCACGCTGACGCATGTCTTACCATCATTCCCGGCGGGGAGGAGGAGGCGATGAAGCTGACCTATCTCGTGGTTGTGGGGGCGTTGGGCGCACTCGGAGCGGACACGGCCATCCGTGATCGGGAGACAGGGTGCGGGCTGGCGCCCGGCAGCGACGAGCTGTTCGCCGCTCCGCTGCCCCACACTCGAACCTATGAAGCTCACGTGCAGGGGCAGGAAAGCGGCTGTGTTGTGGCCCTGCGCGGAGAGCCATCCGCTCGAGGCGGCTCGCTGGAACTGGGACCTGCCTGTAAGAAGTTTCGGGAGGTCCTGTCGTCGGAAGTCCGTTCCTGGCTTCGCACCGACGATGGGGACATCCTGTTCCTGGCGGAGGATGGCCGGCCGGTAGCCCAGTTCTATCCGGGTGATGGCGTTTCCTACGAATCGCTCAGACCGGCCCTGCCCCTCATGGCGTTGACCGAGCCGTAACGCTCCGCACGGCGCGACGCCAAAGCCGCGCGGAAGCGGACAGAGGTCTGAGGGACTAGCGGCGGCTCGCCGCGTGCTGTCGCGCGGATTCCCCGAAGGCCTCGAAGATCCGCCGAGAGGCTGCGTCCCTGCTCGCCCAATATTCGGGGTGCCACTGGACGCCAATCGCAAAGCCCGGCGCGTCGATGACCGACACGGCCTCGACCGTCCCGTCCGGCGCCACGGCTTCCACCTGAAGGCGCGGCGCGAGTTCGCTGATGCCCTGCCGGTGCACCGAGTTCACGGTGATCTCCTGCGCACCGAGAACGCCGGCAAGACAGCTGCCCGGCTTGATCTGGACCGTGTGCTTCAGGCCGAACCTTTCGTCCGGGGTAGCGCCATGCCCGCGATGATCCATGCTTCCTGCGCGTTCCTGGATCTCGGTCGCGAGCGTTCCGCCCATCGCCACATTCAGTTCCTGGATACCGCGGCAGATGGCAAGCAGCGGCACGCCCAACTCCACTGCGCGGCGGATCAGGGGCAGGGACGTCGCGTCACGCCGCTCGTCGAAGGGCTCGTGATGCTCGGTAGGAGTCATGCCATAGTGAGACGGATGGACGTTGGAGCGCGAGCCGGTGATCAGCACACCGTCCACTCGGGCGAGCAGGCTGTTGAGATCAAGCTTGTCGCCGAAGCAGGGCACCAGTAAGGGAATGACGTCAGCCACCTCGAGCGCGGCGCGCAGATACTGCTCGGGCGTCGCATGCCAGGTGTAGTCGTCGAGTTCCTTGATGTCGGTGGTGACCGCAACGATGGGCTTCATGGTTGTTTCCGCAAGAGTGGGAGGGCTTATTTACAGCCCGCAGGAGGCTTCTCCAAGAGCGATTGCGCATGATCGGCATGCAATTCATCGGGAGCAATCAACTGCATTAAGGACAACGTGCATTCCACACTTGCGCGATGGCCCTCGCTAAAGTTTGATAGGCGGCCTTGGGGGTGCGTTGTTCAAATGCTTCCCGTCTATTCGATCCTTGTCTGGGAGGTACTTCATGGATCGTCGTTCATTCATAAAGAAAGCTGGACTTGCCACCGTAGGAGCGGGCGCCGCGGCTTTGGCCACACCAGCAATCGCGCAGGGCAATATCACCTGGCGCATGGTCACCACCTGGCCGAAGAATTTCCCGGGTCTTGGCGTCGGCGCACAGCGCCTCGCGGACCGTATCACGAAGGCTTCGGGCGGACGCCTGACCATCCAGGTCTATTCGGCGGGTGAGCTTGTTCCGGCTCTTCAGGCGCTCGATGCCGTGATCGACGGATCGGCCGAGATGAGCCACGGTGCATCCTACTACTGGCAGAACAAGAGTGCCGGCCTGTCCTTCTTCACGGGCGTTCCCTACGGCATGAATTCGCGCGAGCTGACGGCCTGGATCCGCTACCTCGGCGGTCAGGAGATCTGGGACGAGATCTACGATCAGTTCGGCGTCATCGGTTTCCTGTCCGGCGATACCGGCACGCAGGCCGGCGGCTGGTTCCGCAAGGACATCAACGGCCTCGATGACCTCAAGGGCCTTCGCTTCCGCACGCCGGGCCTGGGCGGTCAGGTTTGGGAGAAGCTTGGCTGCTCGGTGACCAACCTCGCCGCGGGTGAGATCTTCCAGGCGCTGCAGTCCGGTACGCTCGACGCGGCCGAGTTCGTCGGTCCCTACAACGACCTCGCCCTCGGCTTCTACCAGGTCTGCAAGAACTACTACTTCCCGAGCTTCGTTGAGCCGGGCCTTGCGACCGAGCTTGTCGTCGACAAGAAGAAGTTCCTCGACCTGCCGGAAGACCTGCAGGCCATCATCCGCGACTGCTGCCAGGCCGAGTACGACGCCGTGGCCGCCGACTTCGCCGCGAATGACCCGCGTGCGCTGCAGACGCTCGTCAACGAGCATGGCGTGCAGGTGAAGTACTTCCCCGACGAAATCCTCGAGGCTGGCGCCAAGGCTGCGAGGGAAGTGCTGGAAGAGTTCCTCAACTCCAGCGATCCGCTCACCAAGAAGACGGCCGAGAGCTTCGTCGCGGCGCTCAAGATCGTGCGCCAGAAGACGGAAGGCACCGACGTGCCCTTCCTGCAGGCTCGTCAGAAGTACTTCAACCTCTGATCGGGACATATCCCGCTGGAGAAGCCCGGGGCGACCCGGGCTTTTCTTTTGCGAGGTTGGTAAACGATGGCCTGTCAGGCAACGGGGACGCGACGCCTGCCTGTGCGGCTTGCCGGGAAGGCCCATGAAACGAAAGGGCCGGATGGTTGCCCATCCGGCCCTGTTCTTGTCCGCTGTTTGGCGTGCGGTCAGTAAATCGCCCGCGGCAGCCAGGTGGCGATGCCGGGGAAGGCGAACATGATCGCGAGTGCCAGGATCTGCAGCACCACGAAGGGCACCACGCCGCGGTAGATCATCCCCGTAGTTACGCTGGGCGGTGCCACGCCGCGCAGGTAGAACAGCGAGAAGCCGAAAGGCGGCGTCAGGAAGCTGGTCTGCAGGTTCACACCCACCAGCACGCCCAGCCACACCGGATCGACGTCCAGGTTGAGCAGGATCGGCGCGGTGATCGGGATCACGATGAAGATGATTTCGAACGTGTCGAGGATGAACCCGAGCAGGAACATCACGAACATGACGACAGCGACCGCGCCCATGACGCCGCCCGGCACATTACTCAGGAACTCGTGCACCAGGTTGTCGCCGCCCATCAGGCGGAACACGATCGAGAACACCGACGCGCCGAATAGGATGATGAAAACCATTGACGTCATCGTGGCGGTGGCGATTGCTGTTTCCCGCAGCACGGTGAAGTTCAGGCGTCCGCGCAGGAATGCGAGGATCATCGCGCCGACAGCACCCACCGAGGCCGCTTCCGTCGGCGTGGCGATGCCGCCGAGGATTGAGCCGAGCACGGCGATGATGAGCACCAGCGGCGGGACCAGGGCCGTCACGATCTCGCGGCCGAGGTTGCCCTTCTCTTCCGGCGGCACGGGCGTTGCCGGGCAGGATTCCGGCTGGAAAACGGCCTTGATGATCATCCACAGCAGGTAAAGACCCACCAGCAGCAGGCCGGGCAGGATCGCGCCTGCGAACAGGTCGCCGACCGACACGGGCGCCGGTGCGAAATTGCCCTTCGCCATCTGCACCTGTGCGTTGATGCCCGACAGCATGTCGCCCATGAAGATCAGCACGGTGGAGGGCGGGATGATCTGCCCGAGCGTGCCGGAGGCGCAGATCACGCCGCAGGCAAGCTTCGGGTCATAATTGGCCCGCAGCATCGCCGGCAGCGAGATGAGGCCCATGGTGATCACCGTGGCACCCACCACGCCCGTCGAGGCGGCAAGAAGTGCGCCCACCACTACCACCGACATGCCGAGGCCACCGCGCAGGTTGCCGAACAGCTTGCCCATGGTCAACAGCAACTGCTCCGCGATCTTCGACCGCTCCAGGATCATGCCCATGAAGATGAACAGGGGCACCGCCACCAGCACTTCGTTGGTCATGTTGCCGATGTAGCGGTTGATGACGCTGCCATAGTTGGACGGGTCGAAGACCCCGAACCACATGCCGACAACGCCGAAGATCAGCGATACGCCGGCAAGGGTAAATGCGACCGGGAACCCCAGCATCAGGAAGCCGATGATCCCGAAGAACATGAGACCCGACAGGATCTCTCCAATGACTGCTGGCTCCATCAGACGGCTCCCGTGCTCGCTTCCTCTTCACCCCTGTCGTAGCGCAGGGACTTGGGCAGCAGGTCTTCCTGCCCGGCCAGCACCAGAATGGACCGCAGCGCCATGGCAATGCCCTGCAGGGCTAGCAGAACCGCAAATCCGAGGATGAATGTCTTCAGGAGGTAGTAGAAGGGCATGCCGCCGACATTGGGCGACGCCTCATAGATGCGCCACGAGCGCACCACGAACGGCCAGCCGTAGACCCAAGTCATATAGCAGAACGGAAGCAGGAAGATGATCACGCCTACGAGGTCGATGATCGCCTTCGTGCGCAGGCTGGCGGGGCGGTAGAAGATATCCACCCGGACATGATCGCCGCGCAGCAGCGCAAAGCCTGCCACTGCCGTGAACAGGGCGCCGTTCAGCCAGACATAGAGATCTCGCATCCATAGGATGCTGGTGGAGAACAAGTAGCGCTGCACCACGATCGTGAAGCACAGCAGGACGATGGCCAGTGACAGCCACGAGAAAATGTTGCCGATAAGCGTATTGAGGGCGCTTATCGACCTTACGATCATTGCTAGGACACGCACAGATTATGCTCCCCCTGCCGTTTTGAGGGCGCTGTGAAAAAGGTTCAGTTGCATCCGGCTTTTCCTCTTCCCCTACGGATGCCTTTTCGGCACCTCCCACTTATTGCAGGCGCTTCTGCAACGCCGAGCGTTGAGCTTGGCAGCTTGCGGTATTTTTATCAGGTCTCGCCCGCTTGAAAAGCGCAAAGCGACTGCTGGGGCGTTGGTTTGCACACAGAGCGGCGTGTCGGTCAAGACAGAATTGTGCGCGGGGATAAAACCTTTCGTAAGAAAAATGATCGGCGCCCCGCACCGTTGGACATGTTATTTCGATTATTGTTTGTGAACAGAAATGAAATTGACGCTTTGAAGTCAGGCGACGAAACTACCAGCCAATTTCCCGACTTGTACGGAAATTACCACCGGGAGGAGGTGGCTGAATGCTTAGGCAGGTGTCGCTCGACGACAAATACGATCTGTCCAGGAAGGAAATACTTGTCTCTGGCTCGCAGGCCGTTGTTCGTCTGCTGCTCATGCAGCGGGAGCTGGACCGGCGGGCGGGACTGAATACCGCAGGTTTTGTGTCCGGTTATCGCGGATCGCCCCTGGGGGGCATCGACCAGCAGCTTTGGAAGGCTGGCGACAAGCTCGCCGCGTCCAACATTGTTTTCCAGCCGGGTTTGAACGAGGATCTGGCGGCGACCGCCTGCTGGGGTTCGCAACAGACCAATCTGCTGGGTGACGGCAAGTATGACGGGGTCTTCGCCCTCTGGTACGGCAAGGGCCCCGGCGTCGACCGCACCGGTGACGTGTTCCGCCACGCCAACTCCTTCGGCACCTCGCCGCACGGCGGCGTGCTCGCCCTGATGGGCGACGACCACACTGCCGAGTCCTCCACCATTGCCCACCAGAGTGAATTTGCCTTCATCGATGCGATGATCCCGATCCTGAACCCGGCTGGCGTTCAGGAAATCATCGACTACGGACTTTACGGTTATGCGCTCTCTCGTTTCGCCGGCACCTGGGCCGCGCTCAAGTGCGTCAAGGACAATATCGAGTCCACGGCGTCGGTAAGCGTTTCGCTCGACCGCATCAGGATCGTCTATCCTGAGATTGACCTGCCGCCCGGCGGGCTGCACATCCGTCACGAGCTGAACCAGCTCGGGCAGGAGGAGCGGCTGCACGACTACAAGCGCAAGGCCGCCGCCGCCTTCGTGCAGGCCAACGGCCTCAACCGCATCATCTTCTCGGGCGGCTGCGATCCGAAGCTCGGCATCGTCACCATCGGCACGAGCTACCTCGACGTGCGTCAGGCCCTGGACGACCTCGGCATTGACGAGGAGCGTGCGAACTTGCTCGGCATCCGCCTGTTCAAGGTCGCCTGTTCGTGGCCCTTCGACTACCAGCACATGGCCGATTTTGTGCGCGGTCTCCACACCGTGATCGTCGTGGAGGAAAAGCGCTCGCTGCTGGAGCTTCAGCTCAGGGAAAACCTGTACGGAACGCCCAATCGCCCCGTCATCGTTGGCAAGAAGGACGAGCGCGGCGAGATCCTCTTCCCCGTGAAGGGATCGCTCGATCCCAATGAGATCGCCATCGCCATCGGCGAGCGCATCTTACGGGTGATCGGCTATTCGGAGGAGATTGCCGCGCATGTCACCCGCCTCCGCCAGTTCCAGGCGATGCTCGTGCAGGCGCCGGAGATTGCCAAGCGCACGCCATATTTCTGCTCGGGCTGCCCGCACAACACGTCGACCCGCGTGCCGGAGGGCTCAATCGCCGGCGCGGGCATTGGCTGCCATCTCATGTCCATCTGGATGGATCGTAACACGGCCGGTTTCACCGCCATGGGCGGGGAGGGGGCGCAGTGGATTGGCCAGGCGCCATTCTCGAAGCGCCAGCACTTCTTCCAGAACCTGGGCGATGGCACCTACACCCATTCAGGCTCGCTCGCCATCCGCTTCGCCGTCGCCGCCGGCGTCAACATGACCTATAAGATTCTATACAACGATGCGGTGGCGATGACCGGCGGTCAGCCTGCCGAGGGCGGGCTTACCGTCGAACAGATTGCAGCCCAGCTCAAGGCTGAGGGCGTGAAGCACATCGCCATCGTCTCCGACGAACCCGAGAAGTACCAGGGCCGGTTCCGGTTCCCGGAAGGATCTACGGTCCACCATCGGGAGGACCTGGATCAGGTCCAGCGCCACCTGCGCGACACGCCGGGCGTGACCGTGCTCATCTATGATCAGACCTGCGCGGCGGAAAAGCGACGTCGCCGCAAGCGTGGCGCGTTTCCCGATCCGGACCGCCGCGTCTTCATCAATGAACTGGTCTGCGAAGGTTGCGGTGACTGCGGCGTGAAGTCGAACTGCGTCTCCATCCAGCCGGTCGAAACCGAATTCGGCCGCAAGCGCCGGATCGACCAGTCGAGCTGCAACAAGGATTTCTCCTGCCTGGATGGCTTCTGCCCGTCCTTCGTGACGGTTCACGGCGCGCGCCTGCGGAAGCTGGAAGGCATCGCGGGCGCCATTGATCCGCTGGACAATGTTCCTGATCCGGATCTTTACCCCGTCGACAAGGGATGGGGCGCCGTGATCGACGGCATTGGCGGCACGGGCGTGGTGACCCTTGGCGCGATTCTCGCCATGGCGGCCCATCTTGAGCGCAAGGGCGTCGGCGTCATCGACATGGCTGGGCTCGCCCAGAAGGGCGGGGCGGTTTACTCGAATATCCGCATCGCGCGCTCTCCCGAAGCCGTCCGTTCCATCCGTGTATCCGCGGGAGAGGCGGATCTGGTGCTGGGTGCGGACCTCGTTGTCTCGGGCTCGCGCAAGGTGCTTTCCACCATCCGGCACGGCCACACGCTGGTTCTCGTGAATACAGCCGAGGTAATGCCCGGCGACTTCACGCGTTCGCCCGATTTCAGTCTCCCGACCGAACGGCTGAAGCGGGAAATCGTCCGCACCGCGGGCGAGGAGAAGACCTTTTTCTTCGACGCGACCAATGCTGCCAGGGTGCTGTTCGGAAATACCCTCAGCGCCAACATGTTCATGCTCGGTATCGCCTATCAGAAGGGGGGCCTGCCGGTCTCCGCGGAGGCGATCGAGCGGGCGATCGAGCTGAACGGCCAGGCGGTCACCGCCAACATCCACGCGTTTCGCTGGGGGCGCCGCGCCGCCCATCTGCCTGATGAGGTTCGCGCACTCATCGCCTCGGCCGAACAGCAGAAGCCTCTGGAAACGCCGAGCCTGGACGATCTCATCGCCCGCCGCGCGGACTTCCTGACGCAGTACCAGGATGCCGCCTATGCCGGGCGCTACCTTGCCTGGGTCGAGCGCATCCGCCGGGCCGAAAATGCGGTCGCTCCCGGCGCCACCGCCATCACCGAGGCCGTGGCCAGGAGCCTGTTCAAGCTGATGGCCATCAAGGATGAATACGAGGTCGCCCGGCTCTACACCGACGGTTCGTTCCTTCGTCAGTTGCAGCGCGAGTTTGAAAGCTACGACCGTCTGGAATTCCACATGGCGCCGCCCATCCTTGCCCGCCGTGACGCCGATGGGCACCTGAAAAAGCGGTCCTTCGGACCGGCGATGTTTGCCATGATGAAGGTGCTTGCCCGCCTGCGGCACATCCGCGGCATGGTGATCGATCCCTTCAGTTACCTTGAGGAGCGTCGGAAGGAACGCGAGCTGCTTGCGACCTTCGAGCAGGATCTGGAACTGATCGAAACGACGCTCGCCAAGCCGGACCTCACCAGCGAGAAGACCGAAATCCTGCTGGCGTTGTCGGAAATCCCGATGGGTATCAAAGGCTTCGGACACGTGAAGATGGCCAACATGGAGGCTGCCTTCGCCCGCCGCGCGCAACTGCTGCAGGATCTGTCAGGAGGTGGAGCACACACGCTGCGCGCCGCAGAATGATCTTTGCCTGAGCCGCCGATGTCATTGAGAAGGGGTGCGACATTTTTGCGCCCCGTGCCCGAACGCGCCGATTGCGCCATCGGTTAAGAATTATTAACGCTTGACGATAAGTTCTTTTTTAAGCCCAAGTTGTAATAAGTTCTCCGTAGTCGGGAGAAACTATGGCGAAACGGGCGGAAAGCGACATACCGAGAGAGGTGTATGTCCAGTTTGTGAAGTCGCTCTACGGCAGCAGGGGCACGATCCTGTTCGGCGCGACGGCACATCTGGTCATAGCTCTTCTTGTCTATGCCAACTCGGGCCAACCCATCTTCCTGGCCTTCGGGCTCATTCTGTTTGCCATCGCTGTCGTTCGCTACCTCGGCATTCGCAAGGGGCCTGAAGCCGTTACTGATCCACATCAGGCGCGGATACTTGAAACCGATTATGTCATTAAAGGGGCAACGCAGGGCGTTCTGCTGGGAGCCTTCGGCTTCTGCGCGACCTACGTTTACCCGAACGAACTCGGCGAGCTGAGCGCCCTGGCGCTGGTCCTGACCGCGCTCGCCACCGTGGTGGGCCGCAACTACGGTTCGGCGCGCGTGGTGGGGGCGTTTACCTTCTCGATGTTGGTGCCTCTCGCCTGCGCGTTCCTTCTCCGGGGTGATCTCGGCCATGTCGTCCTTGCCGTCCTGATGGCGCCCTTCGGACTGATCGTCATCAACAGCGCGGCGGATCTCCGGCAGCTCATGCTGAGCGCCGTGATGGAGCGCAAGAAGGCAAGCCGTCTGGCGCAGCGTTTCGACCGCGCCCTCAACACCATGTCGCACGGCTTGATCATGTTCGATCCCAACGGCACGGTCGTTGTCGCCAACGATCGCGCCGCCGAGCATCTGGGTTTCCGGTTCTCCGAACAGATGATCGGCCGCACGCTGGATGCGCTGCTGCTGCGCGGGGTCGCCGGTTCGCTGCTGAGCCGCGACGACTTTGCCACGGCGCGCGAGCAATTGCGCGAGGCCATGGACGCCGGCAACGGGGACAAGGTGCTGCTGCGACTGCTCGACGGGCGCTATCTGGAATTTACCGCTCGCGAGGACAAGGAGGAACTCGCGGTTCTGACTTTCGAGGAAGTGACGCATCGTGTCGAGGCGGAGGAAAAGATCCGCCACATGGCGCGTTACGACAGCCTGACCGGCTTGCCGAACCGCGCATATTTCCAGGAGATGGTGCGGGAATACGTTGCCAGCGGCGATCGCGACAGGCTGTGCGGGCTGGCCATCATCGATCTGGACGATTTCAAGTCGATCAACGATAGCCTTGGCCACCCCGTCGGTGACAGCGTGATCTACCTTGTCGCCGAGCGCCTTGTCGACCACGTGAGCGACACCGTGAAGGTCGGCCGTTTCGGCGGCGACGAGTTCATGCTCTACATCGACCAGGTCGATGACGTAGAAGATCTCAAGGCGCGCTTCCTCAGGATCTACGAGAGCACGTGCGGTCCGGTCGAAGTGGCGGGTCATATCCTGTCGATTGAGGCGAGCGCAGGTCTCGTCGTCTTCCCTGCGTCCGAGGGCGATCTGAACGAGATCACCGTCCGCGCGGACCTGGCGCTCTATGCCGCCAAGGATGCGGGCAAGGCCACCTGGCGCCTCTACGAGGAGCACATGGACGCCGCCTTCCGGACGCGGCAGATGATGAAGTCCGATCTGCGTGCCGCGATCGCGGACCGTCAGCTGCATGTCATGTACCAGCCGATCGTGGACATGGAAACGCTTCGCGTGTCGTCTTACGAGGCGCTGTGCCGCTGGACGCATCCGCAGCTGGGGCCGATCTCGCCCAGCGTCTTCATCCCGCTCGCGGAGGAAATGGGCCTGATCACGGAAATCAGCCGCATGGTTCTGGAAACGGCGTGCCGGGAATGCACCCGCTGGCCGGAGCACATCAGCGTATCGGTGAACCTTTCCGCTCGGGACTTCCAGGGCCGGGCCGTGGTCGACATTGTGGCCGAGGCTCTCGAGAAGTCGCAGCTGGCGCCGCACCGGCTTGAACTTGAGGTGACGGAGACGGCGCTGCTTGAGGATCAGCAGCTTAGCCACGCCTACATCAAGCAGCTGAAGGAGCTCGGCGTCTGCATCGCCCTGGACGATTTCGGCACTGGTTACTCCAGCCTGAGCTATCTGCACACACTTCCGCTTGACCGCGTGAAGATTGACGGCAGCTTCCTGCAGGACGTGGCGGAAAACGCCCGTTCGCGCAAACTTCTCAAGAGCGTGGTGCAGCTGTCTCGCAGCCTCGGCCTTGCCGTTACGGTCGAGGGCGTCGAGACGCACGAGCAGCTGCGGCTGCTGCGCGAATCCGCCCGTCCCGACCAGGTGCAGGGCTTCCTGTTCGGCGCCGCGCTTTCCCCGTCTGGCGCCCGCGCGATGGCCGATGGCGACTGGACCTTCCCGCCGCTGCGCGTGCCGGAGGAGGTTGGCACTGCCGCCGAGGAGAAGCGCACGGCGCACAGCTGACGCTTCCGGAGGTTTCCGGCAACGGCAGGTGGCTGACCGCGTCCGGAATCGGAAAAATCAGCTTCGTCAGGGATGATTGAACGTCTTGACGGTCCCTTGCGACGTCGGCTGGCGAACCCGTTCTGTTCAGACTTTTTGGCCGTTAAGGTTAACGCCATGTCGCCCCTTCACTAGAATTTTAATTAAATGCTAACTGTTCCTATCTTGGTGGAATTCAGGGTGGGACATGGTAGCGACGAATTCAGCTCAGAGGGGTCAGAGAGCGGAGGATTCCCCATTCAACCGCAGCGTCTTCAGCGTGCTCGACGAGATCGAGTACCGCGTATGCGACCGGGGAGAGGACCTGGAAGCCATATACCGGCTGCGCTATCAGGCCTATCTCGCGGCCGGCATGATCAAATCCGACGCTGCCAGGCAGGTTCATGACAAGTATGACGACCTGCCGAACTCGTATCGGTTCGGCGTCTTCTACCGCGGTGCTCTGGTCAGCACGGTGCGCATTCATCACTTGAGCAAGGAGAACCCGCAGGCGCCGACCTGCGGCGTGTTCGGTGACATCGTGGCCTCGCGGCTGGAGAGGGGCGAAACCTTTGTGGATCCGAGCCGGTTTGCGGCCGACGCGGAGTGGAGCCGCAAGCTGCGCGTATTACCTTTCATCACCCTGCGCCTTGCGGTCCTGGGTGCCAAGTATTTCGACACCGATTACTGCCTGATCGCCATCAAGGAAGAGCATTCCGCCTTCTACTACCGCGTGTTCCGGGCCGAACCCGCCACGGGACCGAGGGCTTATCCGGGACTGGAGGTGCCGGTTCATCTTCTTCAGATGAACACCCGTGCGCTGCTTGATGACGTGATCGAGAAATACCCGTTCTTCCGCTCGACCAAGGAAGAGCAGCGTATGCTCTATGAGCGGCAGAAGACGGGTCAGCGCGATTCCATTCGCGTTCTCCCGACAGCACGGCTCACCTTGGAAGCCGCCTGATTGCTTCTTCGGCGCCCCAATTGACCGGATGCCGGCCAGCTGCCGGCAGGAGCGCCCGGGCCGGATGCGTCCGGCCCGGAAGGAGAGCACGCGGAGCCGTCCGCACCCATTTGGGGATCGCTCGGCCAGAACGCTTTCAGACAACGATCGAACGGTTCCCGACCCGTCATCGTGATGAGATTGCCGGGACGGGTGGAAACTGGTCTTCGCGAGCTGGATAAATGCCGAACCGGCAGTGCGGGAAGAGGGGAGTAGTACCGATTTTCCCGATCGCGCCGTTGCGTCGAAGGAGTCCATTGCTCATTTCCATCAATTTGGCTATTTCCTCTGAAGTCAATGCTGAGGGGTAATGCAATGGCAGATTCACATGCGCAGGGCGTCGTCGAAACCGGCGCCAAGATGGACTATGAAGAGCACGAGCGCACCTATGCGTTCTTCGTGAAGTTCGCCAAGTATTCCATCCTGGTCGTCGCGGCGATCCTGATCTCGATGGCCTTTGGTTTCTTCACGACCGCCGGTTTCTTCTCCAGCCTGCTTCTCTTCCTTCTGATCACGGCGGCTGGCGCCTGGCTTCTGCGCTAACGCGGCTCCAGGAGAAGTGGGAACCGGTTTTCCGTCCGGAGCCGCGTGGGAAAAGGGCGGCTCCAGGAAAAGTGGGACCGGTTTTCCGCCCGGCCGCGTGGACAAGATCGGGTTCCACGGAAGGTGAGGACCGTTGTTTCCCGTCCGCAGCCGTGTCAGACACGAGCGGTTCCAGGAGAAGCGGGTACGGGTTCTATCCGGAACCGTGAGAAAATCGAATTCGAAGAAGTTCGGAGTTTCAACTGAAGGTCCGAGCAGCTCAAGACAAGAAAAAAGCCCGGTTTGCCGGGCTTTTTGATTCCGGGTTCTTTCCCGCGTCAGGACGTGCGGGTTCTGGCCAGCCCTTCCTTGGCGGGGCCATAATTCGGATCGAGCTGCAGCGCGCGGGCGTAGGAACGGGCGGCCCGCTCCTTGTCGCCGCGATGTTCGTAGACCAGCGCCTGGTTCGCCCAGCTTTCCGCCAGGTTGTCGTTCAGCCGGATGGCGGTGTTGAAGTCGGTGAAAGCGTTTTCGTCGTCGCCGAGGGCGAGGTACGACAGCCCACGGGCATTGTAGCCGTAAGGCTCGCCCGGCGCGTAGGAGATCGCCTTGGCGAAGTCCTCGATGGCGTACTGGTGCTGGCCGTTCGCCTGATAGAGCAGGCCGCGGCGCAGGTAGGCGCGCGGGTCCGTGGTGTCGAGGGCGATGGCGCGCTCGAAGTCCTGGAAGGCTTCTGCCGTGCGGCCGGAAAGGCGGAAGACCTCGCCCCGGCCGATATAGGCGACGTCATAGCTCGGGTTAAGCTGAATGGCCCGCGTGTAGTCGGCGACCGCCTGCTGCATGTTGCCCATGTAGCGGTGGATGAGGGCGCGGTTTGCATAGGCCTGATAGGAATTCGGATCGAGCTGGATTGCCCGGTCGAAGTCGGCGAGCGCTTCCTTGTAGCGGCCCGCGCGGCCGTATGCCGATCCGCGTACGTTGTAGGCTTCGGGATCGTTCGGCGACCGGCTGATGACCGCGGTGAGAGAGGCAATGTTCTCCGCGGATGCCTGGGCCGGATCCACCGGCAGGAGGTCGTTGAATGCAGAGCCGCCCGTTGACGAACAGGCTGCCAGGGCGCCCATCGCAATAAGGGAAAAGGCCCTCAACGCATTTTGAGGCACTCGGAAGGTTCGCATCGACACTCTCGCCATTCGATCAGTTCCGGTTCGGTGGCCGCCATCGGGTCAAAAAAAAAGGTGGCGGCGATACCAGCTCGCGCCACCTTACGCATATATAAGGTAAAAAAAGACGAAATGTAGGCGCTTAGCGCACTACGCGTCCACCACCGAGGAGACCTTCGCGCTGAGCGCGCTTGCGAGCCAACTTGCGTGCGCGACGGATAGCTTCCGCTTTCTCGCGTGCGCGCTTCTCGGAAGGCTTCTCGAAGTGCCCACGCATTTTCATCTCGCGGAAAATACCTTCACGCTGCATCTTCTTCTTGAGTGCGCGAAGCGCCTGATCGACATTGTTATCGCGGACGAGTACTTGCACGTGGTCTTCCTGTAGATCTGTTGATATTAGGCCCTAAACCTCGGAGCGGTCCAGGCAACCAAAGGCCAGCGCTCCACGCGGGAATGCGCGCTGTTACCAATTTCTGGGCCGCTTGTCGAGTCTGTAATGCTTCAAATGGCCCGAAACTGCAAGGCCTTCCGTGCGATTTTGTGCCTCGAATGTCGGCGATTGGGCCTGATTTCAGGCAGAGGAACCGCCAGGCCCCCTTTGGCATTGTAGTTCCGACAGAAGGAGGTGCCGATGCAAGGTCGTGACAGGATGGAAGAACCAGCGATCGACCCGCAGCCCTCGGTTGATGATCTGGAAGATCAGCTTGATCAGGGCCTGGAAGATACGTTTCCCGCCAGCGACCCCGTTTCTGTTACCCGCGCGACCCGCACCGGAGCCCCCGGCGAATTCGCCATGCGGACCAACCGGAAGCCGGAGCCGGAGGAGCAGGAGGTCGAGCAGGAGCTGGAGGAGGGGCTGGAAGACAGCTTCCCTGCCAGTGACCCGGTGTCCGTGACCGTGCCGACGCGGGTGGGAAAGCCCCGAAACCCTCCTGCTGACGAACCTGCGGAGGAATGAGACAGAACGTTTGTGCCTGATATTGTCGGGCTCGGAGCGGTTCCCGCAGCACTGGGGGGACCGCTTTCTCGTGTCCACACGCTGTGCTGGCTGCTTCCTGAAGCGCGGCTCAGATGGCGCTGACGCCGCCATCGACGGCGATGGCCTGCCCGGTCATGTAGCTGTTTTCCGGGTGAGCGGCGAACAGGATGGCTTCCGCCACCTCCTCCACCTCCGCCAGGCGCTGCATCGGCACGAGACGAGCCAGGCTCGCCTCCGCCTCGTCGGGGTTGCGGAAGGCGACACCCAGCTTGCCCATGACCATTGGCGTGCGTGAGAAGGACGGGCAGACGGCGTTCACGCGCACGCCTTTCGCGGCGTATTCCGCCGCGGCGCTCCTTGTCAGCCCGATGACCCCGTGCTTGGCCGCCGAATAGGCCGCCAGCCTGGGTGCGCCCTTGAGGCCTGCGTAGGACGACACGTTGACGATCGAGCCGGGCCGGCCCGTTTTCCTGAATTGCTTTTCCATGACGGGCAGCTGGTGCTTCATCGCGTAGAACACGCCCATCAGGTTCACGTCGATGATGCGCCGCGCCTCGTCCGAAGGCAGCAGGTGAAAGCGCACGAAGGACTGGGCGATGCCCGCGTTGTTGATGGCGATGTCGAGGCTGCCAAAGCGCTCCAGCGCCAGTGCGACCAGCCGTTCCGAGGTTGACTCGTCGGCGATGTCGCCCGCCAGCGTCACGACCTCGGCGGAAAGCGATTCCGCCAGTTCCCCCAGCGGACCGGCGTCGAGATCGGAAAGGACCAGCCTTGCGCCAGCGTCCGACAGGCGGCGGGCAAGCTGAAGGCCAAACCCGCCCGTTGCTCCCGAGAGCAGGACGGTGAGCCCTTCAAACGACCTCATGCCGGAAGGTCCCGAAGCGAGCGGATGGCGTGGAATTGCGTTGATCCAGGTCTGTGGTCTCGCGTTGTCATCTGCTCTCCTCGTAGATGTCCTGTAATTTCACGAACGGGCCGAGGATTTCAAGACAGACACCGCGCCTTTAACCGATAGTTGCAGTGCAGGTCCAATAACCTGCAGGATCGTTCGGGGTCGCGTTTGCGGGAAGATGTGCCGTAGCAAGGGAACCTGCGCAGTTGCGACCTCGGGAACGTCTACGACTCGCCGTTTTCGTTCCGGTCCGGCATGGCGAGCGTGAGCCACCGCGCGGTCAGGGCCGGCTTGGCGTTGTTCTCGATCTCGACGCTGACGTCATAGGCGCTCTCGATGATGCCCGAGGGGCGGACCTTGAGGTCGGAAAGAACGAAGCGGGCGCGGATGCGCGATCCGGTGCGCACCACATTGGTGAAGCGGATCTTGTCGAAGCCGAAGTTGACGCCCACGGAAGCGCCCTGCAGGCGCGGCACGGCCTCGAAGATCATGGCGGACAGCAGCGACAGTGTGAGGAAGCCGTGGGCAATCGTCCCGCCATAGGGAGACTCGCGGGCGGCCCGCTCCGGATCGGTGTGAATGAACTGATGGTCGTCGGTGGCGTCAGCGAACAGGTCGATCATCGTTTGGGTCACGGTGCGCCATTCGGAGACTCCGATCTCCTTGCCGACCATCGCCTTTGCGTCTTCTATTGTTATGATCTTCATGAGCCGGTTCCATTCTGTTCCGCCAGCGATCGCGGCACACATACTAGGACAGGCCGCATTTGTCATGCGGCCTGTGTGGAATGTCAGACATGCAGTGGGTAACGCCTCAGTGACCCGTGGCCACCTCCGCGGCTTCCGTCAGCTCGCGCTCCAGCCGCTTTTCCTCCTCCACCTTCGGGGTGACGAAACGCCCGATCAGGAGGTAGGCCACCGGCGTCAGGTAGAGGGTGGCGATCGAGGCGAGGCCGAGGCCGCCGACGATCACCCAGCCAAGCGCAATGCGGGCTTCCGCGCCAGCGCCGGAGGCCAGCACCAGCGGCACGCCGCCCACGATCGTGCAGATCATGGTCATCATCACCGGACGCAGGCGGATGAGCGATGCCTGTTCCACCGCCTCGCGCACGGAGAGTCCCTTGTCGCGCAGCTGGTTGGCGAATTCCACGATCAGGATGCCGTTCTTCGCCATGATACCGACGAGCAGCACGAGGCCGATCTGGCTGTAGACGTTGAGCGAGGTTCCCGTGAGGATGAGGGCGAACACGGCGCAGGCCAGGCCCAGCGGCACCGTCGACATGATGATGAGGGCGCTGACGAAGCTCTCGAACTGCGCGGCCAGCACCAGGAAGATGATGACCACTGCGAAGCCGAACACCGTCGACATGCTGCTCGCCGTCTCGCCTAGCGTTGCGGCTTCCGCGAGCGGGATGATGCGGGCGCCGGAGGGAAGCAGCGGCCTGGCGATCTCCTGCACCGTGGCATAGGCGTCGCCCAGCGCGAAATTGGGCGCCAGGCCCGCCGTGACCTGCACCACGCGCAGCTGCTGCTCGCGGGCGAGCGACGGCGGCACCGCCTCCTCGCGCAGTAAGGCGATGGTCGACAGCGGCACGAAGCGGTCGTCGCTCGTCCGGACGAAGATGTTCTCGAGGTCGGTCGGATCGTTGATCGGATTGGCGCTCGACAGCAGCTTCACGTCGAAACTGTCGTCATCGATGAACAGCGTGCCGATCTTTCGCCCGTCGAGCAGCGCCTGGATCGACTCGCCGAGGCCGTCGATGTTGATGCCGAGATCCGCGGCTTTCTGCCGGTCGATTTCCACCTTCAGCTGCGGCTGCGAAGCGTCCTGCGACAGGCGTGGCCGGTCGAAACGGGGATCCTTCTCCATTTCCGCGACGATGGCCATCGCCGCTTCGGTGAGCTTCTCGTAGCTGCTGCCGGCAACCGCGAACTGCAGGCCGCTGCCGGAATTGCGGATGTTGAGGCTGTTCGGCTGGAAGGCGAAGGCCCGCACGCCCGGCACCCGGCCCGCGCGCTGGTTCACCTCGTCCAGGATCTGCTGCTGGGTCCGCTCGCGCTCCTCCCATGGGGCAAGGCCCAGGATCAACATGGCGCTGTTGCTGCCGCCCATGCCGACGATGGAGAAGGTCGTCCTGATCTCGCCATTGTCGATGAGCGGCTTGATCGAACCTTCGATCTGCTGGAGCTTGCTCGACATGTAATCGAGGCTGACGCCCTGCGGCGCGGTGATGCGCATCATCGCCATCGCCCGGTCCTCGTTCGGCGTCAGTTCGTTCTTCACGTTGGAGAACATGATGGCCGCTGCCCCGGCGAAGACGATGGCAACCGCAAGCACCACCAGCGGCGCGTTGAGGCAGGCGTGCAGTGTCCGCTTGTAGAGTGCGGCGCCGGCGGAGCCGACGCGTCCAAGCAGTCCGCCCACGCTCTCATGATGTTCCGTATCCTTGAGGAAACGGGAAGCGAGCATCGGGCAGAGCGTGAGAGCGACGATCGACGACAGGAATACGGAGAAGCCGAGAACGAAGCCGAATTCCTTGAACAGGCCGCCAGCCTGACCGGGCAGGAAGGAGAGCGGCACGAAAACGGCGATCAGCACGGCCGTGGTCGCGATCACGGCGAAGAACACTTCCTGCGCGCCGAGCACCGCCGCGGCGCGCGGGCCCATACCCTGGTTGCGCCGGCGGACGATGTTTTCCAGCACCACGATGGCGTCGTCCACCACCAGGCCGGTTGCAAGAACCAGCGCCAGCAGGGTGAGAATGTTGATGGAGTAGCCCATCAGGTAGATCGCGGCGATTGTGCCGATGAGCGCCACGGGGATCGACAGGCCCGGGATGATCGTCGCCCGCCAGTCGCGCAGGAACATGTAGATCACGCCCAGCACGACCGTCACCGACAGGATGAGCGCGATTTCCACCTCATGAATTGCGCCTTCGATGAAAACGGCGTCGTCGCCGGTGATGAAGATTTCCGTGCCTTCCGGAAGGATCTCGCGGATGCGCTCCAGCTCCGCCTTCACGCCCTGCGAGATATTGAGCGTGTTGGATTGCGCCTGCCGCAGGATGCCAAGGCCGATGCCTGTCTTGCCGTTGGCGCGCAGTTGGCTCTCGCCGATGTCCGGCCCGAGCATGACCGTAGCGACGTCGCCCAGCTTCACGTTGCGCGAGAGCTGGATGTTCTCCAGGTCCTCGGGTGTGGTGATCGTCGCCGTCGCGCGGACGATCAGGTCCTGCGTCGTGTTGGTGATCGAACCGGCCGGACTGTCGAAGGAAACCGACCTGAGCGCATTGCCGATGTCGCCGATGGTAAGGCCGAGGCTGGCCAGCCGCGCCGGGTCAATATCGACGCGGAAGATCTTGTTCCTGCCGCCGTAAACCTGGACCGTCGCGACACCCGGCACCGACGAGAGCCGGTCGACGATCTCGTCTTCCACGAAGACCGTCAGGTCCTGCACGTTCATGGTACTGGACGTGACGGCGAGCCGCATCACTGCCTGGGCGTCGTTGTCCGCCTTCACGACCGTCGGCGAATCGGCATCGTCCGGCAGACGGTTCTGGATGCGGCCCACGGCGTCGCGAACGTCGGAGGCCGCGGCATCGAGGTCCACGTCCTCGCTGAACTCCACGGTCACGCGACTGCGTCCGAAGGACGAGGAGGACGAGATCGACGTCACGCCAGGCACCCGCGCGACGGCGCCTTCGATTTCCGAGGTGATCTGCCGGTCGATGGTTTCAGCGGCCGCACCGGAGAACGTGGTGGTGATCGTGATGACCGGCCGGTCGACCTGGGGCAGCTCGCGCACCTCGACGCCGTAGAAGGCTGCGAGACCCGCCACGGCGATCAGCGTATTCACCACGAAGGCGAAGACCGGCCGCCGGATGAAGAGGGCGGTGAAGCTGCTGCCGGCCTGGACTATCTTTTCGTTGATCATCGCAGCATCCTGGTAAAGGGGCTCAGCTGCCCTGCCGTCTTCCCTGCATTGTCGAGTTTGCGGCTACCGGCACGTTCTGGCCCTCGCGGACCGCATGAACGCCCTCGACCACGACCTTGTCGCCGGGTCTGAGATCCCCGCTCACGAGAACATGGTCGGAGTTCCGCTGCATGATTTTCACCGGCACCTTGACCGCCACTTCGTTACGGACCGCCCAGACATAGGCCCCGTCATTGCTCCACTGAACGGCCAGCGGGTTGACGGCCGGATACTGGTCGCCCGGGAACTGCATCTCCACGCGGAACGCCATGCCGGAACGCAGCGTGTCCGTGGGGTTGGAGATGCGGGCCTGAACGCGCAGCGTGCGGCTGGCGTTGTCCACCTGGTTGTCGATGGCGCGCACCGTGCCTTCGTAGGTCTCGTCGGGGCGGCCGACAGACTGGGCGCTCAGCGGCGCGCCGATCTGGATCTGCCGCGCGTAGCGCTCCGGCACCCAGAAGTCGACGAGGATCTCCGACCTGTCGTCAATTGTGGCGATGTCGGTGGAGCTCGTCACGTAGTCGCCCGGCGAGACCGGCAGGATGCCGATAATACCGTTGATGGGGGCGCGGATTTCGCGGCGGTCGAGCGCGAGCTGGTTTTCACGCAGCTGCAGCTCGGCGGTCCGCACGGCCAGTTCGGCGTCGCGCAATTGCACGGGCGTGATGTTGTTGGACTTGGCGAGCGCCTGCGCGCGCTCGAGCTTGGCGTGGGCGTCCTCAAGCGTGAGTTCGGCCCGGTCGACAGCGATACGCTCGGCCTCCGAATCCATGCGGGCGATCACGTCCCCGGCTCTCACCTCGCTACCGGGCTCCACCAGGATTTCCGTGAGGCGTCCTGAGGAATAGGGGCGCACGGCGACGGAATGGAGCGCGCTGCCCGTGCCGATGGCCGACAGGCGATCGTTGATCGTCGCCGTACCGACGTCTTCCGTGATGATGACGGCAGGGACGCCCATGCCCATGCCGGGACCTCCGCGGCCCGGTGCTCCGCCCGGCCCGCCGCCGCGAGGCCCGCCGCCACCCTGACTTTCGGCAGGGGCCGGTCCCCCGATCCCGAGTTTTGCTGTGACCTGCGCTGCGCCTGAAAAGTATAGGTACCAGATCAAGGCGGAAGCCAGGAGGACGACAACACTGATGATTGCCTGCTTCCACCAGCTCATAGAGTTCTCCGCAAGTGTTCGTCAGCGCATTGCATGGGTCTTCAACCTTCAGTCCTGAATGGAGCGCATGTACGGCAAGAGTGCGCGGTTTTCAGCAACAATATCATTAAATTATTGCAATGATCGTGCGGCGACTCGTCGTTCCTGAGCCATTTGCGGAACTTCTCCGCCCGTTGTCCATTGGAATTTCCAACAGAGGAGAGACCGATGCCGAAGGGTCACAACAGGATCGAACGACTGTCCGATGAGCAGAAGAGGGACTTCCTGCGCCGCTCGTCGATCACCTATCTGGAGTGCTGCATCGGCCTTATGCTAACGCATCTGACCAGCGAGGAAACCGCGGAGATCCTGGAGCGGCAGGCCCTGCTGCTGCGCGAGCTGGGGTTGGGGACCATCCGATCCCGACTGTTACAAGGCTCCCGGTGCGGCCGGCGCCCCACGGCCGGCCCTTGTTCACTTCGCCTTGCGGGCTTCCGTGGTGGTCCCGATAGCCCGCGCCTCCTCGAGAATGAGCCGGATTTCGCGCCCCCGCGCGCCTTCGATCGCAAAGGCCGGAACAGGCACGGCGCCTGGGTCTTCCTGATGATCGTTGCTGCTCCCGGCCTCTGTCAAAGGTGCCAGCAGCGCCTCGACGTCGGCGCCCTGCCGCTCGGCCCAGGAGAGCAGAATGGCCAGAACCTGGCGCTGGGCGTTCAGCCGCCCTTCCAGTTCTTCGACGCTGATGCTTGGCATTCAGTCTCCCTCCGGCAGCCCCAGGCCGCATTGCTCACGGCGTGTACGGCTCACCGCCGTAACGATGGTCGAGTAGGAGTCCGGGCGGGCAATGTGGTTCGCCTTGCGCAGGAACCGGAGCGGAAACAGCATTGCCTCGATGTTGGCAGACGAGATCTGGTCCGATCGCTGCTTGTCGGCGGCCAGGAGTTCCTCCGCGCGCCGCAGGATGTCGTCGATGTCCTCTTCCTCGACCAGCCCCTTTTCCCTGAGCAGTCTGCAAATGGCCGCCATCGCCATCAGAACGCCTTCAAGCTGCAGGTTCGCGGTGTTCATAGGTCTCCTCCCACCTTGCGCCACCGCCCCGCTTTGCCGTCAGGAAGAAGCGGGGCTCTTGGTCTTGCTATCTAGGGGTGGCTGCTGCGAAGGCAATGCAGCGAGGGGTAGCGCCCGCGGATGGTTCTCGACCAGATAGGTGACGAGCTGTTCGCGCAGGAGGGCGGCGAGTTCGGAGGCCGCGCTGGAGTTCTTCGCGCCTGCCGTGATCCGGACCTCCATTTTTGTTTCCTTGAGGTTCGTCACCGTCACGGCAAAACTCTTCCTGTCCCACAGCGGCGATGCTTCAACCAGCTCGCGCGCCTTCTGCCGCAGGGCGTCCACCGGTGTCGAATAATCCACGTTCATGATGGCGACGGCCGTCACGCTCGTGTTCTTGCGGCTCATGTTGAGGAAGGGCTGTTCGATGAAATAGTTGAGCGGCAGGATCATGCGCCGCCCGTCCCAGGTCCGGACCACCACGTAGGTGGAGGTTATCTCTTCGACCGTTCCCGTCTCACCCTGGACCTGGATGGAATCGTCGATGCGGATCGGCTGTGTAATCGCCAGTTGGATGCCGGCAAACACGTTCTTCAGCATCGGCTGAAGTGAGAGGCCGACGACCAGGGATGCGGCGCCCGCCGAGGCCAGCAGGCTGATGCCGTACTGCCGGACCGGATCGAAGGTCATCAGCATCGCGCTGATGCCGATCACAAGGATGACCGTGGTGCCGATCCGCTGCAGGATTCGCGTCTGCGTGACATGCTTGCGGGTCATCAGCTCGTCCTTGGATTCCTTGCTGATCCGCCGCAGGTGAAGCGACACGAACAGCTGCAGCGCGAGCTGGGCGATCCGTGTGAGGACGCCGATGAAACCGAGTGTCAGCACGTGCCGCAGTATGGTGGAGCCTGTGTCGGACAGAGGCGCCAGCGGCACGGCGAGCGCGAGCGAGAACAGGATCAGGCCGACGCAGATGAGGGAGGACGACTGATCCAGAAGTTTGCGCCAGAACTCATCCTGCCGCCCGACAAGTCGGCGAAAGATCGCCATCAGCACGGAATGGACAAGAAGCGCGGCGCAGACTGCGCCGCCGAGAACCAGCGTCAGGATAAGCCAATCGGGCCGAGCCCCGGCGATGGCTTCCACTTGAACGGCACCTTCCTGGAGCAACTCTTCCATGATCCCTCAGGACAAATGAGTGAACAGCTGCGAGCGCGCCCGGCACTCGCTTGAACCTTTCCCTGACGTGATCGATTCAAGCGCCTTCGGAGCGTTCGATGGGAGGGGCGGCTCGGGCTGCCTGTTCGTTGGACCGCTGCCTGGCCAGCGCATCCTGCAGCTCAAGGGCGAGCTTGAGCAGCCGCTCGGGCACTCGCTCTTTCTCGATCGCCGCGAGGATGGAGGTGATGTCGGCCGGCAGGCCGGCCGGTTCCTGGTGCGCGGTGTCGTCGAACGTGCTCATCGGTATTCCCGATTTTCCCCATGCCGGGAGTTTTGACAGGTTCGCGTGCTGTTGCAACAGCAAATAAGTATGATCGCATATTGTTGTGCGCGTCCCGGCGGGAACTGGACGGCTCGCTGCATGTTGATGGAAGCGGACTGTTATGTGCGCTGATCAGAATGGAGCAGGCCTTGCAGCAGCTGACGATCGTCGCGCGAGCGAAGCCCGTCCTCGGGACTGCCGAGCAGGAAGCCTTTTATGCCGGGGCCATCCGTGTTCTCGCCAGGGCCCGCATTCCGTTTCTTGTCGCGGGTACTTTCGCGCTCAGCGCCTACACGGGCATTTCCCGTCCGACCAAGGATTTCGACATCTTCTGCAAGGCGGGAGACTGGCCGCGCATTCTGTCCCTCTTCAAGGAGCTGGGGGATGAAATCCGCATCGAGGATGAGCGGTGGCTCGGCAAGGTCACCCGGGGCGACGCCACCTTCGATGTGATTTTCGGTTCATCCAACGGGGCAACGCCGGTCTCGGACCTCTGGTTCGAGCACGCCCGGAAGGGCAGGGCGCTGGGGCAGCAGGTCCGCTTCGTCAGTCCCACCGAACTTGTATGGTCCAAGTGCTTCATCCAGAACCGCGACCGCTACGACGGTGCCGACGTGGCGCATCTGATCCTGCGGGCCAGCGAAGAGATCGACTGGGAACGTCTTTTGCGCCACATGGAAGTCCACTGGGAGGTGCTGCTCATTCATCTGCTGAACTTCCGCTTCATTTATCCGAGCGAACGGGAAAGGATCCCGGGCTGGCTGATCGACGAGCTTCTCGACCGTCTGATGCACCAGCGCCGCCTCCCTTCGCCCGACAGGAAGATTTGTCGCGGACGCATGTTTTCCGCGGCCGATTTCGAGATTGACGTCCACAAGTGGGGTTTCACCGATATCCTCGGGGGCAGCGGAGGCACGGCATGAATGCTGCGGTGACGCGGGTGGCCGCGATCGGTGATCTCCACGTGCAGGAGGACGGCTCGGTGAGCTATCGTGACATCTTCGCCGAAATGTCGGAGCGGTCAGACGTCATCGTGATCGCCGGCGATCTGACGGATCTCGGCAAGCCAGCGGAAGCGCGGCTGTTGGTTGAGGACCTGCGGGCCTCCCGCGTGCCGGTCGTTGCCGTATTGGGCAATCACGATCACCAGAGCGATTGCGTCGAGGAAGTATCCGCCATCATCCGGGAAGCGGGTGTGTATCTGCTCGACGGCACCGCCGTGGAGCTGAAGGGTGTCACTTTCGCTGGAGTGAAGGGTTTCGTCGGCGGCTTTGGCAGGCAGATGCTGGCTTCCTTCGGCGAGGCGGCGATCAAGGCCATGGTTGCCGAATCGCTCAACGAGACCATCAAGCTGGAGAACGCGCTGCGCCAGATCCGCACCCCGAAGTCACTGGCGCTGCTGCACTATTCGCCTACCGCGGATACGGTCGAGGGTGAGCCTCCGCAGATCTGGCCGTTCCTTGGATCCGCCCGCCTTGGGGAAGTTATCGACCGCTACAGGGTGAGCGCCGTGGTTCACGGCCATGCCCACCACGGCACGCATGTGGGCAGGACCGCCGGAGGCATTCCCGTCTACAATGTCGCCCGTCATATCGAGAAGCCGGAAGGCAGGCCATATATCGTCCTGAAGCTCTAGGCGGTTCCAGGAAAGTGAAGACCGGTTTTCCGTCCGGAACCGCGACAAAACAATTACTTAGGAAATTCACAGTTCCGCGAAAATCTGAATTGCTCTAGGCTCTGGAAAGGCAATCCCCAGGCAGCCGGCAGCAGCAATCGTTAACTGGAGCGCCTCATGGTCCCCTGTGTCACGTGGAATGCCCCGGCCGCCGCGAACGCTCCCGGAGCCTTCTTTCGTGACAACCTCACACCCGCGTACCGCATTGGGTGCAGCGGTAGTTTCCCGCGCTCATGACGGTGATGATCAGCCAGACGATGCCCCACAGCCCGCCGGTGAAGATGGTGAGCAGCAGATGCAGGAGGTGGTTGGGCTTCACGCCCTGCGCCAGCACGCGCTTCTGGCATTGCGGGCAATAGGCGCCCTTTTGCTTGATGGACATTTGCTAGACACTCTGTTGGCCACGGCACTACATATGGTCTTCCGGCGCCCGTTGCGCCAGGCCTTTCGCCGCATGGGCAGACATGCGCGGGACGGAAGTATCCGGCCAGCCAGTGGGCACCGGTTTCCGCCTGCAATGGGTTCTCCTCCCGGACGGGGAAACAGATCGCCTGGAGCCCTTCAGCGGTTTCCGGAATGCTGGCCGCTCAAGGACGATCGTCAGATCACCTTCACCACGGCCCCGTTCTGCACCCGGTCGAAAAGGTCGATGACGTCCTCGTTAAGCATGCGGATGCAGCCGGAAGATGCCTCGGTTCCGATGGTCCACGGTTCGGATGTGCCGTGGATGCGGTAGAGCGTGTCGTGGCCGTTCTGGTAGAGGTAGAGCGCACGCGCTCCGAGGGGATTGTGCGGTCCCGGTTCGATGCGTTGCGGTAGGTCGGGCGTTTCATTGCGCATGTCGTCGGTAGGATACCAGGCCGGCCATTTCGCCTTCCTTCCGATTACTGCTGTGCCGGACCACGCATGGCCCGACGTGCCGACCGCGACGCCGTAACGCCGCGCTATGCCGTTCTTCTCGATGAGATAGAGAAACCGCTTTCGGGTATCAACCAGGATCGAGCCTTCGGGCATGCCCTCCGGGGCCGGAACAATGGTAGGGTGGAATCGCTTGTCGAACTTGGCCCGGTTGACAATGCGGACCTCGTAGGGCTCGTCCGCGTAAGCGAGCTTCAGTTCCTCGATGGACGGAGTGGGGTAACTGCCGGCCGCGCATCCGGCCAGCAGCAGGATCAAGCCCAGCAGGGGAGTCAGGGAAAGACGGCCATTCGGAATGGCCGCCGTCTTGCTCGCTACCACTTGACCCTCAGACCAACTGTTCCGGCGACCCGGTGGCCGTCGCCGAAACTGTTGAGGCTGGTGCTCACGGAAGCCTCGCCGAAGACCGAGTACTTGTCGTCATCCCAGTTCAGCGTGGCGCCCAGCCCGATGCCTCCCCAGCTGCGGTCGTTGCGGCTGGTGAACTCGGTGCCGGCGACGCTCACCCGGTAGCCGTCTAGGAACTCGTGGTACAGGTTGGCGATGCCGTACACGTTGGCCCTCGATGTGGTTCCGTTCTCGGCCTTCCAGCGCGATTCGTATTCTGCTGCCAGGCCGACCCGGCCGCGCAGGCTGTCGCCATCCCGGAGCACGACGCTCGTCTCGAGCGGATCGACGAACCTGTCGAAGTCGATGCGCGAGTAGACGAGCTGCGCCTGCGGCGTGAGCGACCAACGGTCGTTCAACGCATGCCTATACCCTGCCTCGAGGCCGAGCGCATAGCCGAAGCCCTTGTTGCCGTCCGCAAGGTCCATGTTGGTGTTGGCCGACCGGATGTCCGACTTCAACCAGGTAGCCTGCCCCTGGGCGTCGACGTAGAAGCCGTTGTAGCCGTACCAGGTGAGGCTGCCGCCGATGCCATATCCGTTGGCCTTGATGCTGCCGCCGCCCGCGGTTGAGGTGATATCGCTGCGAATGTGGCCGTAGCGCGCCGAGATACCGCCGATCAACTTGCCGCTGTCATTTTCGGCGAGCAGGCCGTCGAACCCGGCCTGCACGTGCCAGGTGGTTGCATCGTATTCCGCGTCGATGGTTGACACGGCCGCCTCATAATGACCGTGCGCACCCTCGATCCGTCCCCACACGGCGCCGGTCTCGATGGTCACGGCGCCATCCTCGCTGATGTAGTAGCTCGCCTGCTCGGGCGTGACGGTGCAGCGGAAGTTCTGGCTGGCATCCTTGCAGAACACGGTTTCGGCCGGAGCCGCCGGGGCTGGATCTCTCGAGTGCCGGTTGCCGGCGCGCTGCTTGAGCGTCGGCAGTTCGACCAGCGGTACCAGAACCTTCGGATACTCCTGATAGACCGGCACGGTCGGCGCGAGCGCCACGTTGCGCAGGTACCAGTTGCCGTCTGCGGCATTCTCGTCGACGCCGTTGTGGTACAGCCCGTAGCTGTAGACGCCGGCGATGATGCGCTGCTCGCCGTTGTCCACGTAGTCGCCCTGCAGCGTGAAGACGCCCGGCGCGGAAGCTTCCTTGTTGCGAACCTCGACGAGCAGGATACCGTTGTCGGTCGTCAGCGCGCCGGAACGCTCGCGCCGGTCGATGACGTGACGATCGTCGTGGGGGCGGTGCCCAGCTGTGTGCCGTCGACCACCAGGACGTCGGACTGGGAACCGGAACCGCCGCCGGGTACCACGCCTGCATTGAGCACGGTGTTCAGCAGCAGCGTGCCGCCGTTCGAGATGAATACCCCGCTGCCGGGATCGCCGCCCGCCTGCGGGTTGGCGGTAATGACGAGCGTGTTGCCGATCTCAGGGCCGCGCAGGTCGATCACGCCGGCATGGCTGAACGTGCCCAGGTTGACAAGCTGGCCCTGAACGATCCCGTTGCGCCTCAGGTCATAGAACCCGGCGTCCAGCGGGATGCTGCCGGTCCCTGTGGTTGGCACGTAGTAATCCGTTGAGTCGGTGTCTGCGTTGTCGAGAACCTCGGCCAGCCGGACCGTTGCTCCTGCCTGGTTGTCGAAACTGCTGTCCGGATCGCCGAAATCGGAGATCGAGACCCGCTTGATGTCGCGCACGCCGTCGCCGTCGATGTCCGCGAAGTGACGAATGTCGAACAGGCCACCCGCGGCGTTGGTGAAACTGTTGTCATCGACGTCGGCAAGCTCCACATAGCCGGTGACGGTGCCGCGGTTGTTTACTGTCAACTTGCCGACCTGATCGGAAGCGCCTCCCCCAACAATGATTGCCAAGTCCGACCCGGCAAGGACGCGGCCAAGATTGTTGATGATGCTGCCGTTGGGTGAGGCGACCGCCACGCCCGATGCTCGCCTCCTTCCGGGATTCGGCGTAAGGGATTGCCAGCCGCCTTCCACGAGCGCATCCGTGCCAATCGTTAGGGTCACTGTAGTCGCGTCAGACAGGGCCACAATGCCGACGCCATGTTCTCCAGTCGCACGAATGGTGCCACCGTTATCGACGGAGGTATCTCCACCGATTCCCAGCGCATAAGCGCCAAAGGAACCGAAGCCGGTGACCAGAATTTCTCCGTGGTTAACGATCTCTGCTTTTCCGATGCCTGAATGGAAAACATAGGCACCGTAGGCGTTATCGCCAGAGGTAGCGATCATTCCCGAGCCAGAGATATTGATCAGCGCCGTCTGGTCGTTATTGCTGTTTCCAATGAGTGCCAAGGCGCCATCCGCAAACTCACCGGACGTCTCGATGGAACCATGGACATTGATGGTCGCCGCGCCTTGACCGAGGTTGTACGCATAAATACCGACCGATTCTTGCCCGATCGTGGTAATTTTGCCGTCCGGGTCCAGGGTCACGGTAGTATTCTTTTCGGTATCAGCATTCGTTATGCCGGCAAACATCCCGTAACCGTACAGCCCGTTGGTATTGATGGTACCTGCGGATGTGACGTCGACGGCTCCAAGGCCGTAGGTCCACGCGTAGATGCCGACGGTCGCATAGCCCTGCACATCGATAACGCTGCCCGCCCTCTGCTTGACGGTAACGTCCTGGTTATTTCCGCTGTATTGAACCCTGGCCTCCAAGCCAGCGGTGGTCTCCATGTCACCTTCATCGGCGTCCGGATCGGTAGCGATCACTGTGATATCCGCCCCCGATTCGATCCAGATTCCCTGGTTCGAGCCGCCCCCGCCTGGGACAGCATGGACCTGCACGCCGTCGGAGAATCTACCCTCTGTGTAGAGCTTGACATCATCGCCAACGATGACCTTCAACAGACCGGAACCACCGCCCACGCCGTCCAGTCTAATCGCGTTCGTGTCAGTTCCGCCAATTCCGCGGCGGTCAACCACCAGATCATCGACGGTCAGTGTGAAATCGTTGGCTGAACTGCGGTCTATGCCCGACAGGTGGTAATTCGGGTCACCGGGATCGTCTCCGATACATACTTCACCGACGGGATTCGCCGAAGGGACGCACTCGGCAAGAGCAGGCGAAGCGTTGAGGAAGACGCTTCCAGCTGCGAGCACGTGAAACGGCAGGGCGATCGCCGCCCCCTGCAGCATTAATGAACGGGGAACTGGTCTGGATTTCTGGGGAGCTGTGCCACGCGCCATCTATACCTCCTCTGCGGCACTGGGTGTTGCCAGTCACCACGCTCCTGCTGAGGAAGCCAGAAATGTGAGGATGAGGTCTCATCGGATCGTCCACCTGGGCTGCCTCCGCATGGCGGAAGCTTTCCGGGCCGATCCATGCGGCAGCGCAATCTTCAGTCGGAACACTCTTGGAAATGTCGTGTGCAGCTGACGTTGGAATTTGCGGTTCCGGCTGGTGGAAGGGGGCCGAACTCCCCTGTCACCAATGCAAAAGCTTGCAAGACCGCGCTTTGGAAGAATTGCCAAAGCAGGACGTACCCCCTCGCCCCTCAATGGGGAGCAATGATAACTATTAATATGCTAATAAGAAATTCTGCAGCTCCTCACAACAAGAAAACACTTGGCCATTCCAATGGAGTTGCATGCGAAGCTCCATTTGTAGTACGTCATTTCAATGATCGGCAGAATGGTAGAAAAAATCTTCTACGATAAATAATGAAATGGAAACCTGATTTCTAAATATGCTTGGTTTCTCGCCGAAATCGCGAAAATGTTTCTTGTTAGCATGTGAGGTATCTTGCCGCCTGCGGGCGAGACATACCCTGAATCGAAACGCCAGACACTGCCGACCGGCCGGCAGGGATAGATGCAAGGCTGGGCTTATCAGCCTGGTGAAACTGTCTTGCGTGCAAGCTTAAGGCGTCAGGGGTCGTCGCCGATAGCTCCGGCCGCGGGCCTGCCGGGCAGTATCAGTTCAGCCGAGGCGGGTGCCCGCCCTGACGAGAAACTCCAGAGCTTTCCATGAAAACGGTTTCGGGGTCGTTCGCTTGTGCCATGGTTGGGCCAAGTCGGTGTTTCTCACACCCGGCATTGCCGCAGTCACCCTGATGCCCCGCGTTGCAAGCGCGCACGCGATTGTCGTAGCCGCGTCTGGAACGCTCTTCTTGGTGCGGCACGGATCGCTTTGGCCGGCGCGGCAATCCCAGGCAGGGCGATGCCCAGGCAGACGGTGGAGATGTTGAGTGTCTTGCTAGAGCCGTCTTAGAAAGGTGGAACCGGTTTGCCGTCCGGAGCTGCCACAAGACAATCGGGATGTCTGGGCAACGATCAACGTCTGTGAGTCCTTGGTGTCCGGTGGGGTTTTCAGCGTCATGTGGCTTCTCGAAAAAAGTTTCGTGCCGGCTGTCGCTCGGAGCCGGTGGGGCATTGGAGCCCTTAGCTGACTGGCTGGGAGCCAAGGACCTGCACATGACCGAGTAAGGCACCTCGCGTCGAAGGGCGGGGCAGGAGGCGGGCCCGTGCGGACAGCGCCCACCATCGTGTCACAAGCAAACCGCGGCGGGAACTGCGCTCTGGCACGCGACCAACCTTCCCCGCTTGTCCCGGAATGGCGAGCGGTCCTGTCGGCGCCGTGTCACCGTCCCATGAGTTTTCCGGCTGAAGAAGACCGAATCGATTCGCTGATTCGCAGAATCATCTGAACGGATGTGAGGGCGGCGCAAGCGGAGCAGCTGCGACGAGCGGGCAGCCCCTGTTTGCCGTATGAGAGCGAACGGCTGCGCTGGAAAGCCATGTGCCGAACCAGACAGGTTCTAGGCCTTGAAGAAGGACTGGCTGATCCAAGGAAAGAGGGAGGGTTCCAGGCGGTTTTCCGTCAGCCCCGGGAAGCGCGAGACGTCATAAGTTTGCGCTATGCGGTTCAGCGCCTGACGGGAACTACGTTATCCGCCTCTCCGCCGCCATGAAGCATTGATTTTATTGGTGGTAGATGGTGGGCGTGACAGGGATTGAACCTGTGACCCCTACGATGTCAACGTAGTGCTCTCCCGCTGAGCTACACGCCCATCTGACGCCGCGCATACACCACATAATGATGCCGGCCGTCAAGAGCCGAAAACGGCTCGCGACAAAAATTCTATGCTGCCTGGAGCAGCTTATCCACTTCCCTCACAAGCTCGCGCAGATGGAACGGCTTGGACAGGATCTTGGCGTCCCGCGGAGCGTTGGAATCGGGGTTCAGTGCCACGGCGGCGAAGCCCGTGATGAACATGATCTTCAGGTCCGGATCGATTTCGCTCGCCCGGCGGGCCAGCTCGATTCCGTCCATTTCCGGCATGACAATGTCGGTGAGAAGAAGCGAGAAAGGCTCCTCGCGCAGCCGCCCGTAGGCATCTGCTCCGTTGTCAAAGTCGACGACTTCATGGCCGGCGCGCTCCAGCGCCTTGACGAGGAACCGCCGCATATCCTCATCGTCTTCCGCAAGGAGAATTCGTGCCATCACTGCTTCCGAAAAAACAAAACCCGATATCTGTAATGAAAGCGCCCTGAGGGCATAGGCTATATGATTCCGATACGGTAAATATCAAGTGAATGTTGACTTATTGAAGGCTTGGAGAGTGCTGGACAGCGCCTGACGCGGGTGGCAGGCTGGACGAGGTGAAGAACAGAGCGGGCGAACTGAACCAATGACTGCGGCTGCGGACTTCTCCGAAATCCCCCCCTTCGTCCTGTTTGCCGGCCGAAACGGGCAGACGGTTCCGTTCGTCTTCAATTCTCCGCACAGCGGCCGCCACTATCCGCCGCGCTTTCTGGCGATGAGTCGGCTGGATCCGCTGTCCATCCGCCGGTCTGAAGACTGCTATGTGGACGAGCTGTTTTCCGGTGCGCTCGATGTAGGCGCCACCTTCCTCTGCGCCAATTTCCCGCGCGCCTATCTGGACGCGAATCGCGAACCGTGGGAGCTCGACCCGCGCATGTTCAGGGAACGTGTGCCGCCCTATGCCAATACCCATTCGCCGCGGGTGATGGGCGGTCTCGGTACGTTGCCGCGTCTGGTCGCTGACGGCATGGACATCTACCGGCACCGCCTTCCGCTCGAGGAGGCCATGTCGCGCATCGAGCACTATTACATGCCCTACCATGCCACCCTGCGCGACCTGCTGTATCGGACGCGGACGCGATTCGGCCGTGCCATCCTGATCGACTGCCATTCGATGCCGAGCACGATTCGCACGCCCCAGGGCAACATGTCGCCCGACATCGTCGTGGGTGACCGTTTCGGAACCTCGGCCTCCTCCGACCTGTCACGGCTTGCGGTCTCCCTGCTGGCGGCACGGGGCTTTGCGGTGGAGCAGAACCGGCCCTATGCGGGCGGTTTCATCACAGAACACTATGGCCGTCCGGCTCAGGACGTTCACGCGCTTCAGATCGAGGTGAACCGCGGGCTCTATCTCGATGACGATACGCTGGAGCGCTCTGACGGTTTTGATTTGCTACGCCAGCAGCTGAGCGAGTTTATCGCCGATCTTGTGTCGTTCTCCGCCGATATTCTGCCGTCGCGACCGATGGCCGCCGAATAGGCGCGATTCCGCAATGCAGCAATATCGCCTGACGCAAGCGGCGCTGATTTGGTCATGATCTGCAGGCAAAAAAAAAGACCGCATCGAAATGCGGTCGAAGTCTAGGGAGGAAACGCCCGTAAGGGCCGGATAGAAACTATCCTGAAAATTACTTTATGCTGCACTGCACAAATGTCAAGGGAAAATTGTTGCGTTGTTGTGCCTTGCCGCAGAACCATCGCCCCTGCTAGAGCGGTTTCGGAAAATGCGGGTCCGGCTCCGCTCCCCGGTCGGCACCGCGAAGAATGTGAGCTGTTGGGTGGCTAAGGCTCGTGTTAAGTCTGAGCCGCTCCTGCTGTCCGATCCGAGACGTCCTTTGAAGAGGTTGGCCCGCATGACGATCTCTCCCTCGCCGGAATTTTTCCGCCGTCTGGCGGCGGCTGCCGCTGCCGAGACGCTGCCGCGCTTTCGCGACGGCGGGCGTGTCATGAACAAGCGCGCCTCCGGTTTCGACCCCGTGACCGAGGCCGACCGGGCGACGGAGCAGGCGATCCGGGATCTGATCGCGCGGGAGTTTCCGGACCACGGCATCGTTGGCGAGGAATACGGAAACAGCAGTACCGACAGCCGTTTCCAATGGGCAATCGACCCGATCGACGGCACGCGTTCATTCATCTCCGGCATTCCCCTTTGGGGAACCCTGGTGGGCCTGCTCGTGGACGGAACCGCCGTGGCCGGGATGATGGCTCAGCCCTTCACCCGCGAGCTGTTCTACGCGGATGGCAACGGTGCCCGCTACGAGGGACCGGACGGGAACCGGCCGCTCTCGGTAAGGAAGGTCACCGACCTGTCCGAGGCGACCCTCTGCACCACGAGCCCGTTCCTGTTCGACGAGGAACGTCTGCCTCGCTACCAACGCGTCGAGCAGGCCGTCCGCCTCGCGCGCTACGGCACCGACTGCTATGCCTACTGCATGCTGGCCTCGGGCAACATCGACCTGGTGATCGAAAGCGGCCTCAACGCTTACGACATTGTCGCGCTCATCCCGATTGTCCGGCAGGCCGGCGGAATCATCACCACCTGGTCGGGCGACCGTCCGGAAAAGGGTGGCGACATCATTGCCGCTGTCACCCCGGAGCTGCACGCGCAGGCCCTGGAACTTCTGAACCGGTAGTGCTTGTTGCCGGCGCGGGTTCAGGGCAGGGGGATCGCCGTTCGGTCCGAGCTGGCAAACCCGGGGTGCGGCGGTTCGTGGCCCTCTTGAGGGTCCAACGCTCTAGGTCACGCCGGGTTCGCTGCGTTCGCCGTTTTCGTCGGGCTTGGCCGTTTCCGTTCGTTCCGGCTCGATCGTTTCCGCCTCACCCGGTTCCTCGGAGGTCATCCGGCCCGTTACGAACGCGCGGAACGCGGCCAGCGCCTGTTCCCGATAGATGTCGGACTCCTGCAGGAGTTCATGCCTTGCTCCGTCGACCACAAGGCAATGGCCGGAACGGATCCGGCGCGCATAGTCCTCGATCGCGTCGTTTGAAATCATCGCGTCCGATCCCGCGGCGACCAGCAGCAGCGGCGTCCGGTTGGCAGCCATGAAGCCGGTTTCATGCACGCGTTTTATGGCGTCGCAGGCCGCCTGAACCCACGCCGCCGTGGGTCTGCCGACCGTCAGTTCCGGAAATGTGAGCTCGATCGCCCTGTTGCGCTCGAACCGTCGTCTGTCGCTCGTCACCCTGTTCCCTTCAAACGCGGTGAGGCGTCCGCGGTGCCTGGTCTGGGGGAAGTAGCGCGACCCCAACCCGAGGCCGCACAACAGGCTCGCGATCTTCCCGATCCACTTCTGGTCGATGGCTTCGTTCAGCCCGAGCAGCGGGGCGAGCAGCACCGCCCGCCGGACGTGCTGTGCCAGCTGGGGCAGGGCCAGCAGCGTCACCAGTCCGCCCATCGAGTGGGCCAGGATGAAGTAGGGTGGCCGGCAGCTCTGCAGTACCACCTCGTTGAAGAACAGGGTCAGATCCTCGACGTAGTGGTCAAATGACCTGACATGTGCGGCCATCCGGTCGCGCAACATTCGGTCCGATCCGCCCTGGCCGCGCCAGTCGAGCGTGGCGCAGTCGAAGCCCATGGCCCGGAGGTCACCGATGGTCTCGAAATACTTTTCGATCGCCTCGCATCGTCCCTGCAGCAGCACCACGGTGCCCGGGCCGGGCTCCTCCCGGGACAGGAGGGCATACCGCAGCTTCAACCCCTTCTTCGCGGTGAGATATCCCGAAATGATGCCTTCTGGGAGTGGATTGTCTTCGGTGACGCGCAGGGTCATGAAACGGAATCTCCGGAACAGAGACCGCATTTTGCCCCAAACGAGGGGGATGAAGCAAAGATTTCGGAGGATCGCAAAAAAGTGTGGGGATGGCAGAGCCATCCCCGAGCGAGGCTTCGGATCCTGGAAGGGACGGGACAGGGGCCGAAGCACTGTGATGAGACTAGCAGCCGGCGAATGAACGGAAGCGGAAGGATTTGTTCATCCTGCGTTCATTCGCGGCCTTTCCGCGGGACTTGAAACGGTGGGATCCCCCACCCAAATTACAGTTGCGGCAGCCGGAACGGGGCCGCGGTCACAGGGGAACGCCTACAGGGGTCCCTGCGTGATCAACGCAATTGTTGCTCGAAAGGAGAACAAGTCATGCGTCAGATTGATTTCTCGCCTCTGTACAGATCGACTGTCGGTTTCGACCGGCTGTTCTCGTTGCTCGATGGACGGAGCCAGTTCGAGACGCAGTCGTATCCTCCCTACAACATTGAGCGGACCGGTCCGGATTCCTATCGGATTTCCATGGCCGTCGCTGGTTTCTCCGAGAACGACCTGGCCATCGAGTCGCACCAGAACACCCTTACCATCAAGGGCAGCAAGTCCGAGGAGCACAGTGAGGAGCAGTCCGAGATCCTTTATCGTGGTATTGCCTCGCGCAGCTTCGAGCGTCGCTTCCAGCTTGCCGACTATGTCGAGGTAAAGGGCGCGACCCTCAAGGACGGCCTGCTTCACATTGATCTTGAGCGGAACGTTCCCGAAGAGATGAAACCGCGACGCATCGAGATCAAACGTGCCGGCGGTGGCGCCAAGCAGATCGAGGCTTCGGTGAACTGAGGCAGTTCACATCGCGCCACGCAGGCGCAGTCTGAAGAGTTTCATGGCGGCGCATTGCGCCGCCATTTGCATTTGAGGGGCCGGGCCAGCTTGCTCAGGCGCTCATGATCGACCGGATCGCCTCGATGTCTTCCTTCCGTGTCGCGAAAGATGTGACGAACCGGTAGAGCTTTTCATCCGGCTCAAGCGCGAGGCCTGCCGGCGGGTTCCAGTCGTAGAAGTTGACGCCGGCATCCATCAGCCGCTTGGCCTGCGGATCGCGGATGATCGGGAAGACCTCGTTGGCGTCGGGCATCCAGGCGATCCGCGAATGGGCGGACGTGCGGAACACCTCGGCCAGCTCCTGCGCCATGGCGTTCGAGTGGCGTGCCGTATCGAGCCACAAGCCGTTGCTGAGGTAGGCCTCGAACTGCGCGGCGATGAACCGGGACTTCGAGAACAGTTGTGCGGAACGCTTGCGGATGAACGGCATGTCGCGCGCCCTTGCCGGATCCATGACGACGACGGCCTCTGCGCACCAGCAGCCGTTCTTGGTGCCGCCGAAGGAGACGACATCAACGCCCCGCTTCCAGGTCATTTCCGCCGGCGTGGTGCCGAGCGAAACGAGCGCGTTCGCGAAGCGAGCGCCGTCCATATGAAGGGGCAGGCTATGTGCCTTGGCAACCGCCCCGATCTTTTCGATTTCCTCCAGGGAATAGACCGTACCGATTTCCGTCGACTGCGTGATGGACACGGCCATCGGCTGGCCGTGATGGACGAACTCGGCCGGAAACAGACGGATGGCGCGTTCCAGATTGTCCGGATCGATCTTGCCCTTCTCTCCTTCCACGCCGTGAAGGCGGGCGCCCGCGGTAAGAAACTCGACCGCTCCGCCTTCGTCCTCGATCATGTGCGCCTTGGTTTGGGCAAAGATCACCCCGCCCGGCCTGTTCAGCAGGGCCATTGAAAGGGAGTTGGCCGCCGTGCCGGTGGCCACGAAGAAGACGGCGACTTCGCGCTCGAAGATTTCGTTGAAGAGCTGTTCAACGCGCTTGTCCAGATCGCTCTGCCCGTAGGCGGTGGCAAATCCGCTGGCGTGCTTCACAAGGGCTTCAGCGACTTGGGGGAGGGCGCCTGCCCAGTTGTCTGAAGAGAAATTCATGGGAACCTCTTGGCGCCTGCCGGTTGTATGCAGGCAATGTCGCGATGAGATGGCTCAGGTCGGGAAACGATGCAAGGGGTTTGACTGCCGCGCCCGATGTTTCTCTAGGATTGTGGGTATCCGCAGTTCAAGGGGGAAGGTCTCGCGAGGCATGAAAATTGCTGGATGGATAACACTGTGAGCAATTTTGTTACGCATTTTTGCGCATTTTTTTGCGGAACCGACTTGTGTGTGCGCTAAATTTCTGTCAAAGATGGGCCGAAATAGGACAGCACTGCTGTCTTATTTTGCCGCGCTGGGCGCGGAAATGGTTGGGAAACGCTGATGCGATCCACGCAGACCAGAGTGCGTGGGTCGGGCTGCGCTGTGAGACAAGGATCAAATGCGCGGCCCTGGAAGGGACAGTACCATCTGTGTGGTACCTGGTTTCTTCGCACTAAGTGAAATGAGACCGCTCAATTTAGGCCGGACCGAACGATGAGTTCTCCGGAAAGGTGACGCGACCCCGAAAGTCGGGGCCCAAATGTGGAGTGTAGAGAGATGACGGAGCAGAGAACTGCTGCAAGAATTGTGCCCGCTTCTAGCCTGCAGGCCGCCGTCTCCAAACGTACCTCTACCACCCAGGGCCTGCCAGACGTGAAAGGGTTGTACGATCCCGATTATGAACGAGACGCCTGCGGTGTCGGCTTCATCGTTCAGATGAAGAACGTCCGCAGCCATCAGCTCGTCGAGGACGGCCTGGCGATGCTGGAGAACCTCACCCACCGCGGTGCGGTGGGCGCGGACCCGCTCGTGGGCGATGGCGCCGGCATCATGATCCAGATCCCTGACCGCCTTTTTCGTGAGGAAATGGCTAAGCAGGGCGTGGAGCTGCCCGGGCCTGGCCAGTATGCCGTCGCGCATTTCTTCATGCCGCAGGATGCCGGCGAGCGCGAGTTCGTGCATCAGATCATTCACGAGGCCAGCCAGTCGGAAGGCTTCACGGTGCTGGGCATCCGTGACGTTCCGGTCGACAATTCCTCGCTGTCCAGGGCCCCGCATATCGTTGCGTCGGAGCCCTATCACCAGCAGGTTTTTTTCAACCGGCCGGAAGGCTACACGGATGAGCAGTACGAGCGCCGTCTTTACATCCTGCGCAAGGTGATTTCGGGCCGCCTCTATGCCCATCACGGCAACCGTGACGTTGGCGCCTACTGCGTGTCCATGTCCTCGCGGACGATCGTGTACAAGGGCATGTTCCTGGCCTATCAGGTTGGCGCGTACTATAAGGACCTGCGCGATCCGCGCACCGAGTCGGCGCTTGCGCTCGTGCACCAGCGCTTCTCNAACGGCGAGATCAACACGCTGCGCGGCAACGTCAACTGGATGGCCGCCCGCCAAGCCTCGGTCGACTCCGAGCTGTTCGGCACGGACATCTCCAAGCTCTGGCCCATCTCCTATGAGGGTCAGTCCGATACGGCCTGCTTCGACAACGCGCTCGAGTTCCTCTACCACGGCGGCTACAGCTTGGCCCACGCAATGATGATGCTTATCCCTGAGGCCTGGGCCGGCAACAAGCTCATGGATGAGGATCGCAAGGCCTTCTACGAGTACCATGCCGCACTCATGGAGCCGTGGGATGGCCCGGCCGCCGTCGCCTTCACGGATGGCCGCCAGATCGGCGCGACGCTCGACCGCAACGGACTGCGTCCGGCCCGCTACGTCGTCACTGACGACGATCGCGTCATCCTTGCCTCCGAGGCTGGTGCCTTCACGGTCCCGGAAGAGAAGATCGTCCAGAAGTGGCGTCTCCAGCCGGGCCGCATGCTTCTCATCGACCTGGAGCAGGGCCGCATCGTCTCCGATGAGGAGGTCAAGTCGTCCATTGCGAAGAAGCACCCCTACAAGGAGTGGCTGAAGAACACGCAGCTCATCCTCGAGGAGCTGAAGCCCGTCGAGGCGCGCGAGCTGCGCAAGGACGTCTCGCTGCTCGACCGACAGCAGGCCTTCGGCTACACGCAGGAGGACCTGAAGCTGCTGATGGCGCCGATGGCGACCACCGGCCAGGAGGCCGTGGGTTCGATGGGCACCGACACGCCGATCCCGGCCATGTCGGACCATCCGAAGCTGCTTTATAACTACTTCAAGCAGAACTTCGCGCAGGTCACCAACCCGCCGATCGACCCGATCCGCGAGGAGCTGGTGATGAGCCTCGTCTCTTTCATCGGCCCGCGCCCGAACATCTTCGATCTGGTCGGCACCTCGCGCCGCAAGCGTCTTGAGGTTCGCCAGCCGATCCTCACCAACGAGGACCTGGAGAAGATCCGTTCGATCGGCCACACCGAGGAGCGGTTCGACACCAAGACCATCGACATAACCTATTCGGCCAACGAGGGCGCCGAGGGTATGGAAGCTGCCATCGAGCGCATCTGCGAGCGTGCCGAGGCGGCGGTTGCCGGTGGCTACAACATCATCATCCTGTCTGACCGTCAGGTCGGTCCGGACCGCGTCGACATTCCGACGCTGCTGGCGACCGCAGCCGTCCACCACCACCTGATCCGCAAGGGCCTGCGCACCTCGGTGGGTCTGGTCGTCGAGTCCGGCGAGCCGCGCGAGGTGCATCACTTCTGTTGCCTGGCGGGCTATGGTGCGGAAGCCATCAACCCGTACCTCGCCTTCGACACGCTGATCGACATGCACAAGAAGGGCATGTTCCCGCCGGAGGTCAGCGAGCAGGAGGTCGTCCAGCGTTACATCAAGGCGATCGGCAAGGGCATTCTGAAGGTCATGTCCAAGATGGGCATCTCGACCTACCAGTCCTACTGCGGCGCCCAGATCTTCGACGCCGTCGGCCTGCGCTCGGATTTCGTCGAGAAGTACTTCACCGGCACGGCTACCAGCATCGAGGGTGTCGGTCTCGAGGAGATCGCCCGCGAGACGGTTGCCCGCCACGCCCGCGCCTTCGGCAACGATCCGCTCCTGAAGAGCGCGCTCGAAGTGGGCGGCGACTACCAGTACCGCCAGCGCGGTGAGGACCACGCCTGGACGCCGGATGCGGTGGCGACCCTGCAGCATGCCGTCCGCAAGAAGTCCTTCGCGACCTTCAAGGAGTTCTCGAACCTCGTTGACGGCGAGAGCGCCAAGAAGAAGACCATCCGCAGCCTGTTCCAGATCAGGCGCGCGGAGGATACGGGCCGCAAGCCCGTTCCGCTGGACGAGGTCGAACCCGCGTCCGAGATCGTGAAGCGCTTCTCGACGGGCGCGATGTCCTTCGGTTCTATCAGCCGCGAGGCGCACACCACGCTCGCCCGCGCGATGAATGCCATCGGCGGCAAGTCCAACACCGGCGAGGGCGGCGAGGAGCCGGATCGCTTCATGCCGCTGCCGGACGGCTCGCGGAACCCCGAGCGCTCTGCCATCAAGCAGGTGGCGAGCGGCCGCTTCGGCGTGACGGCGGAGTACCTCGTCAACGCGGACATGATCCAGATCAAGATCGCTCAGGGTGCGAAGCCCGGCGAAGGCGGCCAGCTCCCCGGCCACAAGGTTGACGCGACCATCGCGAAGACCCGCCACTCGACGCCGGGCGTGGGCCTGATTTCGCCGCCCCCGCACCATGACATCTACTCGATCGAGGATCTGGCACAGCTGATCTTCGATCTGAAGAACGTCAACCCGTCGGCCGACATTTCGGTCAAGCTGGTGGCGGAAGCCGGTGTCGGCACCGTTGCGGCAGGTGTGGCCAAGGCGCGCGCCGATCACATCACGATTTCCGGCTACGACGGCGGAACGGGCGCATCCCCGCTCACCTCGCTGAAGCACGCCGGTATTCCGTGGGAGATCGGCCTTGCCGAGACGCACCAGACGCTGGTGCTGAACGGCCTGCGCAGCCGCGTCGCCCTTCAGGTCGACGGCGGTCTCAGGACCGGCCGCGACGTCGTCATCGGCGCGCTGCTGGGTGCGGACGAGTTTGGCTTCTCGACGGCTCCACTGATCGCGGCTGGCTGCATCATGATGCGCAAGTGCCACCTGAACACCTGCCCGGTGGGCGTGGCCACCCAGGACCCGGTCCTGCGCAAGCGCTTCAAGGGCACGCCGGAGCACGTCATCAACTACTTCTTCTACGTCGCCGAGGAAGTGCGCCAGCTCCTGGCTGAGATGGGCTACCGCAAGCTGGACGAAATTATCGGCCAGTCCGACCTGCTCGAGAAGCGTGCGATGATCGAGCACTGGAAGGCGCGCGGCCTGGACTTCTCCCGCGTGTTCTTCAAGCCGGAGGCGAAGCCCGAGGAGATCCGCTGGACCGAGCGCCAGAAGCATCCGATCGACGATGTTCTGGACCGGAAGCTCATCGCCGCGGCTGCTCCAGCTCTGGAGCGCAAGGAGCCGGTGTCCCTGGAGTTCGACATCCACAATACCGACCGCTCCGCCGGCGCGATGCTCTCGGGCGAGATAGCCAAGTGCTTTGGTCACAAGGGCCTGCCGGACGACACCATCCAGGTGAGGTTCACGGGCACCGCCGGCCAGTCCTTTGGCGCGTTCCTGGCCCGTGGCGTGTCCTTCGAGCTCTGGGGCGACGGCAACGACTATGTCGGCAAGGGCCTGTCGGGCGGCCGCATCGTCATCCGTCCGCCGGAGAATGCGAGGATCGTGCCCGAGCAGTCGATCATCGTCGGCAACACGGTGCTCTACGGCGCCATTGAGGGTGAGTGCTACTTCCGCGGCGTGGCGGGCGAGCGCTTCGCCGTCCGCAACTCCGGCGCGGTGGCAGTCGTCGAAGGCGTGGGCGACCATGGCTGCGAGTACATGACCGGCGGCATCGTCGTGGTGCTCGGCAGGACCGGTCGCAACTTTGCGGCTGGCATGTCTGGCGGCATCGCCTATGTTCTCGACGAGGAGGGCGATTTCGCCAAGCGCTGCAACATGGCGATGGTCGATCTTGAGCCGGTTCCGGAAGAGGACGACATCCTCGAGAAACTGCATCACCATGGCGGTGACCTTGCCCACATGGGCCGCGTCGACGTCTCCGGTGACATGACCCGTCACGACGAGGAGCGTCTGGCGCACCTGATCTCGAACCACTATCGGTTCACGGGATCGGAGCGGGCGCGGCAGATCCTGGACAACTGGTCCGAGTATCGGGCCAAGTTCCGCAAGGTCATGCCGGTCGAGTATCGCCGCGCGCTGGAAGAGATGCAGCGCAATCGCCTGGCGGGTGCAGCCGCCTGAACTGAGGGAACTGTGGGCCGTCGCCGCGCGTCGGGACGGCCCATGATCGGAGTTGGATTTCCCGGAGTTCGCTGATTGCGGGCTCCGCTGCTGCCCCGGCCCCGCGGGCCAGGGGAACAAGGAACAACGATGGGTAAGGTTACAGGTTTTCTCGAGATCGACCGCCAGGAAGCGAAGTATCAGCCTGCGGCTGATCGCATCCGGCACTTCCGCGAATTCGTCCTGCCGATGACCGAGCAGGAGGTCAGGAAGCAGGCCGCCCGCTGCATGGATTGCGGCATTCCCTTCTGCCATGGCCCGACCGGGTGTCCGGTTCACAACCAGATCCCGGACTGGAACGACCTCGTCTACCAGGGCAACTGGGAGGAGGCGATCCGCAACCTTCTTTCGACGAACAACTTCCCGGAGTGGACGGGCCGTGTATGTCCCGCTCCCTGCGAGGAGGCGTGCACCCTCAACCTTGAGGACGTGCCCGTCACGATCAAGAACATCGAGCAGGCCATCGCCGACAAGGCGTGGGAACTCGGCTTCATGCGGCCGCAACCTGCGGAGGTGAAGACGGACAAGCGCGTCGCGATCATCGGCTCGGGCCCGTCCGGCCTCGCCGCTGCCCAGCAGCTTGCCCGCGCCGGCCACGAGGTTCACGTCTATGAGCGTGAGAGCAAGCCGGGCGGCCTGATGCGCTACGGCATCCCGGACTTCAAGATCGAAAAGATCCATGTCGACCGCCGCATTGCCCAGCTCGAGGGCGAGGGTGTCACCTTCCACTGCGGCGTGAACGTCGGTATCGACAAGCCGGTGGCTGAGCTACTCGCGGATTACGATGCCGTTCTCTACTGCGGCGGTTCGGAAAAGCCGCGTCCCGCGGGCATTCCGGGCGGCGATCTCCACGGCGTCTATGATGCGATGCCTTATCTGGTGCAGCAGAACCGCCGCATCGGTGGCGAAAACATCGAATCCGTCGCCTGGCCGGCCGAGCCGATTTCGGCTGCGGGCCAGCACGTGGTGGTGGTCGGCGGCGGCGACACGGCCTCCGACTGCGTCGGCACGGCCTTCCGCCAGGGTGCGGTGCGCGTGACGCAGCTCGACATCCGTCCCCGTCCGCCGGAGAAGGAAGACAAGCTCACCGTCTGGCCCTACTGGGCGACCAAGATGCGCACCTCCACCAGCCAGGCCGAGGGCGCGGTGCGCGAGTTCCAGGTGGCGACGCTCGAGTTCGTCGGCGAGAACGGCAAGCTGACCGGCGTGAAGTGCTGCCGCGTGGACGAGAGCCGCAAGCCGGTCCCGGGCACGGAGTTCATCATCAAGGCGGACCTCGCCTTCATCGCGATCGGCTTTGCCGGACCCAACCCGACGGGTGTTCTCTCGGAGCTGGAAGGCAAGCTGGCCGTCACCGTCGACCGCCGCAATTCGACCAACGTGGTTGCGAACGACGTCGACTACCGCACCAACATCGACAAGCTGTTCGCTGCCGGTGACGTGCGCCGCGGTCAGTCGCTGGTTGTTTGGGCGATTCGAGAGGGCCGTCAGGCCGCCCGCGCCATCGACGAATACCTGATGGGAAGCAGCGTCCTGCCGCGCTGATGCAACCTCGCCCTCACGGTGAACCTCTCGAAGCGTGAGGGAAGGACGGCATTCGGGCGCCGGAAGCACCCGGGGTTTGAGATGGCAGGATGGAATTATTGCGGGGCTGGCGGCGTGCCGTCGCCGGCCCCGTTCTTTTTCTCAGGCTTGCCGACGAGCTGGAAGTCTGCCCGTCCAGGCTGCGGCTTGAACAGGTTCGCGGCGGGCGCCGCGCCGTTGGGCCGCTCTCCGCCGAGCAGCGCGCTGCTCGTGCTGAGTTCCGGCCCTGCGAGGGAGATGGGTGCGGTTCGCGTCAGATCCCGGACCGGGACCATGGCCGCCGCTGGAGCTTGTTCTTGTCCGGGCTGTTCGCCGGACGCCGCCGGCGAGCCTGCGGGGGCCGCGGCCGCCCCAAGAATCTGGTTGAGCGGCTTTTCCAGATAGAATGCGATCTTGCGCCGCGCCTCGCGGGTGAGATTGATGCCGTCGCTTGAGCGCAGCCGCACCGGCTGGCCGTTCATGTCCGGGCCGGTGTAGGTGAAGGCGCCGTTCTCGTCCACGAACCCGTCCCAGATGTCGATGAACGTGCCGCCCGCCGATTCGGCCGCCTTTTTCTGGATGTCGTTGAAGGCGAGCATGTCGGACGTCATCGCCGGCGACTTGAATGGCGGCAGCCCTACCCACAGGAACGGGATGCTGCTCTTCGCCAGCGTTTCCGCGAAGGCGTTCACGCGCTTCGTGTACTCGGCTGTCCACTCTTCGGTCTGTGGGCGGAAGGTTTGCCCGTCCGCAGAAATCTGCTGCCGGTCGTTCGAACCGAGCATGACCACGACCGCCGCCGGCTTCACCGTCTCGAGGATGGGGCTGATTTCCGCGTTCCAGTTGTAGTAGTCGTCGCGCACGAAGCCCGACGAACCCTTGCTGCGGTCCTCGATCCGCACGCTAGGGACTTCCTCGTAAGCCGAGGCAAGGCCTCCTGCGACGCCGCCAGCCAGAAAGTCGCCGACGACCAGAACAACCTTGGCATCGGGCTGCTTCTCGACTGCAGGCTTGGCGGAAACGGCGGCGCCCTGTCCGCTGCGGGCGGCGGGGGAGCCCTGGCGCTGCTGCCGCCGCGGCGCCCGGCGCTGCTGTTGCGGTTCCTGCGGCGCCATGACCGAGGGTGGCTGACGCCTTATCCCGAACAGCCGCTCGAACAGGTTCGGCTTGCGCACGACATAGTATTCCGGCCGCTGCTGCGCGCTGGCCGTGTCCGTGCCGACGGAAAGGACGAAACAGCCGCACGCGATGGCCAGGGCCGCCACAGCCTTTCGCATGGACAGACGGGTGGAGCGGCGGAACGTGACCATCGGATCTGATCCTACTGACCTCTGAGCCTGCGCAACACGTCCTTGGAAGGATGGCCGTCAGGGTTGATGCCAAGCCGCTGTTGGAAGGCGCGGATAGCGTCTCGCGATCCCGAGCCGACCTTACCGTCAATCGGGCCGCTGTAGTAACCTAGTGCGCTGAGCCGCTGCTGCAACTCCTGCGTCTCGGTGAAGGACAGCCGCTCGAACGGTCGGTTCCAATCCCGCACCAGGCCGCCGTAGCCGGCGATCTCGTCGGCCAGCAGGCCGACAGCCAGCGCGTAGGTGTCCGCATTGTTGTAGCGCTTCAGTACGAAAAAGTTGTTCGTCATCAGGAAAGCCGGTCCCTTGCGGCCGTCCGGCACCTTGAGCTCGGCCATGTCGGAACCGCGCGGGAACGGCTTGCCGTTGGCGCGCACGACGCCGATCGAAGCCCACTTGCTGAGCGGCATGGACCCGGACGGGAACTTCCGGCCTTCCGGCAGGATAACCTCGTAGCCCCAGGTCTCGCCGGTGCGCCAGCCGTTCTTGCGTAGCAGGTTGGCTGCGGTAGCCAGCGCGTCGGGGATTGAATTCCAGATGTCGCGGCGACCGTCGCGGTCCGCGTCGACCGCATAGGCCTGGTAGCTGGTCGGGATGAACTGGGTGTGGCCCATGGCTCCCGCCCAGGAACCCTGCAGGTGATGCACGTCGATGTCGCCGGACTGCAGGATCTTGAGCGCCGCAATCAGCTGCGTCCGGGCAAACTTGGCCCGCTTTGGATCCGCATAGGCGAGGGTGGCGAGCGACCGCGGCACGTGGCGCATCACGCGCTCGTTCCGGAGAGCCTCGCCATAGTTCGTCTCCATTGACCAGATGGCCAGCAGGATGTAGCGGCTAACGCCGTACTGCCCCTCGATATGATCGAGCCACGGCTTCAGATCGCGGGCGAGCTGGCGGCCCCGGGCGATGGTATGCTCGTTGATCCGGTTGTCGAAATATTCCCACGGCTCCGCCTTGAATTCCGGCTGGTACCGGGCCTTTTCAAGCACCTCCGGATCCGGCGAGGTCACGCCCTTGAAGGCGCGGTCATAGACCGACGGCGAAATGCCGCTCTGAATGGCGACCTGGCGGAACTCGGCAATCCAGCGCTGAAATCCTGCATCGGCGAGCACTGGACCCGTGCTGAGTGCGACCAGAATGGCGGCGAAGGAAAGCCTGATTGCTGTGAGGGCTTTGTGGGCACTCGGGGCAAGCATGACAACCTCCAAACTACACGACAAGCCACCTTCTTCGCCGATTGCGGTATAGAAATAGTTTACCATATAAAATCGGTGGCCAAATCGGGTCGTTTTTTGATCCTAGATCAGGAACCGAGGGTGGCGCTGAGCTTTGAGTCACTCGGCCATCGTGTTTTCTAGAGGGGTTGTTGATGAGAAAAATCCGTAAGGCCGTTTTCCCTGTTGCGGGCCTGGGAACACGCTTCTTGCCGGCGACCAAGGCATTGCCCAAGGAAATGCTGACGGTCGTGGACAGGCCCGTCATTCAGTATGTTGTCGATGAGGCGCGTGAGGCGGGCATCGAGCATTTCATCTTCGTGACTGGCCGCAACAAGCATGCCATCGAAGATCATTTCGACGTTCAGGTCGAGCTGTACGAGACGCTCCGCCGGCGCGGAAAGCTGGACATTCTTGAGCGTCTAGAGGCCATGCAGCCCAAGCCAGGGCAGACCAGCTACACGCGCCAGCAGGTGCCTCTGGGCCTCGGCCACGCCGTCTGGTGCGCGCGCGAGCTGGTGGGCAACGAGCCCTTCGCGCTGCTGCTGCCGGACATGATCATGCAGTCCGAGCGGGGGTGCCTGAAGGAAATGGTCGAGTTCTACGAGCAGACCGGCGGTAACGTCCTTGCCGTCGAGGAGTGCGATCCATCGGAGACCTACAAGTACGGCATCGTCGGCCGCGGCGAGGACCTGCACACGGGCTTCCGGATCACCTCGATGGTGGAAAAACCGAAGCCCGGTACCGCGCCGTCGAACTTCTATATCGCGGGCCGCTACATCCTGCAGCCCGAGATCTTCGATCTCCTGGAGCATCAGGAGAAGGGTGCGGGCGACGAGATCCAGCTTACCGACGCCATGCTCCGCCTGCATCGGGAACAGCCCTTCTATGCTCATATCTTCCGCGGCAACACCTATGACTGCGGCTCGCCGGAAGGTTTTGTTCTCGCCAATCTCGCGTTTGCCTTGCAGAATGGGGAAATGCGGCCGCATCTGGAACGCGCGCTCCGCGAAATCGCGGGCAAGCTCTGACGGTTCTGCGGCGCGGGGCTTCACCCGCGCCGCTCTTGTTTTCTCGCCTTCCTCATGCCAAGCTTGTCAAAGCATGACCTCGTAGCAGAGAAGCCGGTGTAGCGGCCCCTTGCTCCCGCCCGGGGTCGCGCAACCATTACCGTTGCAGCTTCATGCCGACATAGATGCTCGTCCCGTCGTATTCCCGTGACGGGTCGCTGCTTGTCTGCCGTTCGTAGCGCAGGCGAGTGACTAGCGCCGCGTACCGGTTCAGCCACCAGGCGAGGCTTGCCTCGCCATGCAGGGTCAGGTCGTGGCCTCCCGCCTCGTAGTCCCGCCATGCACCTCCGAATTCGAGGCTGCCGGTGAGGTTGGCCCGCATCTGCCGCTCGACCCGGAGACTAGCGAGATAGCGCAGCGATCCGCTGTCGCCGCCGCTGCCGTCCTCCAGGTTGGTGGACGCGTCGAAGAAGACGTTCGTGCCGCGAATGGGCGACCACTGGATCGAGGCGGCAAGCGCCAGGCCCGCGAGCCTGCGCAGCCGGTCGTCGTCAAAGTCCTCGGCGATCCAGCCGGCCGAGATTTCTCCCCTGAGCTTTTCACCCCGGTCGAACTGCACACCGGCCCGTGCGCCATAACGGCGGGAGGAGCGCTTGTAGCCGGCGCTGTCGGTTTTCTGATCATAGTTGCGCCGTCCGCCTTCGATTTCGACGAAGGGTACCAGCGTCGGCGACAGTTCGTAGCCTGCCCGCAGTGTCGCCAGCGCCAGCGTAGAATTGCGGTCGGACTGAGGGAACGTCGTGCCGTCGTCGAGCCGGGCCGGCCCGAAGGTCTCGCGGACGATTCGGCCGCCCGCGGTGAGCCGCAGCGGCCCGAGACTCTTCTCGATCGCCGCCGTGCCGGTGATTTCGTGCTGAAGTGGCTGCTTGTCCACGCCCGCCACGGCGTGGGGGGAGTTGAAAGACTCGCGCTCCGCCAAATAGGCGATGCTCGCGTGGCCGGTGACCGACCGGGAAATGTCGACTCTCAGGGCTACTTCTGCATTGCCCTTGAGTTCCGACTCCGCATCGCCGGAAAGTGCGCCTTCGTAAGTGAGGTTGCCGTTGAAGTCGAGCGCATGGCGCGACCAGTCGGAACTGGCGCTCAGGCGCAGTGTGGTTTCGGAGAAGGTCGCGCTCCGTCCGCCCGGGCTGCTGGTGCCGTTGGTCGAGGCCGTGACACCCTGTTCCAGTGAGGGAAAGAGATTGAATGTGCCCGCGCGCAAGCCGATCGGTGCATGGGGGTCGTCGTCCCGTCGCAACATTCCGCCCTGGAGCGCCGCCGCGCGGGGATTCTGCCGCCCCGTCACCGGCTCCGTGGGCTCCGCGCGCGTGTTCATGCGCGATCCGGCAGTTGCTGAATCACTGGAAAGGGAAGGGGTGACCTGCGTATCAGGCTCGTTGTTTCGCCGCGCCGGCCGGTCGCCCGACAGGTCGATGCTGTGATCGGCGGCGAGTTCCTCATCTGGCCACAGCGCGCCGGAACTGAAAGGTTCGTAGGGACCGCCGCCGATTGCGCCGGTCTCGATCGGGTCGGGCTCGGGCGGCACCAGGCCGGGCAGGACGGCGGATTCGTCGATTGTCCCGCGCAGTTCCAAAGTTTGGCCATAGGAAGATGGCGTAGATGGCAGAAGGCCAGCTACGGTCAGGAGACAGAAGACTGAAACGCCGCTCCAATAACCTCGAAACGCCATATACTGCGACCACCCTGTCAGCGCCGACTGCGCCTCGGTAACTGATCAGTAAATGGCTATGGTTAATACAAGATTGATGGATAACCCGGCCGGCCGCCTGTGAAGGGCGTGACAGGACGCCGCCAAAGCGTTAATCGCGTGAAGATGTTCAAGAAACCGATCAAAGCAGATCCCGCGGCCGCCATCGCGTCAGCCGCCCGAACCCTGGAAGCCGAGAAGGAAGCCCTGGCCGCGCTGGAACACGCGCTGAACAACGGCCTGGCGGAGCCCTTCTCTCGGGCCGTCGAACTGATTTCGGGAATTTCCGGCCGGGTGATCGTGACCGGCATCGGCAAGAGCGGCCACATCGGCTCCAAGATTGCGGCCTCGCTGTCGTCCACCGGCACGCCGTCCTTCTTCGTCCACCCGGTGGAAGCCAATCACGGCGACCTTGGCATGATCACTCCCGATGATGTCATCATCGCGTTGAGTTGGTCGGGCGAAAGCGTTGAGCTGAAGGGCATCGTTGCCTATGCGCGCCGTTTCTCGATTCCGCTGATTGCCATCACGGCGGGCGTAAACTCGGCGCTCGCGCGGGAGTCCGACATCGTGCTGGGGCTGCCGAGGGTTCGCGAGGCCTGCCCGCACAACCTGGCGCCCACGACCTCCACGCTGCTGCAGCTGGTGATTGGCGATGCGCTCGCGGTCGCCCTTCTGGAGGCACGCGGCTTCACGCCGGACAATTTCCGCGTCTTCCACCCTGGCGGACAGCTTGGTGCGAACCTGCGCCGCATCAGCGACGTGATGCACACGGGCGACGAGGTGCCGCTGGTCTCGGTGGGGACACCGATGGGCGACGCCATCCTTGAAATGTCGCGCAAGGGCTTCGGCTGCGTCGGCATAGTCGATGGCGACCGCAGGCTCGTCGGCATCATCACCGACGGCGACCTGCGGCGGCACATGAGCGAGAAGCTCCTGTCCCTGACGGTGGAAGAGGTCATGACGCCGAACCCGAAGACGGTTGCGCCGACGATCATGGCCGCCGCGGCCCTGCAGATCATCAATTCCTCGTCCATCACCACGCTGATGGTGGTGGATGATGGCAGGCCCGTCGGCATCGTGCACCTGCACGACCTGCTGCGAATCGGCGCGGCCTGACCGGCCGCTTTCCATCAGTCCGATACTCGCAACTTGCCTTACGGTCAGCTCGTGGAAGCAGAGGGGCGGCCACGACGTTTGCGGCTCGCCCCTCGTGGCTCAAGGGAGTGGGGAACGTCGGCCTAAGCCGCCTCCACGTGCAGCTCCGTGCCTTGAACCGATACGACCTTGACCCGTGATCCGGCGGGCAGGTCCGGCCCGCTCACCCGCCAGACCGTGTCGTCCAGCCGGATGCGGCCGCGGCCTTCACGGATCGGCTCGGCGAGAACGGCCGTCCGGCCGATGAGCTGCGCCGCGCGCATGTTTAGCAGCGGCTCGTCGGAATCCCGGGCCGCCGCGCGGTCGCTCCAGCGCTTGCCGGCGATCACCATGACCACCGAGAACACCAGGAACACCACCACCTGTACCTGCCATGTCCAGATGTCGAGCGACCAGAGCTGGAGCGACACAAGGCCGGTAACAAGTGCGGCCAGTCCGATCCATAGCAGGAAGACGCCGGGGACGAGGATTTCCAGCAGGAGCAGGATGGCGCCGAGCAGCAGCCAGCTCCATGCTCCCAGGTCAGCGATAAATCCGAGGATCATGCCGGCATCCTATTCCTGGGACGGGCGCGTTACCGGCGGACGTGCCGAAGTGTGGCGGCGCGGCTGCTGCGTTGCCTCGTCGCCTGAGCCGAACACTTCCTTGGCGATCGCGCCGATGCCGCCGAGCGAACCGATCAGTGAAGCCGCCTCGATCGGCATGAGCACGATCTTGTTGTTGCTGGACGAGCCGATGGTTGCCAGCGCCTCGGTGTACTTCTGCGCCACGAAATAGTTGATCGCCTGCACGTCGCCGGCGGCGATCGCCTCCGACACCATCTGTGTCGCCTTCGCTTCCGCCTCAGCCTGGCGTTCGCGGGCCTCCGCGTCGCGGAATGCTGCCTCGCGGCGGCCCTCGGCTTCGAGGATCTGCGCCTGCTTGCGTCCCTCGGCCTCCAGGATCTGCGCGCGCTTGTTGCGCTCAGCCATCATCTGGCGTGCCATGGATTCCACAAGGTTTTCCGGCGGGTTGATGTCCTTAATTTCGACGCGGGTAACCTTGATGCCCCACGGATGCGCGGCTTCATCGACGATCCTGAGCAGGCGCTCGTTGATGGCGTCGCGGTTGGACAGGAGCTCGTCCAGATCCATCGAGCCCATGACCGAGCGGATGTTTGTCATGGTGAGGTTGAGGATCGCGGTCTCGAGATCGGCGACCTGATAGGCTGCCTGTGCGGCATTCAGCACCTGGTAGAAGGCCACGCCGTCGACGGCGACAGTGGCGTTGTCGCGGGTGATGACCTCCTGCGTCGGCACGTCGAGCACCTGTTCCATCATGTTCATGCGCGCGCCAATGCGGTCGATGAACGGGATGATGATGTTGAGGCCAGGTGTCAGCGTGCGGGTGTACCGTCCGAACCGCTCCACCGTGTAGGCATATCCCTGCGGTACAGTCTTGGCGCCGGCGAACAGCGCCACGATGACCAGAACGACCAGCACAGGGATGAGAATGTCAAAACCGGAAAAGCCCATTTCAACTCCAGACCGTGTGTTGTGATGCAAGCGTTGAAGAGGCCTCCCTTTGACCTCCCCCTTATGCTCGTATCACAACTCTTGGGTGTTGCGTATGGGGCGTTACGGTGATGTGATCGAACGGAGCCGGCCGTCAGACCCAGCCCTGAAGTTCCCGCCGGACCATTGTCTCGATGACGGCCATGCCTTCGTCGGAAGCGTTGAGGCAGGGAATGTGGGTGAAATGCTCGCCGCCCGCCGACTTGAAGATGTGCGCGGCCTCGACGGCAATTTCCTCGAGCGTTTCCAGACAGTCGGCGACGAAGCCGGGGTTGAACACCGCGATGGATTTCACGCCTTCCTTCGCCAGCTTCTCCACGGTCTTGTCCGTGTAGGGCTGAAGCCATTCTTCCGGACCGAATCGCGACTGGAAGCAGGAAATGAGCTTTTTCTCATCCCAGCCAAGGCGCTCGCGCAGCAGCCGCGTCGTTTCCAGGCATTGCTTCTGGTACGGATCGCCCTTGCGGTCGTAGCTCTGAGGAATGCCGTGATAGGAGGCGATCACCACCTCCGGATCCATGCCCGTCTTGTCGAGGTGCCGCTTGATCGAAGTCGCCAGCGCGTCGATATAGACCGGCTCGTTGTGGTAATCCGGGACAATGCGGATGGCTGGCTGGTGGCGCAGCTTCATCAGCGCCTCGAAGAACTTGTCGTTCACCGTGGCGGTCGTGGTCGCCGAATACTGTGGATAGAGCGGGAACATGACGACCCGCTCGCAACCCTGCGCCAGCAGTTTCTTTGTCACCGCCTCGATGGAGGGGTTTCCATAGCGCATTGCCCAGTCGACCACGACATGGTCGTATTCGCCGAGCGACACCGCCAGTTTCTCAGCCTGCTCGCGCGTGAAGGTGCGCAGTGGCGATTCGTTGCGTTCCGTGTTCCAGATGGAGGCATAGGCGGCTCCGGACTTCTTCGGGCGCGTCGAAAGCACGATGCCCTGCAGGATGGGCTGCCAGATGGCGCGCGGCCACTCGATCACCCGCCGGTCGGACAGGAACTCGTTGAGATACCGGCGCATTGGCCAGTAGTCGGTCCCGTCCGGCGTTCCAAGGTTGACGAGCAGGACGCCTGTTTTCCGCTTGGGGGATGCCTTCATCGGAGCCTCAGCCTGTGAACCCTCTGCCGTAAGAACCGAAACCATACCCTGCATCATGACTGCTGCTCCTTGCTGGCTGCTACCTAGACAGTCTGGTGCGAATTTCAATGATGCCAGAGGCCGCAGGGTCCCGGAAAACGAGAATGCGCGCGACGCGCCGGTGCACGTCGCGCGGGAAACGCCATAACCGCGCGGAAGGTGTGTTATCCGCGGCGGATCAGGGAGAACTGCTGGCCGCTGTCATTGGTGCAGTTCAGCTGCGTCGGCGTCACGAGTGCGCAGTTGATGCGCGACTGGGTCTGCCGGATCAGCGAAGTCATCGAGATTTCGACCGTGCCGTTTCCGGTCACGCGGTAGGTGCCCTCGGACACCTTGTTGCCGGTGTCGGTGGCCACGGACTGGAATGCGCCGCCGGAGAAGGTCGAGATGGCGATACCCCCCTGGTCGGTCCATTGGCCGTCAACAAAGCTGGAAGCGGCTGGACCGCGGCCCGAGCCGTACGGTGCCTGCGGGGCGGAGACGCACCCGGCAATTGCCAGGGTGGAGGCCAATGCCAGGGCGGAGGCGTGCTTGAACGATAGCGTCATCGGGGTCTCCTGGGGTTGCTCATAGTCTCATACGCCCTTGTCTTTACTAAAAATCAAGCGTTTCGGACCGTTGGCAACATTTAGCGCTGTTGAATGTTGCGTAAATGCCATGATCCGGCGCGCTCTTGCTATGCCGGACCACCCCGTTTGCCTGCTGCAACGTTGCCCTTGCTTCCAACGGGGAGGCGTAATGTTTCCCGGCCCGTGTTCCGGTCGCAAGGGCTCGCCATTGGCCGGAAAAGCTCCGGTCGCTGGGCGGGGCCCCACCCGCTCGGGTGGCCTTCACCGCACCGGGAGCAACGGTGTCATCCTCGATGTTCCTGTGGTGCCGCCCCGGATGCTCTGCCAGCGGGTCGTGGCGCAACCGCGCTTCCGTCAGCCGGACTGGCCGTCAATCGCCGCCAGTTCATCGATGAGCGATTCGATCATCGCGAGGCCCTTCCGCCAGAACGCCGGATCGCTCGCATTCAGCCCGAACGGCGCCAGCAGTTCGGAATGATGCTTGGTGCCGCCGGCCCGGAGCAGATCGAGGTACTTGGCCTCGAAATCCGGATCGCCGGACTGGTAGACCGCATAGAGCGAGTTCACCAGGCAGTCGCCGAACGCATATGCGTAGACGTAGAACGGCGAGTGGATGAAGTGGGGGATGTAGGCCCAGAAGACCTCGTATCCGGGGTGGAGGGCCACTGCCGGGCCCAGGCTGTCCTGCTGCACCGACATCCAGAGCTCGCCGAGTTGCTCTGCGGTGAGCTCTCCCTTCCGGCGTTCGGTGTGGACCTTGCGCTCGAACTCGTAGAAGGCGATCTGGCGAACCACGGTGTTGATCATGTCCTCCACCTTCTGCGCCAGCATCGCCTTGCGCTCAGCCCGGCTTGCGGTCCTGTCCAGCATGGAGCGGAAGGTCAGCATTTCGCCGAACACGGATGCGGTTTCGGCAAGCGTGAGCGGCGTCTGGCTCATCAGCATGCCCTGCTCCCCGGCCAGCACCTGGTGGACGCCGTGACCCAGCTCATGGGCAAGAGTCATCACGTCGCGCGGTTTGCCGAGATAGTTGAGCAGGACGTATGGATGCACCGACGGCACCGTCGGGTGGGCGAAGGCTCCCGGCGACTTGCCGGGTCGCACCGGTGCGTCGATCCAGCGCCTGTCGAAGAATTGGCGGGCGATCTCCGCCATCTTCGGCGAAAAGGCATGATAGGCGGACAGCACCGTCTCCTTCGCCTCTTCCCAGGTGACGGTGGCCTGCGGCGTTTCGGGCAGCGGCGCGTTCCTGTCCCAGTGGTTGAGCTTGTCCATGCCCAGCCACTTTGCCTTCATCGCATAGTAACGGTGCGAGACGCGCGGAAACGCCTCGCGCACCGCTGCAACCAGCGCTTCGACCACTTCGCGTTCCACCCGGTTCGCGAGATGCCGGGAATCGGCGACATCCTTGAAGCCGCGCCAGCGGTCGGAAATTTCCTTGTCCTTGGCAAGCGTGTTCGTGATGAGCGTGAACAGGCGGACATTGGCCTGGAGCGTGGTGGAAAGGGCCTCTGCGCCCTTGCGCCGCACCTCGGGGTCCGGGCTCTGCATCAGGTTGAGCGTCGGCTCAAGCGGCAGCTCTTCTCCATCCACGTTGAACCGGAGCGTTGCCATGGTCTCGTCGAACAGGCGGTTCCAGGCCGCCGCTCCGGTCAGCGAGGTTTCCTGGAACAGCTGTTCCAGCCTGTCTTCCAGCTGGTAGGGCTTGTCCTTCCTGAGGTCGAGCACCCAGGGCCGATAGTGACCGAAGGCAGGATCTTCAGCCAGCGCCTTCTCGAGAAGGTCTTCTTCGATCAGGTTGAGTTCCAGGGGGAAGAAGATCGTGCGGGTACTGATCTCGGTGAGCGTCTGCTGAAGATCGCCGAAGAACTTCGCGATCGCGGGATCCGCGGTGTTGCCGCTGTAGAGCAGACCGCCGTAGGAGGCGAGCCTGCCGCACAGTTCCGACAGTGCCTCGTACTCCTGCACCGCCGCGCCGAGCCTGCCGTTCGCGCCTTTCGCAGCCTCTTCCGACAGGCGGCCTTTCCAGCGCTCCTCGAATGCAGCGGCATCGCGAACCGCGCGTTCCAGGTCTCCGCGCAGCTCCGGGCTGTCCATGCCCGGATAGAGATCGTCAAGGTTCCAGGTCGGCAGTTGGCCGAGATCCTGTCCGTTTGCCGCGCCGCCCGCGCTTGCCTGGCTTCTCGTATACCCTGGACCCATTGAAATCTCCCGTATCAGCCGAGTGTGCAAGGACTCATCCGTCCGTTTGTCGAAGTGGGTTTAAAGTCATGGCGATAATGTGCCAAGGTAGTGAGGCATTTTGGTGCCTGTAGAGTGAATGGCAATCGCCCCGATGTCTGACCAGGTTCTGATTGTAGATGACGATCCCACACAACGGCGCCTCCTTGAAGCCATGGTGGAGAAACTCGGTTTCGCCACCGTTCTCGCGGAAGATGGTGAGGCCGCCCTGAGGCTGACGGAAGGCGACCTGTCCGACCTGCGGGCAATTGTTCTCGATCTTGTCATGCCGGGGCTCGACGGCATGGAGGTCATGCGGCGCTGGCGTCGGCAGGGCATCCGCGTTCCGGTGATCGTGCAGACCGCCAGCAGCGCCGTCGAGACGGCCGTGGCAGCCATGCGCACGGGAGCCTTCGACTTCGTGGTCAAGCCGGTGTCGCCCGAGCGGCTGGCCGAAGCCCTGAACGGAGCGCTGAAGGTAGAGGCTCTCGAACGGAAACGCGTTCGGCGCGTCCGCAACATTTCGCTGGACAGTATCGAAACGAAAAGTCCGGTGATGCAGAAGACGCTGAACCTCGCGCGCAAGGCGGCCGCCTCTGACATTCCGGTTCTGATCGAAGGCGAGTCGGGTGTGGGCAAGGAACTGATCGCCCGCGCGATCCACCGCGCCGGGCGGCGCAGCCGCAAGCCTTTCGTCACCGTCAACTGCGGCGCCATTCCGGAAAACATGGTCGAAAGCATTTTGTTCGGCCATGAGAAGGGGGCGTTCCCCGGCGCCACGGAACGCCATGTCGGCAAGTTCGTGGAAGCCGACGGCGGCACCCTTTTCCTCGACGACATCGCCGATCTGCCCGCGAACGTTCAGGTGAAGCTGCTGCGTTCGGTGCAGGAGGGCGAGGTCGAGCCGATCGGTGCGAAATGCCCGGTGAAGGTCGACATCAGGCTGATTTCCGCGACGAACCAGGATCTGATGGAGGAGGTGCTGCGGGGCCGTTTCCGCGAGGATCTCTTCTATCGCCTGAACGTATTTCCGATCCGCGTGCCGCCGCTGAGGGAGCGCAAGGAGGACATTCCGATCATCGTGCGGAATCTCATCGAGCGCTTTGCCGAGACGCTTCCGAGCAGTGTCACTGGCATCACCCCGGCGGCCCTGCAGCTGCTGTCCGCCTATGACTGGCCGGGCAACGTGCGAGAGCTTGAGAATGCGATTTTCCGGGCCATCGTCCTGAGCGAGCGCAGCGTGCTGTCCGTTCACGAGTTTCCGCAGATCCAGGCCCAGGCGGAGGGGCCGATACCGACGGAGGAACCCGGCACTCCCGAGGTCGACCAGGCCGTCAATCCGCAGCCTCCGGCGTCTCCCCGGCCTCAGAACTTCATCGCCGTGTTGAACGAGGAAGGCCATGTCCGCACGCTCCAGGAGCTGGAGCATGAGCTCATCCGAATCGCCATCGACCATTACGGGGCGCAGATGAGCGAGGTGGCCCGCAGGCTTGGAATTGGCCGTTCCACCCTGTACCGCAAGCTGAAGGAATTGGGGATTAACGTGGCTGAGAGAGCGGTCGGAGAGGACGCTTGATGCGGTGTGCGGGCGGTCGATTCGGTGGGGATTTTCCAGCGTTTACAAACTGTTCACCATAAGACATTCTAAACTGGGTCCGTCACTTTCTTGCCACGGTCTAGATGCAATTTTGCTTCAATAAGTTTCAATTAACCATTATGGTTGAGACTTTGAAGTGCGACGCGAGGGTTTTCTCGTGGGGACAACTCCAGCCAATAAGGCCGCATTTTGACAAACGATGATGTGGGATTTCGCCAGTCGGAGAGGGGATTCATGGGCTTTCGCCATGTGGCAGCCGGCCTTGTTCTTGGGTTGGCGGTAGTTTTTGCGACTTTGTCCGGTGCCAGGGCGGAGACCCGCACCCTGAAGCTCTATTTCGTGCATACGAAGGAGCGGGCAGAGATCACCTTCAAGAAGGATGGGCGCTACATCAAGAGCGGGCTTGACCAGCTGAACCGCTTCCTGCGTGACTGGCGCCGCGGCGAGTCCACGAATATGGACCCGCGCCTGATGGACCTGCTCTGGGAGGTTTATCGCGCCTCCGGTTCCCGCGAGTACATCCACGTCCTTTCCGCCTATCGCGCTCCCGCGACGAACAAGATGCTCCGTTCCCGCTCCAAGAGTGTGGCAGAGAACAGCCTGCACATGCGCGGCAAGGCGATCGACTTTTATCTGCCGGATGTGAAGCTCGTTACCCTGCGGAATCTTGGCCTGAAGATGCAGGTTGGCGGCGTGGGCTATTATCCGCGCTCCGGTTCTCCCTTCGTGCACCTGGACGTCGGCAGCGTGCGCCATTGGCCGCGCTTGAGCCGCCAGGAGCTCGCCCAGGTTTTCCCGGACGGCAAGACCGTTCACATCCCGGCTGACGGCAAGCCGATGCCCGGCTACCAGCAGGCGCTCGCCGAACTGAAGCGCCGCGGTAGCGACGTTCCGATCATGGTTGCCGACGACACGACCCAGAACAAGCGCCGTCGCGGCGGCCTGCTCGCGTTCCTGTTTGGCGGCGGCCAGGAGGAGGCTGATGATCTCGCCGATGCGGCAAGCGTTCAGGTCGCGACCGCGGCGCCTGCGCGCCGGCAGGCTCCGGCGGCTGCAGCCGCGCCTGCTGCGGCTCCGGCTGTTGCGGCTGCGCCTGTGCCGCCTGTGACCCAGGACGTGGCGGCCCTGCCGTCGACTGCGCCGCTTCCGGCTCCTTCGCCGCTGGCGCGCCAGATGGCTGCTGTCCAGTCGCAGGAACCCGCCCAGGCCGCGCCGCAAGTCATCCAGCCTCCGGCTCCGGGCGCGCAGGCCGCGGTTCTGGCTGCCTTGCCTGCCACGATTCCGTTGCCGCAGGCGGCTCCGCGCCGTTCCGCTCAGCCTGAGGCTGCCGCGGTGGCCGCTGCCCCGGCTGCTCCGGATACGGATGAAGTTGCGGCCCTGCTCGCGGCTGCCAATGTGCCGCTGCCGATGCCGCGTCCGGCCAGCGCCCCCGTGGCTGCGCCTGCGGATGAGGTTCTTGTGGCATCTGTGGACACCGGCGACATCGGTCTGCCCACCGTTGCTTACGCGATGCCGTCGCGCCGTCCGGACGCGCCCTCGACGGTTGATGCCATTGCCAACCTTTTGGCTGGCCAGCAGGGTGCCGCACCGGCCTTGGCCGAGGCCAAGCAGGCTGAGTCGGTCGAGGATGTTGTCCTGGCTGCCTATGCGAGCGAAGCTCCCGTTCAGCTGGCCGCCAGCAGCGCGCCCGTTGCCGCTTCTGCCGCGCAGGCTCTGACGGAAGCCAAGCAGCTGGCCCGTCCGCTTGCCACTTCGCCGAAGGTTGCGCCGAAGGGCGGCCGTCCGAGCGCTCAGGATCTTCCCAAGGCGCCCAAGCCGCACGTCAAGCCGGTGACGGCCAAGATTCCCGAGGTTCTGCTGGAGCAGGTCTCCGTGGCCCGTGCCAAGCGCCAGATCGAGCAGCCGGCCTACTCGCCGCGTCTGGCCGAGGCTCCGACCGCCGTCTACACCATGGGTTTCACGCACGGGAACAATGCGGATCCGCGCCGCTTCTCCGGCAAGGCCGTGGAGTTCATGGCGATCGCCAAGTTCCAGTAAGCCGACCGTTATCCGGTTATCAAAACAGAGGCGGCGCCTCCGGGGCGCCGCTTCTGTCTTAGGTATCTGCCTTTGACTGAATTCTGGCCCGGTGTCTCCGGCCGTTACGCCCGGGCCCGGTTGATCCGTTCGCCTCAGCCCTTGCGGAGCCCCGCCGCTTCGCGTGCCAGTTCCTCGATGCGGGTCCAGTTTCCGTTCTTCAGATCCGCATCCGGCGCAACCCAGGATCCGCCGACGCAGATCACGTTCGGCAGGGTTAGATAGTCACCCGCGTTCTTCAGCGAGATGCCGCCCGTGGGGCAGAAGCGCACGCCCGCAAGCGGCGAGGCGAGCGCCTTCAGGAACGGCGCGCCGCCCGACTGTTCGGCAGGGAAGAACTTGAGGATCTCGTAGCCGCGCGCCTTCAGTGCCATGATCTCGCTCGGTGTCGCCGCGCCTGGAAGGAAGGGCACGTCGGATCTGTCCGCTGTATCGAGCAGCTCGGCGGTCGAACCAGGGGAGACGATGAACTTCGCCCCTGCCGCCACTGCGTTGTTGAAGTCTTCGCCCGAAAGGATCGTTCCCGCGCCGACGATGGCCTCCGGCACCTCCCGGCTGACGGCACGCAGGGCCTCCAGCGCCACCGGCGTCCGCAATGTGATCTCGATTGCCGGTAGGCCGCCGTTCACCAGCGCACGCGCAAGGGGAACCGCCTGGGCAAGATCGTCGATCTTCAGGACGGGAATGACCGGCTGGCCGTTGAGAAGCGCAAGCAGTGTCTCGGTTTTCTTCTTCATCGTCGGCTCCTTGGCGAGTGTGGAACTGTCTTACGGGAACTTCGGTCAATGTGGAATGGGTCTTGACGGTTCTGTGGCGCTGTTCGGCCACGCGCCACTTGTCCACTGCCGCGCGTGCCTGATGGCTCGACACGGCGCCGGCAGGAAAGGCATTGCCAAATGCGTTTAGCCCGCGCATGGTCGCGCGGAAGTTTTTGAGGTCTGGAGGATGCGAGTGTCGGAAGATCTGAGCGCTTGGGTGGCAAGGCCATTCCCGCCGAGGGAGACGCTGGTGGGCCGCTATGTTCGGTTGGAGCCGCTTGATCCCGACCGTCATGGCGACGGCCTTTATGCCGTATCGTCGACCGAGGAGGCGGCTGAACGCTTCCGCTACCTCCATGATTATCCACCGCGCTCGCGCGAGGATTTCCAGCCCTGGCTGGAAAAGGCTGCCCGCTCGCAGGATCCGCTCTTCTTCGTTCTCGTGGAGAAGGCCACGGGCCGGATCGGCGGACGCCAGGCCATCATGCGCATCGACACGGGCAGCGGCGTGGCGGAGATCGGCAGCATCTATTGGGCGACGGGCTTCGCACGCACCCGGCTTGCCACAGAGGCCTTCCATTTGATCGCCTCGCTGATCTTCGACCGCCTGGGCTATCGCCGGCTGGAGTGGAAGTGCAACGACCGCAACGAACCGTCGAAGCGCGCCGCTCTGCGTTTCGGTTTCTCCTACGAGGGCCTGTTCCGCCAGCACATGGTGGTGAAGGGCGAGAACCGCGACACGGCCTGGTTCTCGATCATCGACCGCGAGTGGCCTCTCATCCGCGCCGCGAATGAGGCTTGGCTTTCGGAGGAGAATTTCGATAGGGAAGGCCAGCAGCGGGAAAGCCTGCAGGCCATCAGGAGTCGTTTGTCCGAAAATGAGTGAGCAACAGCGCAACGCCATCGCCGCCGCCGTCATCATCCTGGTCTTCGGCGTGGGGTTCTATTTCATGCCGGCGATCATGCAGGCGCTCGGCAGCGTCTCCGTCTACGTGGCCTTCGCCTTTGCGGCTCTGTTCGTGCTGGCCTTTTTCGGAATCTTCTGGATCCGCTCGCGCAAGGACGAAGACAGGTAGGGACGCAGCCCGGCGCCCGCGCCGAAATGCCGCCCTTTCCTTTCGGTCCGTTGCTGAAGCTGCTCCCTCCGCCTGGCCGCGGGGGAGCTGCGGTTGCTCAGGCCGTCAGGCTTGCGCCGAGCAACAGCAGGCCCAGCAGGAGCACGGCAAGCGCGCCGCAGATTTCTATCCCCTGGTGCACCCACTGGCCCCAACGCCCGCCATCCGTGAGGGCAAGGGCGCGGTCCTTCGCGAAGACTGCAAGGGTCGCCAGAACCGAGACCGTGATTGCGGTCCCGATCGCCATTGCGAACACGGAGAGGATGCCACCGAGCCAGAGACCATTCAGGAAGGCGAAGGTGAGCACGATCAGCGCGCCCGAACACGGCCTAAGGCCGACCGCCACCACCGCCGACCAGCCGGCCTTCCAGTCGAGCTTCTCGCCTGAGAGCATCGCCGGGTCCGGCGCGTGGGAATGGCCGCACCCGCAGTCCGGTCCGTGAACATGCCCGTGATCGTGCGCATGCTCATGGCAGTCGCAATGGCCGCTGTTATGGTGATGATGGCTGTGCTGATGGTCATGCTCGCAGGCATGGACATGCGCGGATGAAAGGCTATGGCCGACCGGTTCCCGCGAGATCATGAGCGCCCGTACCTTCTTCCACAGCAGCCAGCCGCCGAACGCGGCGACCAGCGCAAAGCTCGCCGTCTCCAGGGCCCGCGTGGCGTCGGTCATGGAAATGGTCGTGCCGCGCAGGAACAGGAAGACCGCGGCGATGACCGCGATTGCGGTGATGGCCTGCATCAGCGCCGAAGCGAAGGAAAGGCCCACGCCTCGCCGCAGCGCCACCTCGTTCGCGAGCATGTAGGAGGAAATCACGGCCTTGCCGTGACCCGGACCCGCCGCGTGGAACACGCCATAGGCAAACGACAGTCCGATGAGCGCCCACATGCCGGATCCACCGTCGCGCATGCTCTTCAGCGCGCCCGTCAGTTCCCGGTAGAAGGCCTGCTGCTGCGTATTGATCCACTGGAAAAGGCCGGCGAACGGCCCGCCGCTCACGTTGACCGAAGGCTCCGCCGTGCCGATGCCGAGCGAACTCTGGGCGAGCGCCTGGGCACATCCGAGCGCAAGCAGGAAAGCGGCAGTCACCAGCGTCGGCGGCACGCGCCGCCTTGGGGCGGTACGATCCGTCAGTTGCCGCATGTCACCTCCAGGCGCGTGGCCATGATCTTGCTCAGGTCGTTGCCTGTCGGGTCGTTGAAGAAGTCTTCCGTGAGCATGTCCTGGTTCTGCGCGATCGTCTCATCGGGATCCGGCCGAATCACCTGTTTGGTGCATCCCGCGGGCATGTCCAGAACCGCGAGGTAATCGTCCCTGGTGAACTCGATGGCCGTGTAGAAGGTGGGATCGTACACACCGAACGATGTCGTTCCCGCAAGCTCCAGCCTGTCCTTCGGCCGGCTCTCGAAGAGCAGGATCAGCTGGTTGTCGGCGAAATCGGCGAGTATTTCCGCCGGAGCCTCCATTTCGACGTCCTTGCCGTTGGACGTGACGAACTGGAAATAGTTGAAATCCGCCAGGGACTCGTGAACCGTCGCGCCGACCTCCTTCAGTTCGTCAGCGTCCAGCTTGAGGTCCTTGTTCTTGTCGAACTCGACGAGCACCGTGCTGGAAAAGACGTCGTCGAACCGCCAGACATGTCTCAGCGCTTCCACCTGACGGTCGCCGTTGACGGCCACGTCCAGCCGCGCCTCCGCAAACACATGGGGATGCGCCTGGCCGTCCTGCGGAAGCAGGAGCAACAGCAGCGCACCGGAGAGCGCCGGGGATTTCATGAGTCTCATGGGCATGCTGTTCTGCTTGTCCCTGTCCTGGCGGTTAAATTCTTCATGAAAGCGGCAAAAAATGGTCGTCAGTGCCCGATGGCGTGCTGATGCTGCTTCAGCCATTGCGCCAGGAAGTCAACGAGCGCACGCACGCGGGCCGGCAGATGGCGCCGGTTGGGAAAAACCGCGAAGATGCCGCGCCCGTCTTCGAGATAGTCTTCCAGCAGGCTCACAAGCTGTCCGCTGTCGATGGCCGGCTGTGCGATGAAATCCGGGATGAGGGCAAAGCCGATGCTGGCGATGGCTGCGGCGCGCACCGATAGCGGACTGTTGGCCTCGAACCGGCCCTGCACCGGCACCGATATGTGCGCCCCGTCCGGCTCCCGGAATGGCCAGCTGTAGCGGTAGCGCGCATTGGTATCGACCACGCATGGAAGGTTCTGCAGCTCGCGCGGATGCTTCGGAGCGCCGTACCGCTCGATCAGGGCTGGGGAAGCGCAGAGCAGAATCCGGGATGGGGCGAGCTTGCGGGCGATCAGCGCGGAGTCGGCGAGCTTGGTGATCCGTATGGCGAGGTCGTAGCCTTCTTCCACCAGGTCCACAACCCGGTCGTCCAGGCTGATGTCGAGCACGATGTCGGGATGCTGGGAGGCGAAGTCGATCAGCGACTGGCCGATCGCCGCGTCTGCGAACGTGCGCGGAGCAGTGATCTTGATCCGCCCCTTCAGGTCGCCCGCCGAATCGCGGACCGTCTCCGCCAGGTTGTCGATCTCGCGCAAGATTTCGGCCGCGCGCTGATAATAGGTCTGCCCCGCCTCGGTGAGAGAGAACCGGCGGGTGGTACGGTTGATGAGCAGCACCCCCAGCTCGTCCTCGAGCTCTCGCACATATTTCGACAGCAACGCCTTGGACCGGCCCAGCTTGCGCCCCGCCGCGGAGAAGCCTTCCGCCTCTACAACCTGCACAAACGCGCGCATTCGAGTAAGGGTGTCCATCTGCTGCTGTTCCAACGCCGCCGACATTCAACCGGCTTATAGCATGAAACTCCAACCGTGGCTCTTGCTGCCCGGCGGAGGTCCCATCTTGTCCCAAACGGCATACTCCCTTCCGAGACAGTACGGATTTCTCCGCTCTGACAGGTCCGGACGCGGGCGTGCTGGCGGCATCCCTGTCAGAAACTGCTGCACCGGGGATGGAATGATCGAGGTCAAAAAAGAACTGAACAGGAAAAATTTCCTGTTGAACCCTAGGAGCGAACGGCCTATATGCGCCTTTGCCCAAAGTCGCACGTGCCTGTGGGTGTCCGCCGGCCCTCATAATGGTGAGGGGAACGGTACGGTACCTGGACCTAACCGCTCCAGTCGATTCGCGGCCAACCGATGAATCGAGGACACCTTGAAGCAACGACGGTGCGGGCCTTTCTGGTGTTTCGCCGGTTGTCCAAAAGCCGGGGTTACTAAAGAGGCACACCTTCATTGCCGGCAGTGCGGAGGGGTTTCCCTACCAAAGCTGAGGCAGACAGAGCGAACTTTCGCCGCGAGGCGGAAGCTCAAAATGCACACATGACGATCGCGGTCCGGCGTCATCCACCCGCCGGAAGTCGGGATGGTCCGGTGCATCCTTTGTCCACCGCGGGCTTCGGCCCGTCCGCTTGAGCTTTTTTGCGGCTGAAGCCGCGTGATGAGGGAAACTGACATGGCAACCCAGCGCATCCTGGACTTTCTTGCGACCCGACGTCCGGAAGGACCCTGCCTCGTCGTTGATCTGGAGGTGGTGCGTGACAACTACCAGGCCTTCCGCAAGGCGCTGCCGAATTCCCGCATTTTCTATGCCGTGAAGGCGAACCCCGCCCCGGAGATCCTTCGTCTTCTGGCGTCGCTCGGTTCGTGCTTCGACACCGCTTCCGTCGCCGAGATCGAGATGGCGCTCGACGCTGGCGCCACGGCGGACCGCATTTCCTATGGCAACACCATCAAGAAGGAGCGCGACATCGCCCGCGCCTACGACCTGGGCGTTCGCCTCTTCGCGGTCGATTGCGTCGAGGAGGTGGAAAAGATCGCCCGCGCGGCCCCCGGCTCGCAGGTCTTCTGCCGCGTGCTTACCGATGGCGCTGGCGCCGAGTGGCCGTTGTCGCGCAAGTTCGGCTGCGTGCCGGAGATGGCGGTCGACGTGCTGCGCCGCGCCCACCACCTTGGCCTTGATGCCTATGGTGTGTCCTTCCACGTCGGCTCTCAGCAGACGGATCTCTCTGCCTGGGACCGCGCGCTGGCTGACGCCCGCAGCGTGTTCGTGAAGCTTGCGGCCGAGGGCATCAACCTGCGCATGGTGAACATGGGCGGCGGCTTCCCGACCCGCTACCTCACGGACGTGCCGACGGCTCAGGCCTATGGCGAGGCGATCTTCGACGCGCTGTCCAAGCATTTCGGCAACCACATGCCCGAGACGATCATTGAGCCGGGTCGTGGCATGGTCGGCAATGCCGGCGTCATAAAGTCGGAGGTCGTGCTCATTTCCCGCAAGTCGGAGAACGATGAGGCCCGCTGGGTGTACCTCGACATCGGCAAGTTCGGCGGCCTGGCCGAGACCATGGACGAGGCGATCCGCTATCCGCTGGTGACACCGCGCGATGGCGACGAGGTCGGCCCCTGCATCATCGCCGGCCCGACCTGCGACTCCGCGGATGTGCTCTATGAGAAGAACATGTACCCGTTGCCGGTCTCGCTCACGATCGGCGACGAGGTGCTGATCGAGGGCACGGGCGCCTACACGACCACCTACGCCTCGGTGGCCTTCAACGGCTTCGAGCCGCTCAAGGCTTACGTCATCTGAGCACACCACTGCCTGCGGCCGTTATGGCCGCAGGCCCTTTTCCCTGTGGTTTTCTGTTGCTGAAAGGAGTGTGGCGATGGATGCCGCGCACCCTGTCGACTCTGCCCGGAATGACGTTGTTGGGACCCCGGTTTCTGCGCCTGTCTTTGTCATCGGCGAGGAGGAGCCGGGCGACGTTGCCGCTCGTGAGGCGCTGCTCGACCGCGCCATGGGGCAAAACCGCAAGCGCAAGTCGTCGGAAAAGCTCCGCCGCGGCCGTCTGCCGGCGCGGGGCCTGGCTCTGGTCGCCCGCGCGTCCGACGACACGCTCGTTGGTACCGTGCGCCTGTGGAATGTAACCCTCGGTGAAGGCGGTTGCGACGCACTGCTGCTCGGACCTCTGGCCGTGGAACCGGAGCGGAAGGGGGAGGGCATCGGCAGCGCGCTGATGCTCGAGGCGATCGCGCGCGCTCGCGTGCTCGGCCACGCGGCAATCGTTCTGGTCGGCGATCCGGAATACTACGCCCGCTTTGGCTTTTCGGCAGAAAAGACGGGCAATCTTGTGATGCCTGGTCCGTTCGAGAAGCGCCGGCTCCTGGCGTTGGAACTTGTCCCCGCTGCACTTGATGGTGCAAGCGGCATCATCTCCGCGTCGGAAGCAATCGACGCAGGCTCCAGCAGAAGCAGGATCAGGGCTGCCGCCTGACTGCGGGACGGTTGCAGAGCCTTATTCGGCTCTTCATACGAGAGGGACAGACCGGGAGCGCGGCCGCCGGCGCGTCCGGTCATCCGCCAGCTCATGGGGCGGCGGTGGGGCGATCAGGCGAGTGCGCTCAATCGGGATGGATCGCGTATTTCTGAAATGCGAAGCCGGGTGGCTACCGTTCGTTTACAGTAACCGTCCCGGCTTTTCGCCAAGAGGACAGGAATAACGACGCTGCGGACTTATTTGCTGTTGGCCGCCAGGCGGACCGGCTTGCCGTCATTGTCCGCAGCCAGAAAACGGTCCAGCAGATCAATCAGGCGGTTGAGATTGTCCCTGCCGCCCAGTCTGGCCACGAGCCGCTTCTCGTGCTCCTGCCAGAGCGAGGTCATCTTCTTGACAAAACGGATGCCCCATCCGTCAGGTAAAGCGAATGGGAGCGACGGTCATTCTTTTCCTTGTGACGCACGGCGAGCCCGCGGCTCTCGATGCTGTCCATCAGGAACACGAAATTTGCCCGCTTGATGCCGAGCATCTCCGCGATTGTTGTTTGTTTCTGGCCTGGGTGCTGGGCGATCATGGCCAGTACGGAGAACTCGGCCGGACGGATCTTCAGCTGCGAAAGACTTTCTGAGAAATCCTGAAACGCGAGCAGCTGCGCGCGACGGAGCTTGAAGTCCAGCAGTGACGTTGTGCAGGGAAGGTCTGTGCAGACATCTTCGGCGTTGCTGGCGGAAGTCTTCTTCACCTTACCGTTTACATCTTTCGTAATCGTATGCATCTCGTGCAATAAACTCTCTTGAAAACAATTGGCGCGCCCAATATGAGCGCAAATGCCAGTTACAAATAGATATCTTAATCGTAAATTACAAGCACAGTTTTCGAAAAGTTCAGAAAGCGATGATGTATTTGCTTATTAAATTGTAACTGCAGTGATTTGTTTCAAGTTAGTTCCTGACAGCACGCTTCCTTTCTGTAAACCTATTGTCGTTGACTGTCATCGTGCCAGGCGAGAAGGACTGACCGTAATATTGCCGTTAGGCGGGTTGCGCGATTACGCTTTTCGATTGCCTAGTGAGAGAGGGTCCCCTGGCCGAAATGCTGCACTTGGCGCCCTGAAACGAATTTCCAGTGTCTTTGACCATCGTATCGTATCCGCGGTGGTGGTTCTGCTCGGTCATGGCGCGGGTCTCCTGGATGTATCTCGTCAGTCTGTCTGGAGGCGCTTGTCTCTTCTTCCCGAATTGTGTGCCTGGCATCCCTTGTAATTCTCTTGGGCAGCCTGTCGCCTGAAGTCATGGCGTCTCGTCAGTGACCGTTTCCGCGCCTGTCTGTGCTTTCAGGTCGAAATGACCGGCGTGCTCTCCCGGTAAACCGTATCCCCGGACGGTGGGGGCCTCCGCTCCGAGCTGGCAATGCGTCTGATTTTCCTTTCAGGAGGTTTTCGATGATAGATGTTCACGGGAAAGGATTTGCTCGCCTCTTGTGGGGCGTTTGCCTGCTTGCGCTGGCAAATCCCGTGCAGGTACATGCTGACAACCAGTACCCGCCGATTGTGCCCATCGGGGCGATGGAGCCATTTGAGTGCGATGGCAGGATCTTCATAGCGGAAAACATATTTGATGGCGTCGGGGACATCTCGGGGGTTGATCTCGGCACGATCAACCTGACGGAACCTCCTTTGCTGAAGCTTGATCTTATTCCGTCAAGTCACCGGGGTGGCTATACGTACAATGCAATGGGATATAATCCCATTGATAACTTCATTTATGCAATCAAACGGGACAACAATGGCGCCGATAGCCATGACCTTCTCAGGATCTACAGGAACGGCAACGTAGAATATGTGAAAAGTCTTGGTGAATTTACTGAGTCTGTTGTCGCTGATTTTGATGATGAAGGAAATTTCTATATTGTTGATTACGATTATAAACTTTTCAAGTATCGCATAGATGGAAACAATGTTGAGCTTGTAGATAGCAAGCCGCTCAATCCGCCGGTACCCCTTCAGGACATGGGGTATTATGATGGTGCGCTTTGGTCGATCCAGGTAAATAATCAGAACTACTCGATTGTCCGGATTGACCTCGATGATTTTGGCGCGGTCACTGCGGGGCCTTTCCAGTCCGGCACGGGCGAGATCCTTTCTTTCACGTCGGTATTTGCGGCCAAGAATGGCGTTTATGCATATGACACCGACTCGGGCAATTTCGTTCGTATCGACATGTCATCGGGCGACATTTCGCAGATGAGCCTGCAATTCCTTGCCAAGGGCACTGAAATGAGCAGTTCCGACGGCGCGAAGTGTCTGCACGCCCCCCTCGGTCTGCCGGTGGACATCGAGGTCACGAAAACACCCGCTCAGGATGCATATCTGCCGGGCCAGTCGGTATCGTTCACGATCGTCGTGAAGAACAATGGCCCCTGGGGCGCTGCGGACATTCAGCTTGTCGACGCGCTTCCGCCCAATGCGGTCAGCGCTTCCTGGTCCTGTACTTCGAAAACGTCGGCGGCAACCTGCGCCCCGGCGAGCGGCACGGGCGATCTCAACGCGACCATCACGCTTCCGCAATCAGGGGTCTCAGTCACCTATCAAGTGACCATAGAGACAAGCCCCACTGACATGTCGGATATTGAGAACACGGCCTCGGTGGTTGTTCCGGAAGACTTTGCGGATCAGGTGCCGGACAACAATACGTCGACGGTTGTGGTGAAGGGGCCGCGCCTGGTGCTGGAGAAGGCCGGTCAGTGGATTGATGCGAACGATATCGGGGCGCCGGAGGTTGGTGAGGTCATTCAGTATACCTTCACCGTGACCAATGACACGGGCGTCGAGGTCAAGGAAGTCACGATTGTTGATCCGCTTCTCTCCTCGGTCGAACCCGCCTCCCTGGCGGTGTTGGGGCCGGGCGAAAAGTTCGTGTTTACCGGCAACTATCCGTTCACCGAAGCTGACATTCTGAACGAGAACGTCGTCAACGTGGCTGTTGCGACGGCCGTGCTCGGCAGCACTCTGATGCAATCCGAAGAGGCGTCGGTAAGCGTCCATCTGCCGCCCCCCATGCCTGCTCTCTACACCAAAAAGTCCACGGCGTTCCTGGACGATCTTGTGCCCAACAAGCTGCCTGACGCTGGCGAGCGGCTGGAGATTCGTGTCCTGGTGAGGAACGAGGGCAATGTCAGCATGACGGTTCTTCAGCCCGAGGATGCCGGTCCGACCTTCAATGGACAGAAGGGAACCGGAACCATGACCCCATTCGCGCCGGAACAGCAGGTCATTCCGCGGAATGGGGAAGGGGTTTTCGTGGCCTACTACTACCTGACCGAGGAAGACATCAGCAACTCGGCTGGTCTCACGGACGGCATCATGAACGTCGTGGTGACGCCGGCCCTGACCCCTCAGGATGTGGCTGCTGGCCGTGCGCCGACTGCCTATCCTCTGCTGGTTCCGGCCATCGCCACACTCCCCGGCTATATGATCAGCAAGGGCGCGCAGATCGGCCAGGTGACACGCGGTCAGCAGGTTCCGTACGTGATTACCATTGAGCCGAAGGACACATCGGGCTCGATTTCCGTCGTCGACCGCATCCCAAAGGGCTTCGCCTATCTCCCTGGTTCCGCGCGTGTGGACGGAATTGCGTTCGAACCGAAGCGTGAGGGCACCGCCCTGGTATTCGACCTGGAGGTGAATGCGGAGAGGCGGATTGATTATGTTCTGGTTGCGACCGGCACCGCGATCCTGGGCACACACACCAATATGGCGCAGGTGTTTCAGCTTGGTGAGCTCAAAAAGCCCGTTTCAGTGATCGCGAGGAGCGAAGTCGAGCTGATCCCGGATCCTGTCTTTGATTGCGGCGATGTGATCGGCAAGGTGTTTGACGACAAGAACCGCAATGGTTACCACGATAACGGCGAACCCGGTATCGCTGGCGCCCGGGTGGTGACGGTTCAGGGCATTTCGGTGACCACCGACAAGCATGGCCGCTTCAGCGTGGCGTGCGCGGATCTGCCGAATGCCCGTGTCGGTTCCACATATGTGATGAAGCTCGACCCGCGTTCTCTGCCTACGGGGTACCGGATCCTGAGCGAGAATCCCCGCACTGTAAGGCTGACCCCGGGCAAGGCGACGATCCTGAACTTTGCAACCAGCATCGGCCGCGTCGTACGTCTGGATGTCAACGACAGTGCATTCAGACCCGGGGAGTATGCGCTCGAGGAAAGCTGGGAAGATCGTCTCGGACAGCTCATTGATACGCTGGCGGCAGAGCCATCGGTGTTGCACATCGCGTACCTGGAGGCGTCGGCTGACCGGGGCCTCGCCGGAAAACGTCTGACGGAGCTGAGAAAGCGGATCACCGAACTCTGGAGGGACCGCTCCAACCGGTACCGGCTGGAAATCGAGACAGTGATGATCAGTGCGTCTGACGTGGCCGCCAAGTGAGACCTCCCTTTGACGGACAGTCGGGCGAGCGGCAATCCTGCCGTCGGGTCTGGATCATTTCTGCGACCTCTGAGGTCCGAAATGGTTCAGGCCGTCGGCTGAACCGCGAAAAAACGTCCATGTCTGATGTCGTTGCCGGATGCGCTTCTTCCGGACCGGGTGGCATCTGGGGGCTGCCTGGGATGCGCCATCAGGCACGGAAACACGGCGACATCAAAAGGGATCGGAGATGGTTTCAGGCGCTCTGAGGTCTACGCTTTTCGGTCCTCTTTCCATTGCGCTTGTCGGATTCCAGCTGGGCGGCCCCGCCCTTGAATGCCCAGAACTTGCAGCCACCCATTAATTTTGCCGGGCAACAGGTCCCTTTTCCGAACTGTGACAACCGCATTTTCGTCGCTGAAACGTTCATTGACGAAAATGATGGCATGATTTCGGGAGTTCAGCTTGCAACGATCGATCTGACATCGCCGCCTCCTGAGCTGAACATCGTCAGCATCGGTTCCCAGAAGCAGGGCTATGCCTACAATGCGATGGGATACAACCCACTGGACAACTACATCTACGCGATCAAGAAGGTCAGCGACGGCAACGACTGGAGAGTGTAGTGGCCCCATAAATCCCCGGACACGATCTCCCACTTGTTAAGTGTTAGGAGTAATGTGCCCATTATGACCAGTCACATACCTAAGATAGAAGTGCTGTC